>NZ_JAEKJV010000008.1:0-233803 GCF_017309175.1 Salipiger bermudensis | reverse complement strand
GCCTCTTCGACGGCGATTTCGTCGAACGGGTTCATCGACATCTTCACGTTGGCCAGATCGACGCCGCTTCCGTCCGCTTTCACACGAACCTTCACGTTGTAGTCGATCACGCGCTTCACAGGCACAAGCACCTTCATCGGCGGTATCTCCCTAGAGTGCGTCGCGTCAGGCGCGACTTGGAAACTGTCTCACAGGGGGTGATAGCGAAGAGGACGCGAGGGAAACAGGTCTAAAACGACATGTTGGCCCTAACAGACGCCGCGTTTTTCGCCGAAATCGGGTGCATGCGGGTTTGAGAACAACTCCACGTCAGTCGGCGTCCCGTGTGTTGACCTGATTGTCGCAAATATCCTGTAGCGCGCGCCACGCGTCAGAGCTCAGCGCGGGGCGGTGGGGTGAGTCGCCGGACGAGGCCGCGCCCGCCGCCGCGATGCGGTCGGTGAGTCGCGGATGCGAGGCGAAATGCGCCATTGGGCCGTCGACATCGCCATATTCCTCGCGAAACCGCTCGAACATGTCGCCAAGCGCGGAGGGCGGCAGTCCTGCACCGCGCAGCATGTCGAAGGCAAAGGCGTCGGCCTCGGCCTCGGCATCCTGGCTGTAGCTGGCGCTGATCATGCGTTCGGCGAGCAGGACCGTCGCCGCGCCGCCGGTGAAATCGCCGAAGAGGAGTCCCAAAAGTCCGACCGATCCGGCGGTGCGCAGGGCGTTGCGCGTCGGGTCGCGATGGACCACGTGACCGATCTCGTGGGCCAGCACGGCGGCCACCATGTCGGGGTCGCCGGCGCCCTCGAGCAGGCCGCGCATCACCACGATGTGACCGCCGGGCACCGCGAAGGCATTCATCATCTTGTGGTCGATCACGCTGACCTCGAGCGGGTAGCCGATCTCCTGCCCCTCGGTGAGCCGCGTCACCATGCGCTCGAGCGCCGCAACGCCCTCGGGGGCGGAGCAGTCGAGGGCGCCTGCCTCGGTGGCGCCGAAGACGCGCTCGATCTGGGCCTTCACGCCGCGACCGAAGGCGATCTCCTTCTCGACCGGGATGAGCCGCGACAGGGTCCCCGCGAGGGCCGGCAGGATGACGAAGATCATCAGCAGGACGGCGGCCAGCGCCCCGCCGGCGCGCAGCGCCACCCGCCGCCAGGTGCCCTCGCGCAGGTCGCGACGGGTCAGCCGGGGCCGGGTGCGTCGCAGCCACGCGACCATCTCGGGGTCCTCGACCACCAGCCGGGCGGTGTCGCGCAGCGATTCGTCCTCGGTCTCGAGATGGCGGGTCAGGATGAGCTGGTCGTCATCGGCGTGGTCGTGGAGCTCGCGCAGGTCCTGCAGTGGCCAGACCAGCGGCGCCTCGAGCCCGTCGCCGGTGATGACCAGCGCCTGCTGCTCGCGCGAGAGCGCCACCTCGACCGCATGCCGCGCCGCCGACCGACCGTCATAGAGATGCGCCGCACCCTGCATCGCGCTCAGATCGCCCCGCCGATGTCGAGCGCATCGGCGAAGCCCTCTGCATCGGCACCGGTATCGGCGGCGCGCTGGCGGATCTCGGCCAGTGCCGTCAGGTTGATGACGGTGAGGGTGGTCACATAGTGCTTCAGGATCGGCTGGGTGATCAGCGCAAGCGCCCCCGCGCGCGCCGCGATCAGCGTCATGAGGTAGCCGGCGGCGGTGATCAGCACGGGCGGGATCATGCCCGGCTGGAAGCCGGGGCCGGTGGTCTCGAAATCAAGCCCAGAGAGCGCGAAGGCGGCGATGCCGCCGAAGACGCCGGTGGCGACCGAGAGCCCGAGGCCAAGCAGCAAAGCGCCCAGCACGTAGGTGCCGATCACCGTCTGGGTGCGGGGATGGGCGTGGAAGGCGACCTTGCGGCCCAGCATCTTGTGGCGCGACAGGTAGGCGAAGCTCTGCACCCGGTAGGAGATCACCCCGATCACCAGCCAGACCGCGCCCACGGGCAGCAGCAGCACCGCGAGAACCACCTTGCCGAGCGCGATGCTCAGCCCGCCGCAGGCCAGGAGCGCCAGCGCGACGAAGATCTGGCGCATGCAGGCGTAAAGCGCCGTCCAGCGGCCTTCCTGCACAAAGCGCGCGGTGCCGAACCAGCTCCGGTCGGCCATGTATTTCTCGAGCCGGAAGGTCATCAGTGGCGTCAGCAGCCCCAGCGAGAGCAGCGTCAGCGCCCAGTATCCCAGCGCCTGGAAGGCATAGCCCCAGGCGGCCTTCTCCATGCCGAAGCGGATGCCACGCCAGCGGGTGCGGGCCATCTTGTAGCGCCTTGCGCGGTAGATCGCGAAGAAGATGAAGGGCAGCAGCGCCACCGCCGAGAGCGAGAAACCGGCGCCCTGTGCCAGCGCCTGCTCGGGGCTTTGCGGCTCGGCAAAAATCGTCATACCGAACCAGAACAGCAGGATCTGGATCAGGCCGAGATAAACCGCGAGGAACACCACCGCGAGCAGGAAGCCGAGGAACTTCTCGAGCCCTGTGCCGGTATATTCGAAGCGCGAGCCCTCGAGCCGGGCGGCGGACCAGATGTAGCGGCGGATCCGCGTCTTGCCCCAGAAGCGATAAATGCCGAGGGTGAGCAGGGTGAGACACCCGGTGCGCAGCGCCAGCCAGAACAGCGCCTTGCCGTCACCGGTATACTCGCCGTGGCCGAAATTGCCGTCGTCCATGCTGAAATCTTCCTGTCGCGGTCGCGTGCGGGCAGGCTACACGCTCTGCCCCCGCGCGGGAACCGGCGGGGGCAGGGCAATCTCGGATCAGGTGAAGGTGTTGTCGCGGGGGAACCCGCGCGGCGCCATGCGGCCCGACCCGGCGCGCTTGCCGATCCACTCGTCGAGCGCGGCCTCGGTGCGGGTGCGGCCGGCGGGGTCCTTCCAGCTCAGGCCGTCGGCCAGCGTGAAGGTGGTGGCATCCGACAGCCCGCCATCCTTGTATTTCTGCAGCCGCACGCCCTTGCCGCGGCCCATCTCGGGCAGCTCGTCGAGCATGAAGACAAGCACCTTGCGGTTCTCGCCGACCACGGCCACCGCGTCACCGGTGACCGGCTTGCAGACCTGCGTCTTGACGCCATCCTTGACGTTGAGCACCTGCTTGCCGCTGCGGGTCTGCGCCAGAACGTCGTTCTCGGGCACGATGAAGCCGTCGCCGGCCGACGAGGCCACCAGCAGCTTGCGACCGGGCGTGTGCACGAGAAGGTCGTGGATCTCGGCCTCGTTGGGCAGGTCGACCATCAGGCGTACCGGCTCGCCCATGCCACGCCCGCCGGGCAGGTTGGCGGCAGAGAGCGTGTAGAAGCGCCCGTTCGAGCCGACCACCAGAAGCTTGTCGGTGGTCTCGGCGTGGAAGATGAAGCGCGGGCCGTCGCCATCCTTGAACTTCAGCTCGCGGTTCAGGTCGATATGGCCGGTCATGGCGCGGATCCAGCCCATCTGGCTGCACACCACGGTGATCGGCTCGCGCTCGATCATCGCCTCGAGCGGCACGTCCTCGGCCTCGCCGGCCTCGGCGAAGGTGGTCAGGCGGGCGCCGCGGTCGAGATCCTTGGCGAAGGCCTTCTTGACCTCGCGCAGCTGCTCGGAGACGCGCTTCCACTGCAGGTCTTCGCTGGCGAGCAGGTCCTCGAGACCGGCACGCTCTTCCATCAGCTTGTCGCGCTCGTTGACCAGCTCGAGTTCCTCGAGCCGGCGCAAGCTGCGCAGGCGCATGTTGAGGATGGCTTCGGCCTGCACGTCCGAGAGCCCCTCGGACCGGCCGCCAAAGCGCTGCGGGATCTGCGTCGGCGTGCCTTCGTCGGCCAGCACGCCGCGGGCCTCGGCTTCCGGGTCGGGGCGCAGCTCGAGCGCCTTGACGTCGATCCCGGCGAGCGGCGAGCGGTAGTCGCGCTCGTCCGTGGCGCGGGCGATCGTCGCCTGATGCGGCTTCGACCAGTCCTCGTACATCAGCGCCGCCTTGGGATCGTCGTCGTAGCGGATGATGTCGATCACGCGGTCGAGGTTGAGGAAGGCGATGATCAGGCCTTCGAGCACCTCGAGCCGGTTGTCGATCTTGGCCATGCGGTGCCGGGCACGGCGGCACAGCACGTCGCGGCGGAAATCGAGGAAGGCGCGGAGCACTTCCTTGAGCGAGCAGACCTTGGGCGTCACGCCGTCGATCAGCACGTTCATGTTGAGCGAGAAGCGGGTCTCGAGATCGCTGTTCTTGAACAGCATGTTCATCAGCAGATCCGGGTCGACATTCTTCGACTTCGGCTCCAGCACCATGCGGATGTCCTCGGCGCTCTCGTCGCGGATGTCGGCGAGGATCGGAACCTTCTTGGTCTGGATCAGCTCGGCGAGGCGCTCGACCAGCTTGGACTTCTGCACCTGGTAGGGGATCTCGGTAACCACTGCCTGCCACTGGCCGCGTCCCAAGTCCTCGACCTCCCACTTGGCGCGCAGCCGGATCGAGCCGCGCCCGGTGCGATAGGCCTGCGCGATGTTGTCGCGCGGCTCGACGATCACCCCGCCGGTGGGGAAATCGGGTCCGGGCACGTATTGCAGCAGCGTGTCGTCGCCGGCGCCGGGGGCCTTGATGAGATGCAGGCAGGCGTCGATCAGCTCGCCGATATTGTGCGGCGGGATGTTGGTCGCCATGCCGACCGCGATGCCGCTCGAGCCATTGGCGAGCAGGTTCGGGTAGGAGGCCGGCAGCACCGACGGCTCCTCGAGGCGGCCATCATAGTTCGGGCGGAAATCGACCGAGTTCTCGTCGAGCCCGTCGAGCAGCGCCTCGGCCATGATCGTCATGCGCGCCTCGGTGTAGCGCGAGGCCGCCGGGTTGTCGCCGTCGATATTGCCGAAATTGCCCTGACCGTCGACCAGCGGGTAGCGGATCGTGAAGTCCTGGGCGAGTCGCGCCATGGCATCATAGATCGCCGCGTCGCCGTGCGGGTGGAAGTCCCCCATGGTGTCGCCAGAGATCTTTGCGGACTTTAGGAAGCCGCCGTTGGAACTCAAACGCAGTCTGCGCATTGCATAAAGGATACGACGATGAACGGGCTTGAGCCCGTCCCGGGCGTCCGGAAGCGCCCGGTTCATGATCGTCGACAGCGCATAGGTCAGGTAGCGGTCGCCGATGGCGCGGCGCAGAGGCTCGGCCACGTCACGGGGGTTCATATTGGGGTCATCGACGATGTCATTCATAGATGCTGAAATATCTGCCGAGCGCGGGGCGGTAAAGCCGTCCCCGACAGCACGGCGAAAATTTTCCGCTTCCGGCGCGCCAAAGCGTCGGGAATCGGCTATCATGATGGCAACGGCAAACGCATCGCGTGCCTCATTTTATGAATCTTTTTATTATCAATTTTGGAAGGAGGGCCGTTCGTCATGATCCGGTTCGTTCTCATCGTCTCGACCTTCGGGTTCCTCTCGCTGGCATGGTATCAGATGTCCGGCGGCGCAAATTTCGAGCCCGGCACACAAACCGCCGGCCTCCCCTCCCTGACCTTCCCTGACGGCAATGCCGCCGCCGCACCCGAGGTGGCGCGGGGCGACATCAGCGGCGCCGATCTCACGTCGGTGGCACAGGTCGCCGCGGCGCCCACAAAATCCGATGGGATCGAGCCGAAACTCGACGTGACCCTCGCGGCGGCCGCCGGAACGCCGAATGCGACCGTGGAGGCCGAAAAGGCCGTCGAGGTGGCCTCGCTCGACACCCGCAATGATGCCGTGATGTCGAACGCCGCGCCGGGCGCCGTCGTCGAACGGGTCGTGTTCGGTGCCGAACCGCAGGCCGAGCCCGAGGCGCCCGAGACGGCGATGGATCTGCGCCGGGTCACCGGCAACGTGGTCAATGTGCGCAACGGACCCGGCACCGGCTATTCGGTGGTCAACCAGTTGCGGCGCGGCGACGAGGTCGCGGTGCTGACCGATCCCGGCGAGGGTTGGGTGAAGCTGCAGGCCATCGAGACCAAGCGGATCGGCTGGATGTCCGCCCGTTTCCTGCGCGCCGCCGACTGAGCGCCGCTTGAACTGCTGCGCGCCTTGGCTTACCCGGCCCGCAGCAGGGAAGGGCGCGCATGACCGGCAAGACGATCCTCATCACCGGATGTTCCTCGGGCATCGGATATGATGCTGCCCATGGGCTGCGCGCGCGTGGCTGGCGGGTGTTCGCCTCCTGCCGGCAGGAACGCGACTGCGACCGTCTGCGCGACGAGGGCTTCGAGAGCCCTCAGCTGGATTACGGTGACGAGGCCAGTATCCACCGGGCTCTCGGCGAGGTGCTCGAGGCCACCGGCGGCACGCTTGATGCGCTCTACAACAATGGCGCCTACGCCGTACCGGGCGCGGTCGAGGATCTTCCCACCGGCGCGCTGCGCGAAATCTTCGAGGCCAATGTCTTTGGCTGGCACACGCTGACACGCGCGGTGGTTCCGGTGATGCGCGCGCAGGGGCACGGGCGTATCGTCAACTGTTCCTCGGTGCTCGGGCTGGTGCCGATGCCGTGGCGCGGGGCGTATGTTTCGACGAAATACGCCCTCGAAGGGCTGACCGACGTGCTGCGCATCGAGATGCGCGACACCCCGATCGATGTGATCCTGATCGAGCCGGGCCCGATCACCTCGCGCATCCGGGCGAACTCGGTGCCGCATTTCGAGACATGGATCGACTGGCGCGCATCGCCGCGGGCGCGGCAATACGAGGCCTCGCTGCTCAAGCGGCTCTATGCGGCGCCGTCGAAGGATCGGTTCGAGCTGCCGCCCTCGGCGGTGACGGATAAGCTTGTGCGTGCGCTTGAGCATCCCAGGCCCAAGCCGCGCTACTACGTCACGTTCCCGACGCATCTCATGGGGCGTCTTCGGCGCCTGCTGCCGACCCGCGCACTGGATGCGCTGATCGACCGCGCCCGATAACAGGTTCGCTTTTTCCGCCCGAGCGGCTATGTCACGGGCAAAGCCCCGGAGGAGGTGACAATGAAAGACGATCCCCTGTTCATCGTGATGGCCATCGCCATGCTGGCTGTTGTCGGCATCCTGTTGTTCGGCATCGGCTCCTTCGCCCGGGGTGGCGAGTTCAACAAGAAATACGCGAACAAGGCGATGCGCTGGCGCATCATCGCGCAGTTCCTCGCGGTGGTGCTGATCATCCTGTTCGTCCTGATCCGCGGAGGAAGCTGACCATGGTTGTTCTGAGCAAGATCTACACCCGCACCGGCGACAAGGGCGACACCGCGCTGGTCGACGGCACCCGCGTGCCCAAGTTCAACGCCCGCGTCGAGGCCTATGGCACCGCCGACGAGCTCAACGCGGTGCTGGGGGCGACCCGGCTGCACGCCGACGCCGATCTCGACGCGGCGCTTTCGCGGATCCAGAACGATCTCTTCGATCTCGGCGCCGATCTCGGCCGCCCGGACATGGCGAAGGATGCCGAGGCCGGCTATCCTGTGCTGCGCATGGTGGCGCGGCAGGTGGACCGGCTCGAGGAAGAGATCGACGCGATGAATGCCCGGCTCGAGCCGCTGCGCAGCTTCGTTCTGCCGGGCGGGTCGGCGGTTTCTGCGCATCTGCACCAGTGCCGCACCGTGGCCCGCCGCGCCGAGCGCCGCGCCGTGGAGCTCGCCTCGCTCGAGGAGGTCAACGAACACGCGGTGAAATACCTCAACCGCCTCAGCGACTGGTTCTTCGTCGCCTCGCGCATCGCCAATGACGACGGCAAGGCGGATGTGTTGTGGGTTCCGGGAGCGAACCGCTGACAGGCGGCGGGGCGTCCAGTGGACGGCCCGGTTCCCGGAAGCGCCGTGAGGCGCAGGCCCGGAGGGCGGGAGCGAACCGCTGACAAGCGGCGGGGCGTCCGGTCGACGGCCCGGCCGGGCTTGCCGACGTGTGAACGGACCTATTTGGGCAACAGCAGCCGTTCGAGGCTGCGCCCCATAACCCGCGCGCTGTCGAGCATGTCTGTGACGCCGACCCATTCATCGGGCTTGTGCGCCAGTTCCAGCACTCCCGGACCGTAGGCGATGCAGTTCTTCAGCTTGCCGATGCGGTCGATGTGCTTCTGGTCATAGCTGCCGGGCGAGGCCACGTAGGTCGCCTCGGTGCCCAGTTCCTCGCGGATCGCCTCGGTCACCGTGGTCACCACCGGTGCGTCGCGGTCGGTCATCGACGGGATCACGCGGTTGAGCTCGCGGATCTCGTAGTCGAAATTCTCGCGCCGCGCCTTGAGCTCCTCGAGCAGCGCCACCACTTCGTCGCGCACCCCGTCGGCCGTCTCCTCGATCAGGAAGCGCCGGTCGATCACGATTCGGCAGCTGTCGGGCACGCAATGGGCCGGCAGACCGTCGAAATCCGGCGGGTTCTCGGGCTGGCCACCGTGGATCGCGTTGATGTTCATCGTCGACTGCCGGGCGCCCTCGGGCACCACCGGCATTTCCGTATGCCGCGCCGCCATCGCCGGGAACAGCCGCTCCTCGAATGCCGCCAGTACCGCGCCCATGTGGCGCACGGCGCAGTCGCCGAGAAAGGGCATGGACCCGTGGGCGATCTCGCCCTTGGTCTCGATCTCGGCCCACCAGCCGCCGCGGTGGCCCAGGCAGATGCGGTCCTTGTTGAGCGGCTCGGGGATGATCACGTGCTGCACCCGCTCGGGTGCGAACCAGCCCTTTTCCGCCAGATAGGCCACGCCGCCATAGCCGCCGGATTCCTCGTCTGCCGTGGCGCTGATCTCGATGGCGCCAGCATAGTCGGGGTGGGCCTCGATGAAGGCCTCGGCGGCGATCACCGAGGCAGCGAGCCCGCCCTTCATGTCGCAGGCGCCGCGGCCAAAGATGCGGTCGCCGTCGAGTTCCGCGCCGAACGGGTCGCGGGTCCAGCCATGGCCGACCTCGACCACGTCGTGATGCGAGTTGAAATGTACACAGTCGCCGGGGCGGGCGCCTTCGTGGCGGGCGACGAGGTTCCAGCGCGGGTAACGCTCGCTGTCGCCGGGCGCGCCTTCGGCGCGAACCAGTTCGCAGGCGAGGCCGCGAGCGGTGAGCCGGGTCTTCAGCATGTCGCAGATCGCGCGGTAGTTCTCGCCGGGCGGGTTCAGGGTCGGGATGCGGATCAGCGCCTGTGTCAGCGCGATCAGCTCGTCGCGCTTGGCCTCGATCCGCCGGGAAAGGCTGTCACTCATGGCGCCACTGTTCCCGGGATCGGCGCCCGGCGCAAGGGTGATGCGCCCGGTGTTGAAACGAGGAATTTTCTGCGAAAATTCCTCCAGGTGTCGGGCGGGACAAGAAAATTCGGACGAATTTTCTTAGGCGTCGCGGTCAGCGCAGTTGCGGGGCCGGACCGAGGGGCAGGATCCCGAGCCAGGTCCTGCGGTCGCGGAACTCGAAGGTCACGTCGATGGTGTCGCGCCGTCCGGAAAGCCCGGCGATCAGCTGCGCACCGCCCTCGATCAGCGCCAGAAGTTCCTCGGGCACGCGTCCGGCGCGGCGCTCGGCCTCGATGGCCTCGGCCACGTTCTCGACCCGGAGCGAGAGCTGGCCCTCGGGGTAGCCGTCTTCGTCCACGTCCATCTCGCCGGTGGCCGCGAGGCGCAGCGCGTCCTTTCCGATCTCGGCCCGGGCGATCTCGATCCGCGTCGGCCGCGGCTCGCCGGCTGCGCCGAGCGACAACGGCTCGGCCAGCGTCACATGCGCGTCGAGCTCCAGCCCGTCCTCGCTGCCGCCGGGCAGGGCGGCGCCGCCGGTGGCGATGCCCTCGGCATTGACCGCGATCCGGTAGCGCCTGTCACTGTCCTCGGTGCGGGAGATCGCGGCGGTCAGGTCGCGCAGGGCCAGCGGCGCCTCGCCTGAGATGTTCAGCACCCCGGCCTCGGCATTGGCGCGCAGCAACAGATCGCCGTCACGCACGAGGCTGGCGCGCAGCCCCTCGGCGGTGATCTCGTGCCGTGCCCCGTCGCGGGTCAGAACCTGTGTCTCGGGGAAAGCCACGATGACGTGGTCGCGGTTGTAGACCACCTGCAGCACCTGCAGGAGCGGGGCCTCCCAGACGGTTTCGGTCTTGGGGTCAGCCAGCACCAGCCCGGTGAACGTGGTGTCGAGCCGGTTGGGAAAGCCGCGGATCGCCAGATCCTCGTAGGAGGCCTCCCAGCCGTCAGCACGCTGGCCTTCGAACCACGCCTCGATGGCGCTGCGCTGCATCCAGGCCGACCAGCCCCAGTAGGCCGACCAGGCCAGTGCCGCCGCGATCACCAGTTGCGTCAGTCGTTTCACCGCGGCTCCCCCTTTTCCGGACACGCCCGATGGTGTTTACAGCCCGCCAAAGGAAAGGACCAGAACCATGGCGCTATGGGTCTTCGGCTACGGCTCTCTACTGTGGAATCCCGGCTTCGAGGTGGCGGAGGCGGCGCAGGCCAGCCTGCCCGACTATCACCGCAGCTTTTGCATGCGCTCGATCCACCATCGCGGCAGCGAGGCCGAGCCCGGTCTGGTGCTGGCACTCGACGAGCAGCCGGGCGCGCTCTGCGAGGGGTTGGCGCTGCGCGCCGCCGACGGCACGGAAGAGGCGACCATCGCCTACCTGCGCGAGCGCGAACTGGTCTCCTCGGCCTATCTCGAGAAGATGCTGCACGTGGATCTGCAGGACGGCCGCCGGGTCGAGGCGGTGACCTACGTGATCGACGCCGCCCACGTGCAGTATTGCGGCGGGCTGCCGCTCGAGGAGCAGGCCGCCATCATCGCGCGCGCCATGGGCGGGCGCGGTCCGAACACCGAATATCTCTACAATACCGCCGCCCATCTCGACGAACTGGGCATACCCGATGCCGAACTGCACTGGTTGCGGGACCGTGTTCGGCAGCTTGTGGATAACGACTTGGCTTGATGCGGCCCCCGCAATAGGGTCGGGCCAACGCGAACTACTTTCTCAGGGACCTAGATGCACAAGGCCGATTTCGAGGCAGAACCGCATTTCAGCCAGCCGTTCCGCCAGATCGCCATGATGCTGGCGGTGCTTGGCCTGTGCGGTGCTGGTGGATTCGTGGCGCTGCCCCGGGTGCTGCCGGTGATCGAGGCCAACCCGTGGCTCAACGGCTTCATCATCTTCGTCTTCTTCCTCGGGGTCGTGGCCTGCTTCCTGCAGGTGGCGCAGCTGATCCAGTCGGTGCGCTGGATCGAGCATTTCGTCACCGACCGCGATGCCGGCAATCGCCCGCCGCGCCTGCTGGCGCCGCTTGCCGCCCTGCTGCGCCGCCGCGACCGCCGGCTGCAGATCACGACCAGCTCGACCCGCTCGATCCTCGATTCGGTCGCCACACGGATCGACGAGGCGCGCGAGATCACCCGCTACCTGGTCTCGCTGCTGATCTTCCTCGGCCTGCTCGGCACGTTCTACGGCCTCGCCACCACGGTGCCGGCGCTGGTCGACACCATCCGCAGCCTCGCGCCCAGCGAGGGCGAGACCAACATGGAGGTCTTCACCCGCTTGATGTCGGGGCTGGAAAGCCAGCTCGGCGGCATGGGTGTGGCCTTTGCTTCCTCGCTGCTCGGCCTCGCGGGCTCGCTGATCGTGGGCCTGCTCGAGCTGTTCGCCGGGCACGGCCAGAACCGGTTCTACCGCGAGCTCGAGGAATGGCTCAGCACCATCACCAAGCTCAGCTTCTCGGGCGACGGCGAGCAGGCGAGCGACACCGGCATCGTCGAGCAGGTGCTCGACCAGATGACCGACCAGATGGAGCGGCTCACGCTGATGTTCTCGCGCGCGCAGGAGGGCCAGAACGAGGTCGACGCCCGGCTCGGGCAGCTGGCGGATTCCGTCGAACGCATGACCGAGCGGCTCGAGGCGACGGCGCCCTCGGCCAATTCTCTGGCCCGCATCGCCGAGGGGCAGGAGCGTCTGGCCGAAGTGCTTGCCGAACGCGAGACCTCCGAGGGGCTCGACGCAGAAAGCCGCATGCGCCTGCGCTCGATCGACGTGCAGATGCTGCGCCTGCTCGAGGAAGTCGCCGCCGGCCGGCAGGAGAGCATGGCCGAGCTGCGCACCGATCTTGCGGCGCTGAACCGGACGCTGACCAAGCTCTCGCACGCGCCGCAGGCGCAGCCGCAATCGGTGACCATCCGCCCGGTGCGCCCCGGCGGTTCCGGTGGCGCCGGCGGCAAGAGCGGGGCCTGATCCATGTCGCTGTCGCGACGCACCGGCGCGCGCTTCCAGGCCAATATCTGGCCGGGCTTCGTCGACGCGATGACTGGGCTCCTGCTGGTGCTGATGTTCGTGCTGACGATCTTCATGGTGATCCAGTCGGTGCTGCGCGACACCATCACCGGGCAGGAGAGTGAGCTTGACCGTCTGTCCTCGGAGATCACCGAACTGTCGCGCAGCCTCGGTCTGCAGGAGCGCCGGAACACCGCGCTGACCACCCGCATCGGCGAGCTCGAGACCACCATCGATGATGCCGAGACCCGGATGACCGAGCAGCAGAGCCTCATCGCCTCGCTCACCGCCACCCGCGACCGGCAGGCCGAGGAACTCACCGCCGCCGCCAACCGGATTACCAGCTTCGAGGAGCAGGTCGCTTCATTGCTGGCCGACCGCGACGCCGCCGAGAGCGAGATCGCGGCGCTCAGTGCCACGCAGGAGGACCTTGAGGCCGCGCAGGCCGAGCTGACCTCCGAGCGCGATGCGCTCGATCTGGCGCTGGCGCAGGCGCGCAGCGAGGTCGACGCGCAGGCAGAGGCGGCCCGGCTCGCCGCCGCACGCCGCGAGGCGCTGCAGGCGCTGATCGAGGACCTTCGGGCTCAGGCCGCGGATCGCGATGCGCAGATCGGGGGGCTGTCTTCGCAGGTTGACGCGTTGCAGGCCGAGCTGAGCGAGGAAGAAGCGCAGCGCTTGGCCGAGGCCGAGGCCGCTGCCGCCCTGCGCGCACGTCTGGAGAATGCCGACAGCGAACTGACCGCGATGACCATGGCGCTGGAAGAGCAGCGCCGTCGCGCCGAGGAGACTCTGACGCTTCTGGCAGCGGCGCGCGACGCCGAGGAGGATCTCGACGCCCGGCTCGCCGCCGCACTTCTGCGGCAGGACGAGACCGAGGCGGCGCTGCAGCGCGCCCGCGACGCCGCAGGCAATGCCGAGACCCTGCAGGACGATCTGGCGCAGGCGCAGGCCACGGCCGAAGACCTGCGCAGCCGGCTCGCGGCGCTGCTCGAAGAGCAGGGCGAGGCCGAGATCACCCAGGAGGAGCTGCGCGATCGCCTGACCGCGGCGCTGGCGGCGCAGAAGGCGGCCGAGGCCGAGGCCGGTGCGCGGCTGAGCGAGGCCGAGCAGCGCGCGGCGCTGCTCTCGGAGGCGCGCAGCGAACTGAGCCAGACGGAGGCTCGCGCGAGCGAGGCCGAACGCCAGCGCGAGCTCCTCAACCAGCAGGTCGCGGCGCTGCGGTCGCAGCTGTCGCAGCTTCAAGGACTGCTCGACGAGGCGCGCGAAAGCGACGCCGAGGCGCAGGTGCAGCTGCAGAATCTCGGCTCCGAGCTCAACGCCGCGCTGGCGCGCGTCGCCGCCGAGGAACGGCGCCGCCGCCAGCTCGAGGAAGAAGAGCGCCGCCGGCTCGAGGCGCAGGCCGAGGATCTCGAGCGTTATCGCTCGGAATTCTTCGGACGGCTGCGCGAGGTGATCGGCGATCAGGACGGCATCCGCATCGAGGGGGACCGCTTCGTGTTCTCCTCGGAGGTGCTGTTCGCGCCGGGCGAGGCGCGGCTCTCGCCGCTGGGCGAGGGCGAAATCGCCAATATCGCGGGCATTCTGCAGCGGGTGATGTCGGATATTCCGCCGGGCATCGACTGGATCCTGCGCGTCGACGGCCATACCGATGACACGCCGCTGCGCCCCGGTGCGCGCTTCGCCGACAACTGGGAACTCAGCCAGGCCCGCGCGCTGTCGGTGGTGCGGTTCCTGGTCGAGGACATGGGCATCCCGCCGCAGCGGCTCTCGGCCAACGGCTTTGGCGAATACCAGCCGGTCGATCCCGCCGACTCGCCCGAAGCGCGTGCGCAGAACCGGCGCATCGAGCTCAAGCTCACCGAACGCTGATCAAGGGCCAAGAATTTTAGCTAAAATTCTTGGCCACGGTCCGCCCTCCGGCAGGTCTGGCAAAATACGCCGGCCCATGCCAGAAGCGCCGCCAACGCTCAGGAGGTCGCGCCCATGTTCATTCTATCGCTCATTGCCCGTCCCGGCACGCTCGAGACCGCGCTGATGTCGTCGCTGCGCAACGCCACCGGCGGCGGTGCGGCGGTCTGGCTGTCGCAGGGCGAGGCGGCGGAGTTCCCGCTCGATCACGTGCCGTCCAATCTCGAGGAGCTGCGCGTGGCAGTGGCCGATCAGGCCGACCTGAACCTGGTGCCGGCGCTGGGCCGTCGCAAGACCATGCTGCTGGCCGACATGGATTCGACTATGATCCAGCAGGAATGCATCGACGAGCTCGCCGAAGAGGCTGGTGTCGGCGCGCATGTGAAGGAGATCACCGCGCGGGCGATGAACGGTGAGCTCGATTTCGAGGGCGCGCTGACCGAGCGCGTGGCCCTGCTGAAGGACCTGCCCGAGACGGTCATCGACCGGGTGCTCGAGACCCGCATCACCCTGATGCCCGGAGGGCGCGAGCTTGTGGCCACGATGAAGGCCACTGGCGGCTATGCGGCGCTGGTCTCGGGCGGCTTCACCGCCTTCACCGCCAAGGTGGCGGGGCTGGTGGGCTTTGACGAGAACCGCGCCAACACGCTTCTGATGGAGGGCGGCAAGCTCACCGGCGAGGTGGCGCGGCCGATCCTTGGCCGCGAGGCCAAGGTGCAGGCGCTCGAGGAGATCTCGGCGCGGCTCGGCATCCCCGAGGCCGACGTTCTGGCGGTGGGCGACGGGGCCAACGATCTCGGCATGCTGGGCCGGGCGGGCATGGGCGTGGCGCTGCACGCCAAGCCCTCGGTGCAGGCGCAATGCAATCTGCGGGTGAACCACGGCGACCTGACCGCGCTGCTCTACCTGCAGGGCTATGCCCGCGAAGATTTCGCCATGGTCTGAGCCGGGGAGCGCGGGGCAACGCCCCCGCGCCCGTTGTCAGATCAGGGAAAGCTGGGCGCCGTCGCGATGCGCCCGACCTCGATGCCGGCGCGGTTGTGGATCGGCGGGCAGAGGAAGCGCTGCACCTCCGGATCTGCCTCGTCGAGCACCCCGAGCTGCACCAGAAGCGCCGCCACGGCACAGTCGGCAGCGCGGGTGGCGCCGTCGGTGATCTTCAGCGCCAGTCCCATGCCGCGCTCCGGCAGGATGGCGACGAAATAGCCCTCGGCCCCGGTCTTGATCGCCACCGGCTCCTTCGCGGCGCGCATCAGGTGGGTGCAGGCGCGGCCTTGGCCCGCGACATGTTCGGGGAACGCGATCATCGCCTCGACGAGCTGCGCCGCAGCCTTGCTCAGCGTGTCCGGTCGCTTGTGGGCGTTTGCGTACCACGCCATGGCGCGGGCCATGCCCTCCATCGTGGTGGCGAAGTTCGGCGCCGAGCAGCCGTCGATGCCGAAGCCCGGGCTTTCCATGCCGGTTACCGTCTCGAACAGCTCGCGCACCTCGCGCTGCACCGGGTGGTCGGGCGCGCAATACTCTGCGCCACCGCCGAGATGCTTGTTGAAGGTCAGGAAGCCCGCGTGCTTTCCCGAGCAGTTGTTGTGCGCCTGGCAGGGGCACTTGCCCTCGCGGATCATCTGAAGCTTGAGCGCCTTGTCGCGCGAGACCTCCGGGCCGCAGCGCAGGTCGTCATCGCTCATCCCCAGCTCCGCGAGCCAGGCGTTGACCGCATCGACATGCAGCGGCGCGCCCTGATGCGAGGCGCAGGCCAGCGCCAGCTGCTCGGTCTTCAGGCCGAACGCCTGCGCCGCGCCCGAGGCCACCAGCGGCAGCGCCTGGATCATCTTGGCCGAGCTGCGCGGCAGGATCACCTTGCCGGGATCGCCCCAGGCCTGCACGATCTGGCCGCTGTCATCGCAGATCACCGCGTGGCCTGTATGGGCGCTTTCGGCCAGCGGTCCGCGGTGGATCTCGACCATGAGTTCGGGCGCGTTCGGCATGCTCGGGTCCTTCACAACTAAGCGATAACTTGCCAACAGGGGGTTTATGGCCGCAGGTTTTTCAGTCTATCTTCCCGACGTCGAGTAGAAAATCGGAAGCGCGCGCGATTGGGCCGAAACTGGCCGGGCGCCGACCGCGTGATTGAGGCACAAGACAGCTGGAGGCTGCACGGTATGAAGTCAATTCTCGGTGGAGTTCTGGGCGGAGCCCTGCTGGCGCTGACCACCACGGCGGTGCTCGCTCAGGAAGAGAGCCAGAACCGGGTCAACGCGATCACCGACTGGTCCGTGTTCGAGGGCAGCGACCCGCGCGAATGCTGGGCGGTCACCACCTACAAGGAAAGCGTGAACACCAAGGACGGCCGCGTCGTCTCGGTGCGCCGCGGGGACATTCTGCTGATGGTGTTCTACCGCCCCGAGGGCGGCGTGAACGGGCAGGTGGCCTTCACCGGCGGCTATCCCTTCGCGCCCGGCTCGACGGTCGGCGTGAACATCGGCGGCTCGGAATTCGAGCTCTACACCGATGGCGAATGGGCCTGGCCGGCGACCTCGGGTGACGACAGCCAGATCATCGCCGCGATGAAGCGCGGCGCCGACGCGGTGCTGACCGCGCGGTCGGCGCGTGGCACCCAGACCAAGGACACCTTCTCGCTGCTGGGCTTCACCGCCGCGGTCGAGGACGCCGAGCAGCGCTGCGCCAGCTGATCCGCGCGCCCTAGCTGACAGAGATTGAAGCCCCTCGCAGGACGCTGCGGGGGGCTTTCGCGTGTTGGCCTCGGGGCGATGTTCAGAACTCCAGCGAGGACAGCATCGGCATCATCAGCGAGAACAGCTCCGCCTGCGAGGAGATCTCGCATTTGCGGTAGAGCTGCTTGCGGAACACCTTCACGGTCTGCGGGCTGATCTCGAGCCGCATGGCAATCGAGGCCGAGGAGTGACCCTTGAGAATCAGCAGCGCGATCTCGGCCTGTCTGCCGGTCAGCGCCACGCCATGCTCCTGCTCCATGCGCCTCTGCAGCGCCTCGGTGACGGCGGAGTCGCGGAAATCGCCGGTCGAGCGCAGGTTCGACCAGTGCCGCGCCGCCAGCGCGCAGGCGATCGGCGCGATCTGCTCGGCGCGCTCCATGTCGCGCGAGGAAAACACCCGGCCCGAGCTGGCATCGCGCCCGAGACAGACATGCACCGACACGCCCTCGGACGGGTAGGCCACATAGGCGACCTCGTCGATCAGCGTGGTGCGCCGGTAATAGGCCGAGAAATATTCATTTCGGGTGAACTGGTCGGGGGCGATGTCGCGCATCCGGTAGAGCCCCTCCGGTGCCCGCTCGATGTGCAAAGCGTGGAACGGATCGAGCAGATAGGCCCCGGTCAGGTAGTCGTCCTCGAGCTTTTCGTGGACACGCTTTTCCTGCGCGTGGGAAAACAGAAGCTCGGGCGGCCGGTTCTGGAAGTAGGCCAGCATCGTGGTGTTGTCGATCTCGTAGCAGCGCATCAGCCACTGGAAAAAGAGGCCGGCGAACGCGTCGGTCTCGAGCGCCGCGATGGCGCGCCCGAGAAAATTCTCCGTCAGGTTCGGCAATTTTCGCATCATACCTCTCTGGGGGTATATACCCCCTGTTTCGCATGCGCCTAGGGTATAGCCACAAGAACGGGTGGTATAGCCCGAAACAGGGATAACAGCCGCAGGGGGTGGTTCGGTATCGTGACCGGGACCGTGATCAACATCGACCGCGTGGTGAAGCGCTTCGGCACCTTCACTGCGCTCCACGAGGTGTCGCTCGACATCGCCGAGAATGAATTCTTCACGCTGCTCGGGCCGTCGGGCTGCGGCAAGACCACGCTTTTGCGCTGCATCGCGGGGTTTGAGCCGGTGAGCGGCGGACAGATCCGCCTGAATGGCGAGGACATCGCGCCGCTGCCGCCGTTCAAGCGCCCGGTCAACACGGTGTTCCAGCACTACGCGCTCTTCCCGCACATGACAGTGCTCGAGAACGTGATGTTCGGCCTGCAGCGGCTGGGCTGGTCGGTCGTCGATGCCGAGGGTCGCGCAAAGCAGGCGCTCGAGCTGGTGCACCTGTCGCAATTCCTCAAGCGCCGCCCCGGTCAGCTCTCGGGCGGGCAGCAGCAGCGTGTGGCGCTGGCCCGCGCGTTGGCGCCCGAGCCCAAGGTGCTGCTGCTCGACGAGCCGCTCTCGGCGCTCGACCTGAAGCTGCGGCAGGCGGTGCGGATGGAGCTCAAGCAGATCCAGCGCGAGACCGGCATCGCCTTCGTCTTCGTCACCCACGATCAGGAAGAGGCGCTGACCATGTCCGACCGCATCGCGGTGATGTCGGACGGGCACGTGCAGCAGATCGGGGCCCCGCGCGAGATCTACGAGGCCCCGGCGAACCGCTTCGTGGCGGATTTCATCGGCGAGACCAACCTGATCGAGGTGCCGGTTCTGGGCATCTCCGACGGCATGGCCGAGGTCTCCCTCCCCGGCGGCCGCGCCCTGCGCTGCCCGACGCCGCTTGCCCGCGCGGTGGGGCAGGGGGTGCTGTCGCTGCGCCCCGAGCGGATCGACCTGTGCCCGGCCTCGGAGGCCGACCTCACGGTGATCGCCACCGATCAGGTCTATCTGGGCACCGACATCCAGCTCAAGGCGCAGCTCGCAGGCGGTCAGGAGATGACCGTGCGGCTACAGAACGCCGAGGCCACACGCCTGCCCGAGCGCGGCACCGAGGTGGGTCTGAAACTGGAAGCAGGCGCCGCCCGCCTGCTCTCGGCCTGATGGCGGCGATGGCGCCGGGCGGCGCATCCTCGTCGGAAATCTACAAGGGCAACGCAAGCAGATTGCTGTTGCCGACATGGGTGGTCATCGGGGTCTTCCTGTTGGTCCCAGTTGCCCTGATGGCCACCTATTCGTTCCTCACCAAGGAATTCCGCGGCGGCGTGATCTGGGAGTTCTCGCTCGCCGCATATGACCAGTTCTTCCTCAATCGCGGCCTGTTCGGAGACGAGCCGCCGCGCATCGAGTGGACCTATATCACGATCTTCTGGCGCTCGATCTGGCAGGCGGGGCTGGCGACGCTCCTCTGCCTGCTGATCGGTTTCCCGACCGCGTGGTTCATCGCCACCCGCGAGGCCCGGATGCGTACCGTCTGGCTGCTCATCGTCACGGTGCCCTACTGGGTCAACCTGCTGATCCGCACGGTCTCGATGAAGTTCCTGATCCGCGACGAGGGCCCGCTCAACGCCATGTTGCTCTGGAGCGGGTTGATCGACCAGCCGCTGGGGCTGATCAACACCAACCTCGCGGTGCAACTGGGGCTGTTCTACTCCTACCTGCCGTTCATGGTGCTACCGATCTACGCCGCGGTCGAGCGCTATGACTTCGCGCTCTCCGAGGCGGCGGCCGATCTCTATGCCGGGCGCTGGACGACGCTGCGGCTGGTGATCCTGCCGGTGGTCAAGCCGGGGCTCATCGCGGGCTGCATCCTCGTCTTCGTGCCCTCGCTCGGCGCCTTTCTCGCGCCTGACCTGCTGGGCGGTGCCAAGAGCTTCATGATCGGTTCGCTGATCGAAGAGCAGTTCAAGGGCGCCGCCGGCAACTGGCCCTTCGGGGCGGCAGCGGCGATGATCCTGATGAGCATCGTGATGGTGGTGCTGCTGGTCTACGCCCGCTCGCAAACTCGGGAGGCCAAGGCATGAAGCAGCTCGACCTGCGCCGCTTCCCCGGCTTCTTCGCGATCACGCTGCTTTGCGTGGTGGTGCTCTACGCGCCGCTGCTGGTGGTCTCGGTCTACAGCTTCAACGCCTCGACCTCGATCACCAATTGGGGCGGCGTCTCGTTGGAGTGGTATGTCGATGTCTTCACCGGACCGGAATCGCCGAAATTCCAGCGCGCGGCGATGAACTCGCTGATCATCGCGGTTCTGGCCGGGCTCTGCGCCACGCTGATCGCCACCTCGGCGGCGGTGGCGATGCACCGCGCCGGGCGCTTCAAGGGCAAGACCGCCACCTTCGCGCTGATCAACCTGCCGCTCATGGTGCCCGAGGTGGTGACCGCCGTCGCCAGCCTGATCTTCTTTACCGCCATTGGCTTCTCGGGCGGTGTCGGCACGATCCTTCTGGCCCATATCACCTTCTGCATCCCGTTCGCCTACCTGCCGATCGCAGCAAGGATGCAGAGCGTGCCCGACAGCTACGAGCAGGCGGCGATGGACCTCTACGCGACGCCCTGGGAGGCGTTCCGGCTGATCCTGCTGCCGCTGATGATGCCCGGCATCTTCTCGGGATTCCTGCTCGCCTTCATCATCTCTCTCGACGACTTCCTGATCACCAATTTCGTGAAAGGGGCCGGTGTCGAGACCTTGCCGACCGCCATCTTCGGCGCGGTGAAACAGGGCATCAAGCCCAACATCATGGCGATTTCCACCCTGATGCTCGGCGTCTCGGTGGTGTTCGTCACCCTCTCCTGGCTGATCGGACGCAGCGGCCAGGCCAAGACATGATGACCACCCCAAAACCACAAAAAACCAACAGCGGAGACACCCCATGAAGACGATCCTTGCAACCTCCCTGATCGCGCTGGCCGCCGCTTCGGCGGCGCAGGCCGAGGGCGAGCTGAAGCTCTACAACTGGTTCGAGTACATGCCGCAGGAGCTGCTCGACAAGTTCACAGAAGAGACCGGCATCACGGTCACCATGGACACCTATGACAGCAACGAGGCGCTGCTGGCCTCGCTCAAGGCCGGACGGCTCGGGTCCTACGACCTCGCGGTGCCGGGCGACTACATGGTCAAAATCCTCGGCGACGAGGGGATGCTCGACACCTTCACCCCCGAGGAAGTGCCGAACCTTTCCAACATCGAAGACCAGTGGATGGACGTGCCCTTCGACGAGGGCCGCAAGAGCTCGGTGCCCTACCAGTGGGGCTCGACCTCGTTCGCGGTGAACCGCGAGGTGTTCGACGGCGACATCCAGACCACCGGCATCATCTTCGAGCCGCCCGAAGAGCTTAAGGGCAAGATCAACGTGCTCGACACCGCGGGCGAGACACTGACGCTGGCCTCGATGCATCTGGGCATCCCGCAATGCAGCTCTGATCGCGAGCAGCTCAAGGCGCTGAATGCGTTGGTGATGGAGGCCAAGGCCGACTGGGCGTCCTTCGGCTCGGATGTGGCCAAGGACGTGCTGGTCTCGGGCGACGCGAGTGCCGGGATGATCTGGTCGGGCTTTGCCGCCAAGGCCCGCGGCGAGGGCGCGCCGATCGAATATGCCTTCCCCAAGGAGGGCGTGATCGTCTGGATGGACAACCTCGCCCTGCTGAAGGACGCGCCGAACCGCGACAGCGCGCTGGCCTTCATGAACTTCATGCTCGAGCCCGAGAACGCCGCCGCGCTGACCAACTACGCGCAGTATTCCGCGGGCGTGACCGGCGTGGCCGAGTTCCTCGATCCCGAAGTCGCAAACTCGCCCGAGTCGAACCCGCCCGAAGGCACCGACACCGTCTTCGTCGAGGCCTGCCCGGAAGAGGTTCAGGTGCTCTACGATGCGATCTGGACCAACCTGAAGAAGTAAGCCCGCCCCATGAAACTCGCGCTTTATCAGGGCCCCGCGATCAGCGGGGCCACGGAGGAGACGTTTGCCTGCGTCTCCACCCAGCTCACCGCCGCCGCCGCCGCCGGAGCGGCCATGCTGGTCATGCCCGAGCTGTTCCTGCCGGGCTACAACCAGCCCGCCCTGCACGACCGGCTGTCGCAGCCGCGCGGCGGCGACTGGGAAACCCGGCTTGCAGGGATGGCCCGCGCGGCGGGCTGCGGTCTCACGATCGGCTGGGCCGAGCGCGAGGGGGAGACGGTCTACAACGCCGCCACCGCCTTCGGGGCGGATGGCGGCGTGCTGGGGCATTACCGCAAGATCCAGCTCTTCGGGCCGATGGAGCAGGCCTCCTTCGCGCCCGGAGACGCCTATTGCACCTTCGAGCTGGGCGGCGTGACGGCGGCCCTGCTGATCTGCTACGACGTGGAGTTTGCGCCGCATGTGCGGGCGCTGGCCGAGCAGGGCGTCAGCCTCGTTCTCGTGCCGACCGCCAACGCGGTGGGCTTCGATCACGTGCAGCGCGCCATCGTGCCCGGCCGCGCCGCCGAGCTCGGCATCACCATCGTCTATGCCAATTACTGCGGCCTTGAGGCCGGGTTGTCCTTCGGGGGCCTGTCGCTGATCGCCGATCCGCTGGGCCAGCGGATGGTCTCCGCCGGACGGGGCGAGGCGCTGCTCGTCGCCGATCTTGGCGTGAACGACGACCTGCCCAAACCCTCGCTTTCCACTCAACTCGCTGATTACCGGGAGCTCTGATCATGACCCTCGACCTGCCCAAGACCACCGACGACATCCTCACCGAGGACGTGCACCTCGTGCAGTCCTTCGCCGACCTCAACGCGCTCAAGCAGGATGGCGCGCGCACCGCCATCGTCGGCGCCGAGGGCACGATGGTGACCGACAGCGAAGGCAACGAGCTGATCGACGGCATCGGCGGGCTGTGGTGCGTCAACGTTGGCCACAAGCGCCGCGAGATCATCGAGGCGATCAACCAGCAGCTCGAGACGCTGGATTTCTATTCGACCTTCTACAGCTTCACCCACCCCACCGCCGCGGCGCTCGCCGCCAAGCTCGCCGAGCTGGCGCCGGGTTCGCTCAACAAGGTGCATTTCGGTAATTCCGGCTCGGTCGCCAATGACAGCGCGGTGCGCATCCTGCACCACTATTACAAGCGCCTTGGCCAGCCCCAGAAGCGCAAGGTTCTGAGCCGCCACGGCGCCTATCACGGCTCCACCCACCTCGCCATCGCCATGACCACGCCGGAATATTCCGACGGCTGGCACAAGGCCGAGGGCATCGTGCACCACCTTCGCAAGCCACACTATTGGCGCGAGGGGGATGGCATGACCGAGGCCGAGTTCACCGACGCGCTGCTTGACGACATAAAGTCCGAGATCGAAAGCCTCGGCGCCGAGAACATCGCCTGCTTCATCGGCGAGCCGATCATGGGCGCGGGCGGCGTCATCGTACCGCCCGAGGGCTATCACGCCCGCGTCGCGGACCTCTGCCGCGACTACGAGATCAAGGTGATCTCGGACGAGGTGGTGACCGCGTTCGGGCGGCTCGGGCATTTCTTCGCCTCGAAGGACGTGTTCGGCTTCCAGCCCGACATCATCACCACCGCCAAGGGCCTGACCTCGGGCTACCAGCCGCTCTCGGCGACGATCCTGTCGGACGAGATCCACGAGGTGATCTCGGGCCCCGGAGCCATGTTCCTGCACGGCATGACCTATTCCGGGCATCCCGCCGCCTCGGCCGCAGGCCTCGCCAATATCGCGCTGATGGAGCGCGACCAGATCCCGCAGACCGCGCGCACCACCGGCAAGCTCTTTGAGACCACGCTCAAGGGGCTCGGGGATCTCGACATCGTGGGCGAGGTCCGCGGCAGCCACTTCATGATTGGCATCGAGTTCGTCAAGGACAAGGTGTCCAAGGAGATCTTCGATCCAAGCCTCAACATCGGCCTGAAGGTGGCGCAGAAGTGTCAGGAGAAGGGGCTCATTGCCCGCCCGCTGGGGCATATCCTGATCCTGTCGCCGACGCTGATCCTCTCGCCCGAGCAGATCGCCACGATCGGGGCCATCCTGCGCGAGAGCATCACCGAGGTGATGGCCGAGCTGTGATCCCTCTGGCGTTAGGTTATTCCTAATCCGAACCTCGGAAGGCTGTTCTTTTCCCGAAGCAATGGCTCGGGCACTCTCGGTCCTGATCGCCGCTCCGGCTCAAAATCGGGGCGGCGTCGTCTGGCCCGGCACCCGCCCATCGCACCGACCCGTGCGAGAGGCTTGACCGGCGGCGGTCCAGGCTCGACGAAAGAGGTCTCGATCCGGCGGCGGGCCCGTCCGTCTCCGGCGCGAGTGGCAGGGAAGCACGACGATGAACATCCACGATCCCGCGGCGGAGCTCCGCGCCAATGTCGCAACGCCCTTCGAGGCCGCGCAGGCGATGCCGGTCTCGGTCTATACCAGCGAAGAGTTCCTCGCGCTCGAGCAGGAGCATGTCTTTGCCAAGAGCTGGCTCTGTGCCGGCCGCGCCGATGCGCTGAAGGCGCCGGGCGACTACC
Organism: Salipiger bermudensis; assembly: GCF_017309175.1. Lineage (NCBI taxonomy): Bacteria > Pseudomonadati > Pseudomonadota > Alphaproteobacteria > Rhodobacterales > Roseobacteraceae > Salipiger > Salipiger bermudensis. The sequence goes on along the minus strand of NZ_JAEKJV010000008.1, from coordinate 209,595 downwards.
TGACCATGGAGATCGCCGGCGAGCCGGTGATCGTGCTGCGCGACCGCGAGGGCACCTTGCGCGCCATGTCGAACGTCTGCCGCCACCGCATGTCCATCCTTCTGGAAGGGCGCGGCAATGTCCGCACCATCACCTGCCCCTACCATGCCTGGACCTACAACCTCGACGGCAGCCTGCGCGGGGCGCCCGCGATGGAGATGAACCGGAGTTTCTGCAAGTCCGAGACCAGTCTGCCGGAGGTGCGCTGCGTCGACTGGAAGGGCTGGATCATGCTGACGCTCGATCCCGACCTGCCCGAGCCGCAGGAGACGCTTCGCGAGATGGACGACCTCGTCGGCTACCTGCCGATGCAGGACTATGTCGAGGTGTTCCGCGAGGAGCATCGCTGGAACACCAACTGGAAGATCCTCGCCGAGAACTTCATGGAGAGCTACCACCTGCCGATGTGCCACGGCGGCACCATCGGCGGCGCGGTGGATCTCAGGAAGATGACCTGCCCCGAGGGCTATCCCGGCTTCAACTTCCACCACATCCTCAAGGATGACAGCATCGCGCTGTCGATCGCCCACAAGGACAACACCGCGCTCAGGGGCGAGGACCGCTACCGCACATGGCTGATCTCGGTCTACCCGTCGCTGATGATCACGCTGACGCCGGGCTACTTCTGGTATCTCAGCCTGACCCCGGATGGCCCGGGCCACGTGAAGATCATCTATGGCGGCGGGCTGCACCCCGATTTCGCCGCGGACGCCGAGGCGGAGCAGCATTTCGAGACCCTCAAGGGCCTGCTCGACCACGTCAACGACGAGGACAAAGGCTGCACCGAGCGGGTCTGGAAGGGCATGCAGTCGCGCCACGCTGTGCCCGGCGCGCTGTCGCATCTCGAGCGCCCGAACTACGAGTTCGCCGCCTGGATCGCCGGCAAGATCCCGAGCTGAGGCGCCGTGCCCGGCCAACCCGTGCGGACCGTTCAAAGGGCCCGCGAGAAACTGACCAACAAGAGGACCGACATGGCCCATACCCGCATCCGCCCGTTCAACACCAAGGACACCTACCCGGAGCAGAACCTCGACAACGATCTGGCGCAGGCCGTGGTCACGAGGGGCGGGCGCACCGTCTGGCTGCGCGGCCAGTGCCCGCAGAACCTCGACGATGCCAAGAACATCGACAGTCACGATCCGGTCGAGCAGACCCACAAGGTGATGCAGAACATCCGACAGCTGATCGAGGAAGCCGGCGGCTCGATGGAGCATCTGGTCAAGGTGGTGGTCTACATCACCGACGTGCGCCACCGCGAGGCGGTTTACCGCACGATGGGCGAGTATATCAAAGGGGTACACCCGGTCTCGACCGGGCTGGTGGTGCAGGCGCTGGCGCGGCCCGAATGGCTGGTCGAGATCGACGGCACGGCGGTGATCCCCGACTGAGCCCGCGCCCGGCGGACGACAGGACCAAGGAGACGACATGACCTTTTCCCTCGTGGCGCGCTGCGCCGTGACCGGCCAGTTCGGCGTGGCAATCTCGTCCTCCTCACCGGCGGTGGCGGCGCGCTGCGCCTATGCCCGCGCCGGGGTGGGCGCGGTGGCGTCGCAGAACGTCACCGACCCGCGGTTGGGGCCCCGAGCGCTCGATCTGATGGCCGACGGCGCCAGCGCCGATGCGGCGATCCAGGCACTGCAGCAGAGCGCCGATCACATGGCCTACCGACAAGTGCTCGCGGTGGACGGGCAGGGCGGCACGGCGATCCATTCCGGGCCGAACTCGCTGGGCATCTGGACGCAGGCGCAGGGGCGCGACGTGGCGGCGGGCGGCAACCTGCTGGCCAACGACGCCGTGCCTCAGGCCATCGTGGACGGATTCGAGGCCGCCCGGGGCGCGCTGGGCGACCGGCTGATCGCGGCGATGCGCGCCGGGCTTGCCGCGGGCGGCGAGGCCGGGCCGGTGCATTCGGCGGGGATGCTGATCGTCGACCGCGAGAGCTGGCCCTATGCCGAGCTGCGCTGCGACTGGATCGACCAAGGCTGCCCGATCGAGGCCATCGCGCGGGCGTGGGAGGTCTACCAGCCGCAGGCGGCGGATTACGTCACCCGCGCGCTCGACCCCTCTGCCGCGCCCTCCTACGGCGTTCCGGGGGACGAGTGATGCGGGTGCTCGAGCTTCTCGACCGGCTCATCGCCTTCCCCACGGTGTCGTCCGAGAGCAACCTCGATCTAATCGACTGGACGCAGGCCCATCTCGAGGCCTGCGGCTTCGCCGTCACCCGCGTGCCCTCGCCCTGCGGCGAGAAGGCGGGGCTGATCGCCAATCGCGGCGGGGCGGGCGGCGTGGTGCTCTCGGGACATACCGACGTGGTGCCCGCCGAAGGCCAGCCATGGGGTCGCGACCCCTTCCGGCTGACGCGCGAGGGCGCGCGGCTCTTCGGGCGCGGCACCACCGACATGAAGGGCTTCGTGGCCTGCGCGCTGGCGCTGGCCGAACAGCCCGCCGAGGCGCAGGGGCCGGTTTCGATCGTGCTGTCGTGGGACGAGGAGGTGGGCTGCCGCGGCATTCCGCACATGATCCCGCATCTTGAGGCCGCGCTGGGGCCGCAGGCGCTCTGCATGGTGGGTGAACCGACCTCGCTGGTGATGGCGACCGGCCACAAGGGCAAGGCGGCCTATCGCGCGGTCAGCCACGGCGAGTCCGGGCATTCGGCGATGGCGCCGCAATTCCGCAACGCGCTGCACGGGGCCTGCGATCTGGTCGCCAATATTCGGGCCGAGCAGGCCCGTCTGATGCAGGAGGGCGCGCAGGACGCGGGCTACGACGTGCCCTGCTCGACGCTGCACGTGGGCAAGCTGCAGGGCGGTACCGCGCTCAACATCGTGCCCGACCGCGCCACTATCGACTGGGAAATCCGCCACCTCGCCGCCGAGACGCCGGACGAGATCGTGCCGCGTGTCATGAGCGGGCTGGAGCATGTGGAGCTGGAACAGGTGTTTGCCTACCCGGGCCTCGACACCGATCCCGATTTGCCGGCGCTGGCCAAGCTGCGCAGTCTCTCGCGGGGGCTCTGCAAGGTGTCTTACGGCACCGAGGCGGGGGTCTTCGTGCCGGCCGGCATCCCCACCGTGGTTTGCGGGCCGGGCGACATGGCGCAAGGCCACCAGCCCGACGAGTTCATCGAGCTCGACCAGCTTACCGGCTGCATGGAGATGCTCGAGGCGCTGGTGGCGCCGGGCTGAGCTCAGACCCGGCGGCTGCGCAGCGCCACCACCTGTCGCATGGTCTCGGTCGGCGGCACTGTGCGGAAGATGTCGCCCAGCATGGCGATGTCGGCGCGCAGCCCGTCGATCCAGCCGCCGCGCTTGGCGTGCTTGTAGGGGCTCTCGACCTCGGGCCAGCGCACGATGGCGATGTGCAGCCCCTCGGCCAGCCAGAGCCGGTTGATGAAGACCTCGAGCCCGAAGCGCGGCAGGTTGAGCAGCGCCTCGGTCTGGTTCGCCAGCAGCCGGCGCGGCATCACGCGCTCGCCCGAGATGTAGTCGATGCCGATCATCCGCCAGATCAGCGGCGCGTTGCGGCGCAGGCTGATGGTGGCCTCTGCGCGGTGCTCCAATACCGGCAGGATCAGCGCGCTGAGATGCTCGGGCCCGAGGCCGAGCAGGTCGCTGTCGAGCAGCAGGATATGGCTGCCGCGCGCCTCGGTGATGCCGCGGGTCACGGCGCGCGTCTTGCCGCCGTTGCGCGGCTGGCGCACCACCCGCAGCGCCGACTCATCCTGCCCATGCGCCTCGGCGGCCTCGGCGGTGCCGTCGGAGGAGCCGTCATCGACCACGATGACCTCGTCGATCAACGGGTGGCCCAGCACTGCATCGAGCACGGCGCCGATGCGCGGGGCCTCGTTATAGGCCGGGATGATGCAGGAGATGGACAGAGCGCGGGTCATTTCTGTGTCGTCCTCTTGAGAAGCCAGGCGATGCCGCCCAGCACCAGAACGCCCAGGAGCAGCAAAGAGATCCGTGCGATCCAGTCGTCGATGCGGGAATAGGCGGCGCCGAAGGCGTAGCCGATGAACACGAAGAACAGGCTCTTGGGGATGGTGGCGAGCAGGTTGACCCAGAAAAAGCGCAGCAGCGGCATCTTTGCGAGCCCGGCCGCCACCAGCACCGCCGCCCCGGCGGAATGGGTGATCTTGCCCAGCACCAGCGTGCGCGCGCCATGGCTCTCGAAATGGCCCGAGACCTGCGCCAGCCGTGCCCGGCTCAGCCCCATGCGGTAGCGCCAGCGCAGCGGCAGACGGTGCAGCCCCCAGCGTCCGAGCGCGTAGAACAGGAGGTCTCCGAACAGGTCGGCAAGGATCACCACCACGCTCACGCTCCACACGTCGAGCAGGCCGCGGCTTGCCAGCCAGGCCGCGATCACCGTGACGATCGGGCCCTCGAGCACCGCGATCGGTGCGAGGATGGCCAGCCCGTTCTTGGCGAGCAGGGCGGTGACGGTTTCCAGTCCGAACAAGGCTTACTCCGCGGCGCCTGCGGCCTCGGCCGGCGCCATGTCGGTGCCGCGCCATGTGAAGCCACGCCCTGTCCATGTGGCGACCCAGAGCGCGGGAAGCAAGGCGTCGCGCATCATCATCGCTGCCAGGTCACGCAGCCCGGCGGGCCAGCCGGCAAGGCGGGCCAGCGCCATCTCGGCACCGTACCACAGCGCCAGAAGCGCGGGCAGGGCGGCAAGCGGCGCGGCACCCGTTGCGACCAGACCGAGCGTTGCGGCCAACGGCAGCAGCGGCCCTTGCGCGATCTCGGCGCAGAAGATCAGCGCAAAACCGTCGCGGCGCACCTTGCTCCAGCGCAGCTGACGGTCCCAGACCGCGCGTGCGTGGCGGCTGCCTATGGGCTGGGCGAAGAGCTTTGGCGTCAACCGCACCCGCTTGCCCTGAGCGCGCACCAGCTTGGTCGAGGCCACGTCCTCGGCAAGGTTGCGCCCGAGCGCCGGCAGGCCGCCGCCCGCCTCGAGGATGTCGCGGTGCCAGAACAGCGTCTTTCCCTGCGCAAAGCCCAGCCCGAAGCTGTCGGCGGCGAGCTGCCAGCGCCCCTGCGAGCTGTTGAGAAAGGCGCATTCCACCGCGCCCCAGAAATTGCCCGGGCGGATCCCGGCGGGCGGTGAGGAGACCAGCCCGGTGTCGCTGCGCCACGTGGTGATCAGGGTGCGCAGGTAGTCGGGCGGCAGAAGCAGGTTGCTGTCGGTCATCGCCAGCCACTCTCCGCGCGCCTCGCGGTAGCCCTTGTGCAGGTTGTTGAGCTTGGGGTTGCCGCTGATCGGGGTCTCGCCGAAGAGCAGGGTCGCCTCGACCTGCGGGTTCTCGGCGATCAGTTGGCGCACCAGAGGCACCGAGGCGTCGGTCTCGGAGGGGGCACAGAAGAGGATCTCGTAGCGCGGGTAATCCTGCCGGAACGACGAGCCAAGCGTCTCGCGATCGAAGCTGTCGAGGCCGCAGACCGGGCGCACCAGCGAGATATAGGGCAACTCGGTGTCGTCCGCCGGTGCCACGGAGCGCTGGCGATAGCGCCATGCGGCCAACAGGGCGCTCAGCAGGTGCGCGACGACGGTGACAGCGAGGATCGCGCCGAGCGCGGAGACGAGCAGATCGGTCATGCGATGCCTTCCGCCAGTGCGCTGCCCTTGCCGGCGGCGGGTTTCGAGGCCGCCGGCGACGGGGCGGGAGCGGCGAACTTGACGAGGCCCAGTGTGCCCTGAGCGTCCTCGGTCATGGCGGTGAGGCTGTCGATCCAGTCGCCGCAATTGGCATAGACCATCTCGCCATGCTGCCGCAGGCCGGGTTTGTGCGAGTGACCGCAGATTACGCCTCCGGTGCCGGCGGCGCGGGCCAGCTTGATCAGGCGGCGCTCGAAGCGATCGCCCATCGCCAGCAGCTGGTTGGCATGGCCGATGACCCGCTGGGCGTGGCTTTGTGTCCCCGCGGGGACATCTCCGCGACGGCGCTGCCAGTCATCGACCTGCCGCAGCATCGCGTCGAGGCGACTACCGAGCCGGGTCATGGCGTGCCAGCGCAGGATGCGCGGGTCGCATTGATCGCCGTGCAGCACGAGATAGCGCCGATCATCGGCCGCGTGGTGGATCACCGCTTCGCGCAGCTCCCAGCCCTCGACGGCGGCGTCGGGCGCGCGCATTGCCGCATCGTGGTTGCCGGGCAGATAGACGATCCGCGTGCCGTTGCGGCGCCGTTGCCGGAACTCGTCCATGACGGTCTCGTGGGCGTCGGTCCAGTGCACGCGGCCCCCGTGCCAGAGGTCGAAGATGTCGCCGACAAGATAAATCGTCTCGGCTTCGATGTTCCTGAGAAAGGCGAGAACCTGAGACGGGCGACTGGCGCGGGCCCCGAGATGCAGGTCCGACAGGAACAGGCTGCGCATCGTGCGGCGGGCGTCATTGCCGGCGGGAGAAGACGGCATCGGAAGGTCTTTCTTGTTCGCTCGCCCGCCTTATGGCGGCAGCGTGTATCGGGAGTGTGACGGATCGCGACCCCGATCAGAACGCCCAATGGACGTGCGGGGTTCCCGCGAGGTCAGCAGGAATGTTGCAGTGCAGAAACCGCTGTGGTCAGCCCGGCTGCGGGCCGCCTGCGATGGCGCCCTTGGCCACGGAAACCGCTTTCAGAACGGCGAAGACGTCCTGCCCGTCGCGCAGCCCCAGCGCCGAGACCGAGCGTTGCGTGACTCGCGCGAGCAACAGGTTGCCGCAGGCATCGAGCTGGACGAGCGCGCCGGGGCCGTTGCCCATGCGCAACGCCCTGATACGGCAGGGCAGCACGTTGAGCGCCGAGATCTGCTCGGGCCGCTGTGTGGCGAGCATCACGTCCTGCGCTTCGATATGGATGCGCAGAGGCGTGCCGGGGGCGCGGGGCACGGTGGGGATCAGCAGGCGCAGCCCGCCAGCCGCCTCGAGCTCGGTCAGCCCGTCCTCGTGGTGGCGCAGGATGCTGGCCTCGATCACCGCGCCGGCCGCGCCCGCTCCGAGTGGCGTGACCGACGGGTCGCCCAGCACGTCGGTCGCGCTGCCGTGGCGCGACACGCGGCCGTCCTGCAGCGCCACGACCGAGGTGGCGAGCCGCGCGACCTCGGCAGGGGCGTGGCTGACATAGAGGATCGGCACGCGGGTCTCGTCCCGCAGGCGCTCGAAATAGGGAAGGATCTCGGATTTGCGCGCCTCGTCCAGCGCCGCGAGCGGCTCGTCGGCGAGGATCAGGCGCGGCTTGGCGAGCAGGGCGCGCCCGATCGCCACGCGCTGTCGTTCGCCACCGGAGAGCGCCCCCGGGCGGCGGGAGAGAAGCGGCGCGATGCCAAGCATCTCGATGACGCGGTCGATCTCGTCGGGGCGGCTGTCGCGCGGCGCAAACCAGCGCCCGTAGAGCAGGTTTTGCCGCACGGTGAGATGTGGAAAGAGTCGCGCGTCCTGAAAGATGTAGCCGAGGCGACGGCGATGCGGCGGCTGCCAGACGCGGCGCTCGCTGTCGAACAGAACCTGATCGCCAAGCGCGATGCGGCCGGCATCCGGGCGCAAGAGCCCCGCCACCGCGTTGACGATGGTGGTCTTGCCCGAGCCAGACCGCCCGAACAAAACGGTCAGCCCCGGCGGGGCCTCGAAGGCGATGTCGAGCTGAAAGCCGCCGAAGCAGTGGCTGATCGCGACCTGAAGGCTCATGCGCCCGACACCCGCTTCGCGATGCGGCGCGACAGCACTTCCGACAGGATCAGCGCCGCCATGGCGATGGCCACCGAGACCGCCACCAGCCGCAGCGCCGAGGCTTCGCCGCCGGGCACCTGAAGGAAGGCGTAGATTGCCGAGGGCAGGGTCTGGGTCTGGCCGGGGATGTTGGAGACGAAGGTGATGGTGGCGCCGAACTCGCCCATCGCCTTGGCAAAGGCGAGGATGGCGCCGGCGAGGATGCCTGGCAGGGTGAGCGGCAGCGTGACGGTGGCGAAGACCCAGAGCCGGGACGCCCCAAGCGTTGCCCCGGCCTGTTCGAGCTTGGGATCCACCGCCTCGATCGACAGGCGGATCGCGCGCACCAGCAAGGGGAAGGCCATGATCCCGGCGGCCAGAGCTGCGCCGGTCCAGTGGAAGGCGAAAACGATGCCGATCTCTTTCAGCGCGGCGCCTATGGGGCCGCGGGTGCCGAAGGTCAGCAGCAGCAGGTAGCCGGTCACGACCGGCGGCAGGATCAGCGGCAGGTGCACCAGTCCGTTCAGCACCTGCTTTCCGGGAAACTCCCAGCGCGCCAGCGCATAGGCCACGAGGATCCCCGGCGGCAGCCCGGCCAGCGTCGCCCAGAGCGCCACGCGCAGCGACAGCGCGACGGCTTGCCATTCGTCGGGGCCGAGCAGGGACATGGGGGCGGTTACTCCGTCAGGACGGTGAAACCCTGCCGCTCGAAGGCGGCGCGCGCAACGGGACCTTGCAGATAGGCGAGGAATGCGTCGGCAACCGCGCTGTCTCCGTCACGAATGCGCGCCGCGGGGTAGGTGATCGGCGCATGGCTGCCTTCCGGGAAGGTCCCAAGCACGGCGACGCCGGGCTCGGCATGGGCGTCGGTGGCGTAGACGATGCCGAGGGGGGCTTCGCCGGTGGCAACGAGCGCCAGCGCCGCGCGCACGTTGTCGGCCTGCGCGACCTTGGGCGCGACGGCGTCCCAGAGCCCCAGTGAGCCTAGCGCCGCCTTGCCGTAGATCCCGGCCGGCACCGCCTCGACCAGTGCCATGGCGAGGTGGCTCTCGCCCAGCATCTCGGCCAGTGGCAGATCGGGGGTGATCTCGACCGGGTTTTCCTTCGGGTCATGGGCGATCAGCACGAGGCTGTTGCCGAGCAGGTCGGTGCGGGTGGCGTCGTCGATCAGCCCGTCGGACTCGAGCGCGTCCATCCAGCCGGGATTGGCCGAGATGAACACATCCGCCGGGGCGCCCGCCTGGATCTGCCGCGCCAGCGCCGAGGAGCCGGCGAAGGAGACCCGTGCGGTGGTGCCGGTCTCCTCGGCATAGCGGGCGGTGATCTCGTCCATCGCGGTCTTCATGCTGGCGGCGGCGAACACCGTCACCTGCTCGGCCCATGCCCCGGAGGCCGCGACGGCGGCAAGGGCAAGGGCGGCAAGCGAGGGTAGGGTGGGGCGAGGCATGGCGGCTCCGGGATCAATATGTTTCCAGAAACATATCGGGCGGCCCCTGCGTGGCAAGCGCTATTTCTGGTGGGACATATCGCTCAGCAGCGACTTCAGCGCCGCGATGTCCTCGGCGCCGGCGGCGGCGGCGGCGCGCTCCACGCGGCGGTAATGCGCCAGCACCCGCTCGCCGGTCTCGGTCAGCCTTGCGCCGCCACCACGGGTGCCGCCACGGTTGCGCTCCACCAGCGGCGCGCGGAATGCGCGGTTCATCTCCTCGACGAGGCTCCAGGCGCGCTTGTAGCTCATCGACATGGCGCGCCCGGCGGCGGCGATGGAGCCAGTCTCGGCAATGTGGTCCAGCAGCTCGGCCTTGCCCGGACCAAGCATGGCGCTGTCGCCGAAGAGGATGCGCAGGCGCAGGCGGGGGTCGGGGTCGTCGTCGGAATCCGGGGGCGGGGGAAGCTCTGTCATCTCTCAACTTTCCGGGATCGCGGTTGCGCTTGCAAGCGCGGCGCGAAACAGTCGCGCGAGACCACCGGGAGGCCCCATGTTCGACGCCAAGCTCCTGCCGCTGCAGCGGCGGCTGATACGCCCCATGGCCGGGCGCCTGCACGCGCGCGGTGTGGGGGCCGACTCGATCACCCTCGCGGGCTTCGCGCTGGGGCTGCTGGGGGTGCTGGCGGCGGCGTATGGGCTGTTCTGGCTGGCGCTGGCGGGGTTGGTGGCGAACCGGCTTGCGGACGGGCTCGATGGCGAGGTGGCGCGGCTCGCCGGCCCGACGGATCGCGGCGCGTTTCTCGACATCGCCCTCGACTTCCTGTTCTACGCGCTGTTCCCGCTGGGCTTCGCCATCGCCGATCCGGGGGCAAACGCGCTGCCGGCGGTGGTTCTGGTGGCGAGCTTCGTCGGAACCGGGTCGTCCTTCCTCGCCTTCTCGATCATCGCCGAGCGGCGCGGCATCACGTCGGAGGACTACCCGTCAAAGGGCATCTTCTATCTTGGTGGGCTGACCGAGGGGGCCGAGACCATCGGTCTCTTCGTGTTGATCTGCCTGCTGCCGGGACTGTTCCCGGTGCTGGCGCTGGTCTTTGCCGCGGCCTGTTTCGTGACCACGCTGACGCGCTGGCTTGCCGGTTGGCGCCTGTTCGGCGCCTGAGGGTGCTTCAAGTGAGGCTGCAAACGAAAAAGGCGCGCCCGGGGGCGCGCCTTCTGGCCGGTCCGATCGGATGGATCAGAGCAGCTCGAGATTGATGGCGCTCTCGCGGCCGTCACGGCCGGACTGCAGCTCGTAGGACACTTTCTGGTTGTCCTTGAGCTCGGTCAGGCCGGAGCGCTCGAGTGCGGAGATGTGCACGAACACGTCCTTGGAGCCGCCCTCGGGAGCGATGAAGCCGTAGCCTTTGGTGGTGTTGAACCACTTCACGGTGCCAGTTGGCATGGGATGAACCCTTTCCTTGTCTTGCCGCACGCGGAGATGCTGCGGCCCGGCGTCGTCGTCTAGTCTCGACAGCGGCCGTGAAAGGAACAGGTCGGATAGAGAGTAGCAGTCTGAGATATGACATGACGGTTTGAGTCGCACAAGCTTTGACGCGAGATGTGGAACGGCTTTCCCGTTCCGGGCGTTTCTGCCGCAGAAACAACGCTTAGGAGAGGAGAAACCGATGTCGATCCAGCGTATCGCGCAGAAGGCCCTGTCGGCCTATGCCCGCAGCAAGCGCGGGGGCCATCATGCCGGCACCCCCGTCCGGAACCGCCCGGTGCGTCATCACAAGGTGAAACGTGGGCGCAGCGTCGAGAGCCAGATCGCCTCGAAGGCGGTGCGGGCGATCCGCCGGGCTCTGTGAGGCAAGAGGCCCGCTGACGGAGGGCGTTGTTGTCGGGTCGGTCGGATTGAAGGCGCGATATCGCCGGCCCGCGGGCGGGCGATGCAACCTTCGATCCTCTCGCTTTATCCCTGCCACGTCCGAAGGACCTCGACACTTGGCGCCTAGCTCAGCCAAATCGCCAGCCGGTAGGGGCGGGCCGGCGATGGCGCGGCGCCCTGCGGGCTTGATTCCGCGCTTGGGCTTCGTTCGATTGTCCGGCCAGAGCGGGATATCGCCACGCACTGCGCTTATTGAAACAAAAAAGGCGGGGAGAGCCCCGCCTTTTCCATGTCTTCCGGCAAGTCCGGCCCGCGAGCCGTGCTCAGCGGGTGAACTTCTTGAACTTCACGCGCTTGGGCTCGACCGCGTCCGGGCCGAGGCGGCGCTTCTTGTCTTCCTCGTAATCCTCGAAGTTGCCCTCGAACCATTCCACATGCGCCTCGCCCTCGAAGGCGAGGATGTGTGTGCAGATCCGGTCAAGGAAGAAACGGTCGTGCGAGATCACCACGGCGCAGCCGGCGAAATCGACCAGCGCGTCTTCCAGCGCCCGCAGAGTTTCCACGTCGAGGTCGTTGGTCGGTTCGTCGAGCAGGATGACGTTGCCGCCCGACTTCAGCAGCCGTGCCATGTGCACGCGGTTGCGCTCACCGCCCGAAAGCAGGCCGACCTTCTTCTGCTGGTCGCCGCCCTTGAAGTTGAACGCCCCGCAATAGGCACGCGAGTTCATCTGCGCGTCGCCGAGCTGGATGATCTCCGCCCCGCCCGAGATCGCTTCCCAGACCGTGGCATCCGATTCCAGATCGTCGCGCGACTGGTCGACATAGGACATGTGCACCGTGTCGCCAAACTCGATGCTGCCCTCGTCGGGCTGTTCCTGCCCGGTGAGCATCTTGAACAGGGTCGACTTGCCGGCGCCGTTGGGGCCGATCACGCCGACGATGCCGCCCGGCGGCAGCGAGAAGCTCAGGTCCTCGATGAGGAGCTTGTCGCCCATCGCCTTCTTCAGCCCCTCGACCTCGATCACCTTGGAGCCGAGGCGTTCGCCGTTCGGGATGACGATCTGGGCCTTGCCGACGCGCTCGCGCTCGGACTGCGAGGCGAGGTCATTATAGGCCGAGATACGCGCCTTCGACTTGGCCTGACGCGCCTTGGCACCCTGCCGCATCCACTCGAGTTCGCGCTCCAGCGTCTTCTGCTTGGCCTTGTCCTCGCGGGCTTCCTGCTCGAGGCGCTTGGCCTTCTGCTCGAGCCAGCTCGAGTAGTTGCCCTCGTAGGGGATGCCGCGGCCACGGTCGAGCTCGAGGATCCAGCCGGTGATGTCGTCGAGGAAGTACCGGTCGTGCGTGACGCACAGGATCGTACCCTTGTACTCGATCAGGTGGTTCTGCAGCCACGCGATGGTCTCGGCGTCGAGGTGGTTGGTCGGTTCGTCGAGCAGCAGCATGTCGGGCGCTTCGAGCAGCAGCTTGCAGAGCGCCACGCGGCGGCGCTCACCGCCCGACAGGGTGGTGACGTCGGCATCGTCGGCGGGGCAGCGCAGCGCCTCCATGGCGACGTCGATCTGGCCGTCGAGATCCCAAAGGTCGTTGGCGTCGATCTCGTCCTGCAGCGCCGCCATCTCCTCGGCGGTCTCGTCGCTGTAGTTCATCGCGAGCTCGTTGAAGCGGTCGAGCTTCGCCTTCTTCGCCGCGACGCCGAGCATGACGTTCTCGCGCACGGTGAGCTCGGGCTCGAGATGGGGCTCCTGCGGCAGGTAGCCGACCTTGGCGCCCTCGGCGGCCCAGGCCTCGCCGGTGAAGTCCTTGTCGATGCCGGCCATGATTCGCATCAGGGTCGACTTACCGGCGCCGTTGACGCCGACGACACCGATCTTCACACCCGGCAGAAAGCTCAGGCGGATGTTTTCGAAGCACTTCTTGCCGCCCGGATAGGTCTTGGAGACCCCATCCATGTGGTAGACGTACTGATAGCTGGCCATGCTGTCCTCCGGTGACTGGTTGGGCGCCTGTATCGCACCGGGGCGGGGGAATGCAAAGCCCCCGAGCGCTCGGGGCGCGACGGGTGTCTGCGGACGCGTTGGCCGGGCCGGGCGCGACGGCGATCCGGCTGACATGCTGCCGGGCCGGGACCAGCGCAGGGCGGGTTTGCTGTTGTCATCGCGGGCCGTTCCGGTGTCTTTTGCCGCCACTTCGGAACGGAAGGGCCGCGATGGCTTGGAATGCGCATGAGGCGGGGCTGCATCTGGTCCCGGGGATGACCGTGGGTCTGCTGGGGGGATCGTTCGATCCGCCCCATGCTGGCCACGTGCACATCACCCGCGAGGCGCTGCGCCGCTTCGGGCTCGACCGGGTGGTCTGGCTGGTGAGCCCGGGCAACCCGCTCAAGGCGCATGGCCCGGCGCCGCTGGCCGAGCGCATCGCGGCGGCGCGGCGGATCATGGCGCATCCCCGGGTCATCGTGAGCGATGTCGAGCGGCTGCTCGGCACCCGCCACACCGCGCGCACGCTGGCGCAGCTGCAGGCGCGGTTTCCGGGGGTGAACTTTGTCTGGCTGATGGGCGCCGACAACCTCGCGCAGCTGCATCGGTGGGAGGATTGGCGCGAGATCATGGAGCGTGTGCCGGTGGGGGTGCTGGCCCGACCCGGCAGCCGGATGGCAGCGCGCGGCTCGGTGGCGGCGGATGTCTACCGCCACGCGCGGCTGCCGGATCGTGCCGCCGGTCTGCTGGCGCGCGCGGTGCCGCCCGCCTGGAGCTTCGTCAACGTGCCGCTTGTGAATCTGAGCTCGACCGAGCTGCGCGGGGCCGCGGGCAGCAAAATGTGATCATTTGCTTTGACGCCACCGCTTGTCGGCGGACAATCGCTGCGGTTAGATCAGCGCCATGAAACACGGCATTTCCAGGCGCGCATTCCTGACCTCGCTCGCAGCCGCCGGCGCTGGCGCTGCGCTACCTGCTTGGGCGGACGCGCCCACAGCTTCGCTGCGTCCCGTCGCCCGCGGCGAGGACATCCGCCTGCGCACGCTCAAATCCGCCGAGGAGCTGATTGATGCCGCGCGGCTTGACGGAGCTGTCGGCTTCGCGGTCATCAACCTCGCCACCGGCGCAGTGATCGAACAGCACGCCGGCGCCGCCGGCATGCCGCCCGCGAGCGTGGCCAAGGCGCTGACCGCGTCCTATGCGCTCGACACTCTGGGACCGGACTACCGCTTCCCGACAGAGATCCTCGCCACCGGTCCGGTGAACGAGGGTGTGGTCGATGGCGACCTGGTTCTGCTGGGCGGTGGCGACCCGACGCTCGACACTGACGGCCTCGGCGAGCTTGCGGTGCAGCTCAAGGAGAAGGGCATCACCGGCGTGACGGGCAAGTTCCTCGTCTGCGGCTCGGCCTTGCCCTTCACCCGCACCATCGACCCCGGGCAGCCGCCGCATCTGGGCTACAGCCCGGCGCTTTCGGGCCTGAACCTGAACTTCAACCGCGTGCATTTCGAGTGGGCCAAGGGCAGCGACGGCTATGACATCACCATGGACGCGCCCTCGGCCACGCTGCGTCCGGCGGTCCGGATGGCGCGCATGGGCGTCGTGTCCCGGCAAGGGCCGGTGTACACCTATTCCGACGGCGGCGCGCGCGACGAATGGACCGTGGCGCGCGGAGCGCTTGGCAATGGCGGCTCGCGCTGGTTGCCGGTGCGCAAGCCCGAGCTCTATGCCGGAGAGGTCTTCCAGGCGCTCGCAGAATTTCGCGGCGTGACGCTCCCGACGCCCGAGGTCGTGCTGGAGCGCCCAGAGGGCGAGACGCTGGCACGCCGCGAGAGCGGGGTGCTGCTCGAGATCCTGCGCGACATGCTGAAATACTCGACCAACCTCACCGCAGAGATCGTCGGCCAGACCGCCACGCGGGTGCGCACCGGCATGGTCACCTCGCTCGAGACCTCGGCGGCGGCGATGAATGCCTGGGCCCGCGAGGAACTGGGCTTGGTCAACGTGGCGCTGGTCGATCACTCGGGGCTGAGCGGCCTGAGCCGGATCGCGGCGGTCGACATGGCCACGGCGATGAAGGAGGTGCGCACCCGGCTCGAGCTCAAGCCGCTGCTCAAGAGTTTCCGGATGCGCGGAGAGCTGAACGGCGGCGGTGGCGAGCATCCGGTCAAGGTGCTGGCCAAGACGGGCACGCTGAACTTCGTCAGCGGGCTGTCGGGCTTCGCAGAGCTGCCGGACGGATCGGAACTGGCCTTCGCGATCTTCTGTGGCGACATTCCGCGCCGCGAGGCGCTCAGCATGGAACAGCGCGAGCGCCCGGACGGGGCGCGGTCTTGGAATTCCCGCGCCAAGGTGCTGCAATCGCGGCTGATCGAGCGCTGGGCGGTGCTGGCGAGCGCCTGATGACGCTCTGAACTCCCCGGACGAAAGCCATCGGGGGGGGGTGTTGTCAGGGGCGCTTGGCCCGCTGGCCTGTGCTCAGAACCCTGCCAGAGACCGTGCCGAGATCCCGGACGCGCCGAGGATCGGCAGCAGGCAGAGGATGGCGGCACCAAGCAGGGTGAGACGAATGCGGTTCATGGGATGCTCCCGGATCAAAAGGCACTTGAAAGACACGAACGGCGGTAATTGCCGCGTTTCAGACTGCCTGAAGTGGGAGATTATGTAAAGTTCGGCGACTTGCGACCTTGGTCGGTCGGCGCATCTCTGCCGGGGATGGGGCAGGGCGATGCGCCGATGAGCCGCCGTCAGCCGGGAAGGTGCCGGGCGCGTGCGCCGCGCTCGATGGCGGCAGCGTGCAGGCGGTCGATGTTGAGCTCGTAGCGGATCTCTTCGAGCAGCCGCAGCTCTTCCTCGCGCAGCGTGCCGTCGGCAGCGGCCACGTCGCAGGCCAGGGCGTAGGCGGTCTCGAACAGGTGCTCGGGCAGGTTGTCGCGGATCAGGCCGAACAGCGCGTCGAGCCCATCTTCCTGATCGAAGAGCTGGAACACGAGGTCCGACATGTTGCGGATGCGGTCGATATCGTAATCGGCGAAGATCGGCAGCAGGTTGACCGAGGACTCGATCTTCACGAGTTCGGCGGTACGGATGTTCTGGTCCGAGGCCGAGACGGCGATCATCAGGGCGACGAGACAATCCTGGGACGTCAGCGGGTGCGGGGTGGCTTCGTTCACGGCTGCTCTTTCTTCGGTTGACCCTTTGGCGTCAATTTATTGACCGCGACCCGTGTCTGCAATAGGACGCGGGCGCAACCGCCACGGACTCACCGTGGGCGGTCCTTCCCCCGTGTTGCCAAATCACACGCGATCCAATGGAGTGTTTCAGATGTCCGATCTGCGCGAAGCCGCGATGAGTTCGAAGGCCTGGCCCTTTGAAGAGGCGCGCCGCGTCCTGAAACGCTACGAGAAGAAGCCGCCCGAGAAGGGCTTCGTGCTGTTCGAGACCGGCTACGGTCCCTCGGGCCTGCCGCATATCGGCACCTTCGGCGAGGTCGCGCGCACCACGATGATCCGTCGCGCCTTCGAGCTGATCTCGGACATCCCGACGCGGCTGATCTGTTTCTCCGATGACATGGACGGCATGCGCAAGGTGCCCGAGAACGTGCCGAACCAAGAGCTTCTGCACGCCAACCTGCAGCGCCCGCTGACCTCGGTGCCGGACCCGTTCGAGGAATACGAGAGCTTCGGCCACCACAACAACGCCATGCTGCGGCGCTTCCTCGACACGTTCGGTTTCCAGTACGAGTTCTACTCGGCCACCGAGTTCTACAAGAGCGGCCAGTTCGACGAGATCCTGCTGCGCTGCGTCGAGAAGTATGACGACCTGATGGCGATCATGCTGAAATCGCTGCGCGACGAGCGCCAGCAGACCTACTCGATCTTCCTGCCGATCCACCCCGAGACCGGCCGGGTTCTCTATGTGCCGGTGAAGCATGTCGACCCCAGGGAAGGCACCATCACCTTCGACGACGATGACGGCAAGGAATGGACCCTGCCGGTCACCGGCGGCAACGTGAAGCTGCAGTGGAAGCCGGATTTCGGTGCCCGCTGGGCCGCGCTCGGCGTCGATTTCGAGATGTACGGCAAGGACCATTCGACGAACACGCCGATCTATGACGGCATCTGCCGGACCCTCGGCGTGCGCGCGCCCGAGCACTTCACCTACGAGCTGTTCCTCGACGATCAGGGCCAGAAGATCTCGAAGTCGAAAGGCAACGGGCTGTCGATCGACGAGTGGCTGACCTACGCCTCGACCGAGTCGCTGTCGTATTTCATGTACCAGAAGCCCAAGACCGCGAAACGGCTGTGGTGGGACGTGATCCCCAAGGCGGTGGACGAGTATCACCAGCAGCTCCGCGCCTTCCCGGGCCAGGACGCCAAGGCGCAGCTCAACAACCCGGTGTGGCACATCCACGGCGGCGACGTGCCCGAGTCGAAGATGGTGGTGCCGTTCTCGATGCTGCTCAACCTCGCCTCGGCCGCCGGTGCCGAGGACAAGGAGACCATGTGGGGCTTCATCCGCCGCTACGCCCCCGAGGCGAGCCCGCAGAGCCATCCCGACCTGGATCAGGCCGCCGGCTTCGCGGTGCGCTACTACGACGATTTCGTGAAGCCCACCAAGCAGTTCCGCGCCCCCGACGAGAAGGAGCGGGCCGCCATGGAGGATCTCGCGGGCCGTCTGCGCGGCTACGATGGCGAGGTCACCGACGAGGCGCTGCAGACGCTGGTCTTCGCGGTCGGCAAGGAGCACGCGTTCGAGAACCTGCGCGACTGGTTCAAGGCGCTCTACGAGGTGCTGCTGGGCCAGAGCCAGGGCCCGCGCTTCGGCGGCTTCATCGCGCTCTACGGCGTCGACGAAACCGTGGCGCTGATCGAGAAGGGCCTCGCCGGCGAGCTTGGCTGAGGGTCGGCCGGTTTTGACCACCTGACCGCTTGCGCTACCTTCTTGGCAGGAGGAGGTAGCGTGATGCGGAAATGGATCATGAGCTTGATCGTGGGGCTGGCGCTGTCCGGGCCCGCGATCGCACAGGACGACGCCGAGATCGAAGGCGTCATCCGCCAGCAGCTGGACGCGTTTGTCGCCGGAGATGTCGACACCGCCTGGGGCTTTGCCAGCCCCGAGATCCAGCGCCTGTTCGGCAATCCCGAGAATTTCGCCCGCATGGTCGAGCGCGGCTATCCCATGGTCTGGGCGCCCGGAGACGTGCGCTTCGGGGCGCTGTCGGAAAGCGATGGCGGGCTGTGGCAGACGGTGATCGTGCAGGATGCCGAGGGCGCGCTGCACGCGCTGGAATACCAGATGGAACAGATCGACGGCGACTGGCGCATCGCCGGGGTGCGCTTTGCACCGGCGCCGCAGGTCTCGGCCTAGTTCGGCACGGTGAACGCGGCCTCCGGACCCCTGCGATGCCGTTGCGTTGCAGGCGGGCCGCTGCGCGGTGGCGGCAGATCCTCTTAACGCCTCAAAGTTATCTGCAATTTGCGCGGGATTTCACGCCGCCCGCGCGGCGGCGATCCCCTGCGCGATGCGGGCAACAGAGGATCGAACGGATGAACAAGGCGGTAACCGATGGCGTGGTCTTCATGCCGACACCCTTCTCGGACGGGCTGGATGTCTGGTCGCGCAGCGACGGCACGCCGGGCTCGGACACCTATGACGGCTTCGCCACCGCCGCCTACGTGCCGGCGGACGCGGATTTCTCCGGCTGTCTCGAGATCCTCAAGACGGACGCCACCCAGCGCCTGCGGTACATGGGCGACACCCCGATCCTGCCGGGCTGCTACCTGCGCGTCACGGCGCGGGTGAAGGCGATCTCAGGCGTGATGCCGGCGGTGCGTATCGGCGCCTGGGCCGGGCGCGACAACGGCACGCAGGTGACCGGCCTCACCGTCACCGGCCCAATGGTGCAACTGACCAGCTATGGCGCGGTGGTCGAGGTCTCGGCAATCGTGGGCGTGGGCAATCGCGGCGGCGTCGACATGGTCTGGGGCACCGAGCCGGATCTCGGGCATTTCGGGCTCGACCTCACGGGGCCGAACGGTGGCGTGGTGCGCATCGACGACATCGTGATCGAGGACATCACCAGTGTCTTCCTGCGCACTCTGATGAACTGGGTCGACGTGCGCGATTACGGCGCCATCGGGGATGGCAGCACCGACGACAGCGCCGCCTTCGAGGCCGCCGACGCGGCAGCGAACGGGCGCAAGGTGCTGGTCTCGAAAGGCAACTACCGTCTGGCAAGCTCGGTGACCTTCGAGAACCACGTGGAGTTCGAGGGGCGGGTCACCATGCCTGATGCCGCGATCCTGTCCCTGACCAAGGATTTCGAGCTCTCGTCCTATGTCGATGCCTTCGGCGGCGATGAGGAGACGGCGCTGAAAAAGGGGCTTCAGTCGCTGCTCAACAACGCCGATCACGAGAGCTTCGATCTTTCGGGGCGTCGGGTGTCGCTCTCCGGCCCGATCGATGTGCGCGTCGCGGTGAACAATCGCGACAGCTATGCCCAGCGGCGCGTCCTGCGCAACGGTCAGCTCCGGGCCGAGACCAGCACCGGCTGGGACACCACCTCGGTCACCAGCCAGGCGACCTACTCGGCCTCGAACCAGTGGCAACTGACCGGGGTGAGCAACATTGCCAATATCGAGATCGGCAGCCTGATCGAGGCGGCGGGCGTGGGCCGCGAGATCTACGTCAAGGAGGTCAATGTCGGCGCCCAGAGCCTGACCCTGTCGCAGCCGCTCTCGGATGCGGTGGGCACCCAGACCTACACCTTCACGCGCTTTCGCTACCTGCTCGATTTCAGCGGCTTCAGCCGGCTCGACAAGTTCGAGATCGAGGACGTCGAGTTCCAGTGCAACGAGATCTGCAGCGCCGTGATGCTGCCGCCCACCGGGGTGGTCAACGTGATCCGAAACTGCGTCTTCAACCGCCCCAAGGATCGCGGCATCACTTCGATCGGCGAGGGCTGTCAGGGCATGCTGATCGACTACAATCAATTCAACAGCGCCGAGGGTGGGCTGACCACGCAGAACCGCAGCTCGGTGGCGATCAACACCAACGCCAACGACGTCAAGATCCGCAACAACCGCGCCTCGCAGTTCCGGCATTTCGCGGTGGTCTCGGGCGGCAACGGGGTGATCGCCAACAACCACTTCTTCCAGGGCGACTCGAGCGGCGTCCGCAGCGCCGGCATCGTGCTCTGCCTGAAGAACACCAACACCACTGTCTCGGGCAACTATGTCGACAACTGCTTCATCGAATGGACCAACGAGCGCGACCCGGAGCCTGATTTTGTCTCGGGCTTCGGCTTCTCGGGCCTGTCGGTGACCAACAACGTGTTCCTGTGCTCCGACATGTCGGCGCAGTTCTCGTTCATCATCGTGAAGCCCTACGGCCAGAACCACCGGGTCAACGGCATGAACGTCTCGGGCAACCTGTTCCGGTCCTCGGGTGGCACCATCAACCGGGTCGACCGGGTGGACACCTCCTTTGCCGGTCTGAACCTCGCGGCGATGCGCAACATCTACTTCACCAACAACACCTATCTCAATGTCAGCAACGGGGTCGAAAACCCGCTGCTCCTGAGCCATGCCCAGAACACTCACGCGCAGACATGGGTGATCGACACCGCCAATCGTCTGCCGTTCGGGGGATACACGCTGCAGGTCGAAAGCCTCGTGCTGAGCTCGCGTCCGCGCGACGCCAGCAATGTCAGCCTTTTCGCAACGCCCTATACCTCGGTGCGAGAGGGCGGGGGGCAGGATCAGGTGCACGCGATCTGGCCCGAGCCGGTGCGCGGCGATGCCACGCTGCGGGTGCGCATGGACAGCTGAGAACCGCACGGCAACATGGGGCGGCCGGTGTCCGAGGGGCGCCGGCCGTTTGTGTGTCAGGCCGCGAGGTCTTCCGGGGTGAGCACGAAGGCCTTGCCGAAGCCGCCGTTGAGCAGGCCGCGGCGGATCTCGAAGCGCAGCAGCGAGAAATCCGCGAAGCCGATATAGAGCTTCGCCTTGGGCTGAAGCGTCAGGTAATGCGCCGCAAGGGCGGCGTGCTCGGCCTCGCCGTGGCGGATGAACCGGGCGCTGGCCTGCAGGCTAAGGCGCGGATGGGTGAGCGGGTCGCCCTTCGGGCCGGGCTCACCCAGCAGCAGGGCGCAGGCCGGGTCGGCCTTGAGAGCGGTGGCGTGGAAGGCGAGGTCGGAGACCAGGCTCAGCGGGAGCCCGTCCGGGCCGGGCACCACCGAGACCCGGCTGACCATCGGCGTGCGGGTCTCGGGATCGGTCACGCCGAGGGCCGCGAAGCGGGCGCTGGAAATGAGGTCGCGGGCAAGGGCGCGGGCCTCGTCATCTGTGGGACGGATGGGGTCAGTCATGGCGGCGAGACTAGCGCGGGGCCACGGCGGGTGAAAGTGGCTCAGAACTCGGCCCAGAGCCCGAAGGTGAGCCCCATCGAAGTGTCCCCGAGCAGCCCGTAGCTGCCGCCGATCTGGGTCTTCAGGCGCTTGGTGAGGGGCTGCACGATGGTCGGCTCGATGCGGACGAAGGCCGGGTCGCCGAATTGCTGCCCGGTCTGGAACTGCACGATCAGCTTGCGCTCCTCCCAGAGGTTCAGCCCCCATGTGAGGTCGAGCTTGTAATCGGTCTCGCCACTGCCGAGCGAGATTTCCGCCAGCCCGTCCGCAGAGAGCCAGCCGTGGCGGAACCCGAGGCCGAGCGAGAGCCCCGGGCGCAGCACCATGGCGCCCTCGATCTGGCCCAGCCCCAGCTCGGCGGCGAGCTTCAGCCGGCGGTCCGCCCGTCCCAGCGGCATCCGGAGGAACGCCACGTCCTTGCCGCCGCCCGAGATCGCCCGACCCAGATCGAGCCCGACGGTCAGGCGCTCGGTGAGCCCGTATTCGACGTAGAGCGTGTAGTATTCCCCGGTGGGCTCGTACGAGGTCCAGGTGGTGACGTCCTGCGGCCAGGACAGCCGCGCGAGGCTGCTGACGAACAGGCTGCCCTCCTCGCGCGGCCAGGCCCCGGCGGACACGTTTCCGGCCAGCCCGGCCAGCGCCAAGGCCAGTGTCAGCCCCCTGATGATCGCCATCGCGCTTTTCCCTTGCCACCGGAAAACCTTGCGTCCAGCGTGGTTAACGCGCCGTTAAGCGGTGCTTTACCGGCGGCGGCATTCGCCTATGCTGCAGCTGCGGAACCACGAGGGGGATGGAATGGCAGGATCGGTGATCACGGTGGCGCAGCAGAAGGGCGGGTCGGGCAAGACCACGCTCTCGGCCAATCTGGCGATCGGGCTGCGCCTTGCGGGGCATTCGGTTGCATTGATCGACACCGATCCGCAGGGCAGCCTCGGGCGCTGGTTCATGACCCGGCTCGAGCACAACCCCGAAGCGGTCGAGGGGCTGGAGTTCGCCACCTCCTCGGCCTGGGGCATCACCTACGAGTGCCGCAAGCTGGCCGATCGCTTCGACGTGGTGATCGTCGACACGCCGCCCAAGGCGGACAGCGATCTGCGCCCGGCGCTGCGTGCTGCCGATCTCGTGCTGGTGCCGGTCTCGATGAGCCATCTCGACCTCTGGGCCACGGAAAGCGTGCTCGATCTCGCCCGGCGTGAGAACCGCGAGGTGATGATGGTGATGAACCGCACCCGCCCCGGTACCCGGCTCTCGGGCGAGATCACCGCCGCCGCCACCAAGATGGCCGCGCGCATCGCCGATGCGACGCTGGGCAACCGGGTGGGCTATGCCGAGGCCTTCGGGCACGGGCTCAGCGCCGCCGAGGGGCGCAAGACCCCGGCCCGCGACGAGGTCGCGGCGCTGTCGGCAGAGGTGGCGCAGGTGCTGGCAAACGGGTAAAGGGGGCGTCAGGTGCGGGGTGTCCGCGCCAGAGGAGTGCCGGAGGCCTGCCCATGATCGATCACGCCGCCCTTGCCGAGACCATCCGACGCCACGAGGCCGCGCAGGGCCAGCCGATTTCGCGGCTGGGCTATTTCTGCGCCCCTTTCCGGCCAGCCGAGGGGCCGTTCTCTGAGCATGTGATCAAGGTCTATCGCGGGCTGCCGGATGCCGGCGCGCTCGACCGGCTGGCAGCGGCGCATGACGATTACGTCGCGGCGCTGCGCGAGACCGGAGTGCCGTTGCCCGAAACCACCTTCCTGCTCCTCGAGAGCGAGGGCGCGCGGGTGCCGGTGATCGTGCAGGAGGCGCTGCCCGAGGCGTCGCTGATGCGGCCGCGGATGCAGGCCGAGGGGCTCGAGGCGACGCTCGAGATGATGGAGGCCGCGGGCCAGGTGATCGCGCGATTCTGGAACGCGGCTGACCGCTTCGACACGCGCATCGGCTTTCATCCCTCGATCCGCAATTTCGCCGTCGTCGACGGCACCGCGGTGTTCTACGACACCTTCCCGCCGCTGATCCATTACAGCCGCGACGAGATGGGGCGCATGCTGCTGCTGTTTTCGGAAAAGCGCCTGATGCGGCTGGTGGGGCCCTTGATGCGCAAGCGCGTGACCGGCATTCAGGATGAATGGTACTCTGCTCCCGAGACGCTGGTGGGGCTGGTGGGCTCGGCCTGCCGGCTGCGCCCCGAGCATGGCGAGCACTATCTCGCCTGGGGGCGGGCGTTTGCCGCACGCGAGATGCCGCGCTGGCAGGACGAGGCGATTGCGGACATGCAGGAAATGCCGCGCCTGCCGGGCTACTGGACGGGCTTTCGCAAGCTTCTGGGCCTTCAAGGCGCGCCCAACGCCTGAAGAAGAATTTTCACTGAAAATTCTTGGCGGCCGCGCGGGGTGAGGAAGATTTTTCGGAGGAAAAATCTTCGCCCGTTCCGTGCTATGCGTTCGGCTCGATCGAGCCCGTCACGGTGACGAAGACATCCTCGGGCAGGGCCGCCGCGAGGCAGTCGCGCAGGATCGGCCACTCGTCCTCGTCATCTTCGGCAATCTCGCGCAGGTCCATGATGACATCGTGGACCCCGTGGGTCAGCA
This sequence comes from Salipiger bermudensis, assembly GCF_017309175.1. Classification (NCBI taxonomy): domain Bacteria; kingdom Pseudomonadati; phylum Pseudomonadota; class Alphaproteobacteria; order Rhodobacterales; family Roseobacteraceae; genus Salipiger; species Salipiger bermudensis. The sequence goes on along the minus strand of NZ_JAEKJV010000008.1, from coordinate 185,615 downwards.
CGCCGAGCCGGTCGCCGGTGGACAGCGCCGTGTCGAGATACTCGTCGAAGGCATCGCCGAACACCTCCGGCGGCACCCCATGCATTTCAAGCTGGTAGGATTGCCACGCGAGGATCACCGCCCGCTTGTCCAGCAGGCTCAGCGTTGCCTCCGCCTGCCGGACTGAGGGCGGGATCCGTCGCGACATGATCAGACGATCTTGATGCCGGCCTTCTCGGCGTCCGACAGGAACGCCGCGAGGCCCTTGTCGGTCAGCACGTGGTTGGCCATGCCTTTGATCACCGCCGGCGGCGCGGTCGCCACGTCGGCACCGATCTTGGCGCAATCCGACATGTGGTTGGCGCTGCGGATCGACGCGGCAAGGATCTGCGTCTCGTAGCCGTAGTTGTCATAGATCTGGCGGATGTCGGCGATCAGTTCGAGCCCGTCAATGTTGAGGTCGTCGAGGCGGCCGACGAAGGGCGAGATGAAGGTCGCGCCGGCCTTCGCCGCCAGCAGCGCCTGATTGGCCGAGAAGCACAGCGTCACATTGACCATCTGGCCTTCGGAGGTGAAGGTCTTGCAGGCGCGCAGCCCGTCGAGGGTCAGCGGCACCTTGATGGCGATGTTCGGCGCGATCTCGGCCAGCTTGCGGCCTTCCTCGATCATCGCCTCGTACTCGGTGGCGACCACCTCGGCCGAGACCGGCCCATCGACCATGTCGCAGATTTCCTTGGTGACTTCGAGGATGTCACGGCCGGACTTGGCGATCAGCGAGGGGTTCGTGGTCACGCCGTCCACGAGGCCCAGATCGTTGAGCTCGCGGATCGCGTCCACGTCGGCGGTGTCTACGAAAAATTTCATCTGCGTCAGCCCTCCCGGCTTTGCTTGGCATTCGGTCGCGCGTGTCATACCCCATGCGGGGGTCCTCAGGAAGCCCCTGTAGTTTTGCGCTAACGGAAACCCTGCAGATGGATGCGTTCTACGACGAAGGCACGCTGGTTGCCGTGCTCACCACGCAGCCGCTGGACCGGCTGCTCGACTACAAGGCGCCCGAGGGCGGCTGCTGGGAGGGCGCCTTCGTCGAGGTGCCGCTCGGGCCGCGCAAGGTGCTGGGCGTGGTCTGGGGGCCGGGCAAGGGCGATTTCGACTATGCCAAGGTGCGGCCGGTGACGCGGGTGCTCGACGTGGCACCGATGCGCGCGGAGCTGCGCAGCTTTCTCGAGCGCGCCGGCGAGTACACGCTGACGCCGCTCACCGCGATGCTGCGGCTCGCCACCCGCGCGCCGGGGCTGGGCGAGGCGCCGTCGATGCGCAAGATCTACAGGCTGGGCGATGCCGAGCCCGAGCGTATGACCGACGCGCGCCGCCGGGTGCTCGAGGTGCTGTCCGAGATGGGCGGGCTGTCGCTGACCCAGGGCGAGCTGGCCGATGCGGCGGGCGTCACGCCCTCGGTGATCAAGGGCCTCGCCAAGATGGGCGCGGTGCGTGAGGAAGAGGCGCCGCGCGACACCGCCTTCCCGCGGCTCGATCCCGACTATGGCGGCAAGCAACTTGCCGAGGATCAGGCCGCAGCGGCGCAGAGCCTGCGCGAGGGCGTGGCCTCGGGGCGCTATGGCACGGTGCTGCTCAAGGGGGTGACCGGCTCGGGCAAGACCGAGGTCTATCTCGAGGCGGTGGCGGAGTGCCTCGCGCAGGGGCGGCAGGCGCTGGTGCTGCTGCCCGAGATCGCGCTGACCTCAGAGTTCCTCACCCGCGTCGAGGCCCGCTTCGGCGCGAAGCCGGCGGAATGGCATTCGGGCGTGACGGTGACCGAGCGGCGCCGGGTCTGGAAGCAGGTGGCGCAGGGCGGTGCGCAGCTGGTGGTGGGGGCGCGCTCGGCGCTGTTCCTGCCGTTCCGTGACCTCGGTCTCACGGTCGTCGACGAGGAGCACGACACCTCCTACAAGCAGGACGAGGGCGTGCTCTACAATGCCCGCGACATGGCGGTGCTGCGGGCCTCGATCTGCGCGGGCCGGGTGGTGCTGGCTTCGGCCACGCCGTCGCTCGAAAGCTGGGCCAATGCCGATGCCGGCAAGTACCAGCGGCTGGATCTGGTCTCGCGCTTCGGCGCCTCGGTGATGCCCGAGATGCGCTCGCTCGACATGCGCGCCGAGACGCTGCCCTCGAACCGCTGGGTCTCGCCCTCGCTGCAGTCCGAGGTGCTGGCGCGGATCGAGCGCGGCGAGCAGGCGATGCTGTTCCTCAACCGGCGTGGCTATGCGCCGGTCACGATCTGCCGGGCCTGCGGCCACCAGATCGGCTGCCCGCATTGCGACGCCCGGATGGTCGAGCACCGCTTCCTGCAGCGCCTCGTCTGCCATCAATGCGGCGAGACCGTGCCCAAGCCGGAGGTATGCCCGTCCTGCGAGGCTGAGGACAAGCTCGCCGCGGTGGGGCCGGGGGTCGAGCGGCTGGCCGAGGAGGCCGCCGAGCTCTTCCCGCAGGCGCGGCTGGCGGTGCTGTCCTCGGACCTCTTCGGCTCGGCGCGGGCGCTGAAGGAGGAGATCGAGAAGATCGCCTCGGGTGGCGCCGACATCGTCATCGGCACCCAGCTGGTGGCCAAGGGGCACAACTTTCCGCTGCTGACGCTGGTGGGGGTGATCGATGCCGATCTGGGCTTGCAGGGGTCGGACCTGCGTGCCGCCGAGCGCACTTTCCAGCTGATGCGGCAGGTGGCTGGGCGCGCGGGGCGAGCCGAGAAGCCCGGGGTGGCGCTGCTGCAGACCTATCAGCCCGAGCACCCGGTGATCCGGGCGATCCTCTCGGGCGACGAGGAGGGATTCTGGCAGGCCGAGGCCGAAGAGCGCCGCGCCGCCGGGATGCCGCCCTATGGCCGGCTGGCCGGGGTGATCCTGTCCTCGACCGAGGCGCAGGAGGTGTTCGATCTCGGCAATGCCATGGCGCGGCAGGACGCACCGCTGCGCCGCATCGGGGCGCAGGTCTACGGTCCCGCGCCGGCGCCGATCGCCAAGGTACGCGGACGGCACCGGGTGCGGCTGCTGGTCAAGGCGCCCAAGGGGGCGGCTCTGCAGCCGGCGCTGGCCGACTGGGCCGCGCAGTTCCGCCTGCGCGGCGAGCTGCGCATGGCGATCGACATCGACCCGCAGAATTTCTTCTGAGCCCTCCTGCCATATCGTTTGCGGTGGGACAGGCAGGGGGCGCTGCCCCCTCTTGGCCTTCGGCCAATTCACCCCCGAGGTATTTTGAAACCAGAGAAGACGCGGGGGAGCGCCCCTGGCTTCTCTTCGTCAAAAATACTCCCGCCGGAGGCAGGCTGTGTATGGCGACCGGGCGCGGCGCGCGGGCTGGGCGCTCGTGTTCGGGTCCGACCGGCCCCGCCGGGCGATGACCTCTCGGGCGCAGTGCGGCGGTTCTTTTTGCGGTTGCCTTGTTTGTCCCGCATCCGCCCTCTACATCTCCACGCATGAAGAACTGGTTTCCGTTCCTGAAAAAGAAGCCGACGGTTGCGGTCGTGCGCCTGCAAGGGGCCATCGGCACCGGCGGTCGCATGGCGCTGTCCGACCAGAGCCTGCGGCCCCTGCTCGAGCGGGCCTTTCACAAGGGCAAGCCGGTGGCCGTCGCGCTCGAGATCAATTCGCCCGGCGGATCGCCGGTGCAGAGCTCGCTCATCGGCGCGCGCATCCGGCGTCTTTCGCAGGAATGCGAGGTTCCGGTCTTTGCCTTCACCGAGGACGTTGCGGCCTCGGGCGGCTACTGGATCGCCAGCGCCGCGGACGAGATCCACGCCGACCCCAGCTCGATCCTCGGCTCCATCGGGGTGATCTCGGCGGGGTTCGGCGCGCATGTCTTCCTGCAGCGGCAGGGCATCGAGCGTCGGGTGCACACCGCCGGGCGGTCGAAGAGCATGCTCGACCCGTTCCGTCCCGAGACCGAAGAGGACGTGGCCCGGCTGAACCGGCTGCTCGGCCAGCTGCACGAGACCTTCATTGCCCAGATCAAGGACCGTCGCGGGGCCAAGCTGGCCGACAACCCGGACCTGTTCACCGGCGAGGTGTGGATCGGCAAGGCGGCCTGCGAGGTCGGGCTGGCAGACGGCATCGGCCATCTCGTACCGGTGATGAAGGACAAGTTCGGCGACAAGGTGCGCTTCCGCCGCTACGAGCAGAAGCGCCGCCTGCTGCCGCGGCTCGGCGCGACGCTGGCGCAGGACGCGCTGGCGACGATCGACGAGCGCGCCGCCTTTGCGAGGTTCGGTCTCTGACGTGCTGGCCAAGATCGTTGCGATATTCCTGGTGGTGATTGCCCTGCTCGGCATGTTCGGAAAACTCCGGATGCCGGGGGCGGCCCGCCTCTCACAAATGAAATGCCCGCGCTGTGGCCGTTACCGGATCGGTAAGGGCCCCTGCGACTGCGGGAAGAAGAAGGGCTGATCATGGTCTTTGTCTACGCGGCCCTCGGCCTCGTGATCCTGTTGCTCGCCGGTGACGCGCTGGTGAAGGGCGCGGTGAACCTGTCGCTGCGGGTCGGCATCCCGGCGCTGATCGTCAGCCTCACCATCGTCGCCTTCGGCACCTCGGCGCCGGAACTTCTGATCTCCATCCAGGCGGCGCGGGCCGATGTGCCGGGCATTGCGCTGGGCAACGTGGTGGGCTCCAACACCGCCAACGTGCTGCTGGTGCTGGGTATCCCGGCGCTGATCGCGGTGATGCACACCTCGGCGCATGACACCCGCAAGAGCTATGTGGTGATGCTCGGCGCCTCGGTGCTGTTCATCGCGCTGGCCTTCCGAGGCGTGTTCGACTGGTTCGCCGGCATCCTGATGCTGCTGGTGCTGGCGGTGATCCTCGCCGACCAGGCGCGCGAGGCGCTGCGCCACCGTCGCAATGGCAAGGCCGAGGCAGAGGCCGAGGATCTGGAAGAGCCCGAAGGCGCCGACCCGGACATGCCGTGGTGGAAGATCGCGCTGTTCCTGGTGCTTGGTCTGATCGGCCTGCCGCTGGGCGCCGATCTGCTGATCGACGCCTCGACCGAGATCGCCAAGATGTTCGGCGTGTCGGACACGGTGATCGGCCTCACGCTGGTGGCGCTGGGCACCTCGCTGCCCGAGCTTGCCACCACGGTCATGGCGGCGATCCGGCGGCAGGCGGACGTGGCGCTGGGCAACGTCATCGGCTCGAACCTGTTCAACCTGCTGGCCATCATCGGCATCGCCTCGCTGATCAAGCCGATCCCGGTCGACCTCGAGATGCTCTACTTCGACTTCTGGGTGATGCTGGGCGCCTCTCTGCTGCTGATCCCCTTCGTGTTTCTGAAGAAGGATCTGGGCAAGGTCTGGGGCGTGATCTTGTCGGCGCTCTACGTGGGCTATGTCTCCATCGTGCTGATCGGTGGATGAGGGAGAGCTTGGAATGACATTGCAGGTGAAAAGGGCGCTGGTCACGGGAGCGGGCAAGCGGCTGGGCCGCGCGATGGCGCTGGACCTCGCCGAGCGCGGGTTCGACGTGGCGGTGCATTACGCGGGCTCCGAGGAGGCCGCGCAGGAGGTCGCCGAGATGATCCGCGCCAAGGGCCGCAAGGCCAAGGCGCTGCAGGCGGACCTGCTCGAGGAAGATGCCGCTCAGGCTCTCGTGCCGCGCGCCTCCGAGGCGCTGGGTGGACCGCTGAGCGTGCTGGTCAACAACGCCTCGATCTTCGATTACGACAACATCGAGAGCACCACGCGCGAGAGCTGGGACCGGCATTTCGAGTCGAACCTCCGGGCGCCTTTCGTGCTGACGCAGGCGCTCGCGGCGCAGGTGGCCGAGCCGCTGAGCGACGACATGGACGAGCCGGTGGCGCAGGGCGTGGTGATCAACATGATCGACCAGCGGGTGCGCAAGCTGACGCCGGAGTTCATGAGCTACACGCTGGCCAAGTCGGCGCTCTGGACGCTCACCCGGACCGCCGCCATGGCGCTGGCGCCAAAGGTGCGGGTCAATGCCATCGGGCCCGGCCCGACGCTTCAGGGCGCGCGCCAGAGCGACGATCACTTTGCCAGGCAACGCGCGGCGACGGTGCTCGAGCGCGGCGCCAACCCGGCCGATATCACCGCCGCGCTGGGGTATATCCTGGCGTCGCCGGGCTTCACCGGACAGTTGCTCTGCGTGGACGGTGGACAGCACCTCTCGTGGCAGACGCCCGATGTGCTGGGCGTTGAGTGAGTGCCCCTGCGTCAGGTTGTGCACCGGTTCACAGAGCTGTTTCGAAAGCGTTACAAAATTGCCGTGTCATCAAGGGTTTGGCGGGTGTGAGGAAAAGTTTCCTCTAAAATCAGTGGGTTATAAAACTGCCTAAAAATCCATCTTTTGACGGAAACCGCCTTCTAACAAGGGAAAATCGCAGTTCCCCAGAATTTGCCCAAAGGATTATCCACAGGATCCGTGGATTACATAAATGTTGATCTCGCTGATCGGGCATTGCAGCAGAGATGGGGAATCACGAGATTGAGAGCGTTCGGGCACAAACGATCATGACCGAGGAGAGCGAAACCCACGAAACGCCCGCCCTGCGCGGCTACGAGCTCATCCACTCCTATCTGAGGACGCTGGACTCGAGCCCGGGCGTCTATCGCATGCTCGATGACCAGAGCCGGGTGCTCTATGTCGGCAAGGCGCGCAACCTGAGGGCACGGGTGTCGAACTACTCGCGGCCCTCGGCGCAGCATTCGCGGCGCATCTCGCGGATGATCTCGGAAACCGCGTCGATGATGTTCCTCACGACGCGCACCGAGACCGAGGCGCTGCTGCTCGAGCAGAACCTGATCAAGCAGCTCAAGCCCAAGTTCAACGTGCTGCTGCGTGACGACAAGTCGTTCCCGAACATCCAGGTCACCACCGAGCACGCCTTTCCGCAGATCCGCAAGCATCGCGGCGCCAAGACAGAGAAGGGGGCCTATTATGGCCCCTTCGCCAGCGCCGGCGCAGTAAACCGGACGCTGAACCAGCTGCAGAAGGCGTTCCTGCTGCGCAACTGCTCGGATTCGATGTTCGAGGGGCGCACGCGGCCCTGCCTGCTCTACCAGATCAAGCGCTGCTCGGCGCCCTGCGTCGGCTATATCTCGGAGGCGGATTACGCAGAGAGCGTGCGCGACGCCGAGCGCTTCCTGTCGGGCAAGTCGACCCGGGTGCAGGAGACCCTGGCGGCGCAGATGGCCGAGGCCTCGGAGGCGATGGAGTTCGAGCGCGCCGCGGCGCTGCGCGACCGCATCCGCGCGCTGACCCAGGTCCAGACGGTGCAGGGCATCAACCCGCAGACCGTGGCCGAGGCCGACGTGATCGCGCTCCACATGGAGGGCGGGCAGGCTTGCGTGCAGGTGTTCTTCATCCGCGCCAACCAGAACTGGGGCAACAAGGATTATTACCCCCGCGTCGGCGAGGACGTGGAGCCGCAGGAAGTGCTCGAGGCCTTCCTCGGGCAGTTCTATGACACCAAGGAGCCGCCGCGCCTGCTGCTGCTCAACCACGAGATCGAGAACCCCGACCTGATGTGCCAGGCGCTGAGCGACAAGCTCGGCCGCAAGGTCGAGATCGCGGTGCCGCTCCGGGGCGAGAAGGCCGAGCTGGTCGAGGGTGCGGCGCGCAACGCCCGCGAGAGCCTCGCCCGCCGCATGGCCGAGACCGCGACGCAGGCCAAGCTGCTGCGCGGGCTGGCCGAGGCCTTCGCTCTGGATGCGCCGCCGCAGCGCATCGAGGTCTACGACAACTCGCACATCATGGGCACCAACGCGGTGGGCGGGATGATCGTGGCGGGGCCGGACGGGTTCATGAAGAACCAGTACCGCAAGTACAACATCAAGGGCGAAGAGCTCGTCCCGGGCGATGATTTCGGCATGATGAAGGAGGTGCTGACTCGCCGCTTCACAAGGTTGCTGAAGGACGATCCGGATCGCGAGAAGGGGCTGTGGCCGGATCTTCTGCTGATCGACGGCGGCGCCGGGCAGGTCTCGGCGGTGGCCGAGATCATGCGCGAGTTCGGGGTCGAGGACGTGCCCATGGTGGGCGTCGCCAAGGGCATCGACCGCGACGCCGGCAAGGAAGAGTTTCACCGTGTCGGCCAGCGCCCCTTCGCGCTGCGCCACAACGACCCGGTGCTCTATTTCGTGCAGCGCCTGCGCGACGAGGCCCACCGCTTTGCCATCGGCACCCACCGCGCCAAGCGCGCCAAGAGCCAGATGGCCAATCCGCTCGACGAGGTGCCGGGCGTGGGCGCGGCGCGCAAGCGGGCGCTCCTGGCGCATTTCGGTTCCGCCAAGGCGGTGAGCCGCGCCAACCTCGCCGATCTCAAGGCGGTGGACGGGGTGAGCGCGGCGCTGGCCGAGCGGATCTACGCCTTCTTCCACGAGAAGGGCTGAGCGCCGCGGCGCGCCCGCCGATTTGCTGCGCCGCGCACTGGACCTCGCCCGCGCCCGGGCCTAGGTTGGCGGCGCAATTCGAAGGGGGCGCACGCATGGCAGTCGGCAAGAACATCCGGACCTATTTCCAGGGCACCTGGCACGACGGAGACGTCTCGGTGATGCGCGCCGCCGACCACGGCGCGTGGCTCGGCAGCACGGTGTTCGACGGGGCGCGCTTCGTGAACGGGCTGGCGCCGGATCTCTGGGCCCATTGCGCCCGGGTGAACCGCTCGGCCGAGGCGCTGATGCTGCGCCCCACCGTCACCACCGAGGAGATGGTGCAGATCGTCTGGGAGGGGCTCGGCGCCTATGCCGAGGGCGCGGCGGTGTATATCCGCCCGATGTACTGGGGCATCGGCGGCGACAAGACCGCGATCGTGCCCTCGGAGGATCAGACCGGCTTCGCCATCTGCCTCGAAGAGATCCCGATGGCCCCCGAAAGCGCCACCACCACGCTCGGACGGACCCGCTTCCGCCGCCCGGTGATGGAGGATGCGGTGGTCAACGCCAAGGCCGGCTGCCTCTATCCCAACAACGCTCGGATGCTGGCCGAGGTGCACGCCCGCGGCTTCGGCAACGCGCTGGTGGCCGACGCCATGGGCAACGTCGCCGAGAGCGCCACCGCCAACGTCTTCATGGTCAAGGATGGGGTCACCTTCACCCCCATCGCCAACGGCACCTTCCTGTCCGGCATCACCCGCGCCCGGCATATCGCCAACATGCGCGCCGACGGCATGGAGGTGCACGAGGCGGTGCTGAGCTTCGCCGATTTCGAGGCCGCGGACGAGGTCTTCCTGTCGGGCAACATGAACAAGGTCACCCCGGTGACGGCGTTCGAGGATGTCTCCTACCAGGTCGGCCCTGTCACCCGCCGGGTGCGTGAGCTTTATTGGGACTGGGCCAAGACCACCGGGTGATCTGCCGCAGGGGCTTGTCACGAAGCCCCGTTGCCAATGCCTGTGCCCTGCACCATGATCCCGGCAAGGGAGAGCCATGATGCGCAAGTTTCTCGTCATTCTCGATGACAGCCGCGAATGCCTCAACGCCATGCGCTTCGCCGCTATGCGCGCGGAGAAGACAAAGGGCGGGGTGACGATCCTGTCGGTGATCCCGCCGGACGAGTTCAACCACTGGATCGGCGTCGGCGACCTGATGCGCGAGGAGGCGCGCGAGCGCATCCACGCCCATTACGAGGTCTTCGCCAAGTGGATGCGCGACCGCCACGATGTCGACCCCGAGCTGGTGATCCGCGAGGGCGACGTGGTGAGCGAGATCCTCGGCCAGGTGAAGGCCGATGACGCCATCGGCGTGCTGGTGCTGGGGGCGGCTTCGGGCAAGAAGGGGCCGGGGCCTCTGGTCAGCCAGCTCAGCCGCGGTTCGGGCAGCCTGCCGATCCCGGTGACCATCGTTCCGGGAGATCTGTCGAAGGAGCGGCTCGAGGACATCACCTGAGCGCCGCACGGCGTGGCAGGCGCCGGGATGTGAGTATTTATCGACATAGAGAAGCAGGGGGTGCGGGCCGCTGGCGGGCAGGGGGGCTCTCGCTGCCGCAGAACGGAGCTGGTGTGTTCGTTGCGCCGGTCGCGTGGCGTCAGGCTTGTCTTAGAATGGTTCTAAACCTTGACGCTCCGCCGGGAGAGGCGCATATAGGGAGGGCCCGGAGAAAGGTACCCTTGAGATGTTCATTCAGACCGAATCCACCCCGAACCCCGCGACGCTGAAGTTCCTGCCCGGCCAGACGGTTCTGGGCGCAGGCACTGCCGACTTCCCGAGCGCCGAGGGCGCCGATGCCTCGCCGCTGGCCAAGCGCTTGTTCGGCGTGACCGGTGTGACCGGCGTCTTCCTCGGTTCGGATTTCGTCACCGTGACCAAGGCCGATGGCGCCGACTGGGACCACGTGAAGCCCGCCGTGCTTGGCGCGATCATGGAGCATTTCCAGTCCGGCGAGCCCGTGATGGCCGGTGAGGGCGGGGCCTCGGGCCATGCCGCCTTCGAAGGCGAGGACGAGGAGATCGTCGGCCAGATCAAGGAACTGCTCGACAGCCGCGTGCGCCCGGCCGTGGCACAGGATGGCGGCGACATCACTTTCCACGGCTTCGAGCGTGGCGTGGTCTACCTGCACATGCAGGGCGCCTGCGCCGGCTGCCCGTCCTCGACCCTGACCCTGAAGATGGGCATCGAGAACCTGCTGCGCCACTACATCCCCGAAGTGACCGAGGTCCGCCCGGTCGCCGTCTGACGGCGGCGCGCGACAGCTGTCCCGAGACCCGGGCGGATCCGCCCGGGCGCAAGGTTGCATGACCGATACCGTTCTTGCCTTCGACACCTCCTCTGCCTGCGTCGCGGCCTGCCTGCTGCGCGGATCGGAGGTGCTGTGCCTGCGGCATGAGGAGATGGCGCGCGGGCAGGCCGAACGCCTGGTGCCGATGCTGGAGGAGATGCTGGCGGAGGCGGGGCTCGGCTGGCGCGAGCTCGACGCGCTCGGGGTCTGCACCGGGCCGGGCAACTTTACCGGTATCCGCATCTCGGTGGCGACCGCGCGCGGGCTGGCCCTGTCGCTGGGCTTCCCGGCGGTGGGCGTGACGGCGCCGGAGGCGACGGTCTGGGGCGCCGCGCGTCCGGTTGCGGCGGCGGTGTTCGGCTCGCGGCGGATGTCCTATGCGCAGCGCTTCGGTGCGGATGCCGCCGGGCCGGTGCTGTCGCTGCCGGATGCCGAGGCGATCGCGGCCGAGCTGGGCGAGATGCCGACCCTCAGCCACTCGCTGCCCTTTGCGCGCCCGGCGCAAAGCCTTGTCGAGGGCGTCGCGCGGCTGGCGGGCGAGCGCTTCCGCGCCCCGGATCTGCCGCGGCCAAGCCCGGTCTACGTGCGCCCGGCAGATGCGGCCCCTTCGCGCGAGGCGCCGCCGGCGATCCTGCCGTGAGCCCGGCCGAACTGGCCGCGCTGGCGGCGCGCGCCTATCGCCACACGCAGCCGTGGTCCGAGGCGGATTTCGCGTCCACGCTCGCCCATCCTACCGCCTTGCTGAGCTGCGCCGAGGGCGCCTTCGTGCTCGGGCGGGTGATCGCCGACGAGGCCGAGATCCTCGCGCTTGCCAGTGATCCGGAGGGCCATCGGCAGGGCCGGGGGCGGGCGGTTCTCGCCACCTTCGAACAGGATGCGCGCGCCCGCGGCGCGGTCTCGGTGTTGCTCGAGGTGGCAGCGGAAAACGCCCCGGCACGAGGGCTTTACGCCGCCTGTGGCTATGTCGAGACCGGCCGGCGCAAGGGCTATTACCGGCGCGCCGACGGCTCCTGCGACGACGCGCTGCTCATGACGAAGGCGCTGACCCGAGGTTAGCGCCCGCGGCTCCGAAATCGCCGCGTCACCCGGTGCAGAATCCGGTTGACCCTGTTGCTTCCCAAGGCCTTAAATCAACCATGATCTGCACGGATCAGGCATAAGAGCTGCGCGCAAGCCCGCGCCGCCACCACCACCTGGGAGCAACATATGACCCTGATGACCAAATTCCTCGGCGCAAGCGCCGCGCTGGCGCTGACCGCAGGTGCTGCGCTGGCCGATCCGGCGCTGGTCTACGACCTTGGCGGGAAATTCGACAAGAGCTTCAACGAAGCCGCGTATAACGGCGCCGAGGCCTATGCCGCCGCGACCGGCGGCAGCTATCGCGATATCGAGCTGCAATCCGAAGCGCAGCGCGAGCAGGCCCTGCGTCGCTTCGCCGAGGCCGGCTTCAACCCGGTGGTCACCACCGGCTTCTCCATGTCGACCCCGATCGCGTCGGTGGCGGCGGATTACCCGGACACCAAGTTCGTCACCATCGACGGCTTCGTGAACCCCGAAGAGCACCCGAACGTGCTCTCGATCCTGTTCTCCGAGCACGAGGGCTCGTATCTCGTCGGCATGATGGCGGCGATGGCCTCCGAGAGCGGCACCGTGGGCTTCGTGGGCGGCATGGACGTGCCGCTGATCCGCAAGTTCGCCTGCGGCTATGCGCAGGGCGTGATGGCCGCCAACCCCGACGCCACGGTGATCGCCAACATGACCGGCACCACCCCGGCGGCGTGGAACGACCCGGTGAAGGGCTCCGAGCTTGCCAAGGCGCAGATCAGCCAGGGCGCCGACGTGATCTATGCCGCCGCCGGTGGCACTGGCCTCGGCGTGCTGCAGACCGCCGCCGACGAGGATATCCTGTCGGTCGGCGTGGACAGCAACCAGAACCACCTGCACCCGGGCAAAGTGCTGACCTCGATGCTCAAGCGCGTCGACGTGGCGGTGCAGGAAGCGATGACCGCGGGCGACGAACTCGAGACCGGCGTTATGGTGCTGGGTCTGGCCGAGAACGGCGTCGGCTACGCGCTCGACGAGAACAACGAGGCGCTGGTCACCGAGGAGATGAAGACCGCGGTCGATGCCGCGCGCGAAGAGATCATCGCGGGCGAGATCGCGGTGCACGACTACTCTTCCGACGACAGCTGCCCCGTCCTCAACTTCTGAGCGCCTGCGGGCCGGTGACCCCGGCCCGCTCTCCAAACAGGGTCGGCTCCTCCGCCTGCACCGGTGGAGGAGCCGCGCTTCCAGTTACGACCCGGGAATCTGCCATGACCGCCCCCGCCATCGAGCTGCAAGGCATCTCCAAGGCCTTCGGCCCCGTCCAGGCCAACAAGGACATCTCGATCCGCGTCATGCCGGGCACGATCCACGGCATCATCGGCGAGAACGGCGCCGGGAAATCGACGCTGATGTCGATCCTCTACGGTTTCTACAAGGCCGATGCCGGCGAGATCTTCATCAACGGCCAGCGCACCGAGATCAGCGACAGCCAGGCGGCGATCTCCGCCGGCATCGGCATGGTGTTCCAGCACTTCAAGCTGGTGCAGAACTTCACCGTGCTCGAGAACGTCATCCTCGGCGCCGAGGACGGCCCGATGCTCAACGCGTCGTTGGCCCGCGCTCGCGGCGTGCTGCGCCAGCTGTCGGAGGAATACGAGCTCTCGGTCGATCCCGACCAGCTGATCGAGAATCTCAGCGTCGGCCACCAGCAGCGCGTCGAGATTCTCAAGGCGCTCTACCGGCAGGCCGACATCCTGATCCTCGACGAGCCCACCGGCGTGCTCACGCCCGCCGAGGCCGACCACCTATTCCGCATCCTTGACAACCTCCGGGCCGAGGGCAAGACGATCATCCTGATCACCCACAAGCTGCGCGAGATCATGGAGATCACCGACACCGTCTCGGTGATGCGCCGGGGCCAGATGACCGCCACCGTCAAGACCCGCGAGACCTCGCCCGAGGAGCTGGCCGAGTTGATGGTCGGCCGCAAGGTGCTGCTGCGGGTCGACAAGGCGCCGGCCGAGATCGGCGCCCCGGTGTTGCAGGTCGAGGGGCTGCGCCATGTCGACAGCCACGGGGTCGAGCGCCTCAAGGGCGTCTCGCTCGAGGTCCGCGCCGGCGAGATCCTCGGCATCGCCGGCGTCGCCGGCAACGGCCAGTCCGAGCTGCTCGAGGTGCTGGGCGGCTATGCCGACGCCACCGGCCGGGTGCTGGTCAACGGCTCCGAGATCGACCTGACCGGCCCCAAGTCCGACGGTCAGTCGCGCCGCGCCCGCGGCATCGCCCATGTCCCCGAGGACCGGCAGACCGAGGGGCTGATCATGGCCTACACGGCGTGGGAGAACATCGTCTTCGGCTACCACCGCGACCCGCGCTACCAGTCGGGCATGCTGATGAACAATGCGCTGATCCGCGAGGAGGCGCAGGACAAGATGACCCGCTACGATGTGCGCCCGCCGAACCCGCAGCTCGCCGCCCGGAACTTTTCCGGCGGCAACCAGCAGAAGATCGTGCTGGCCCGCGAGATCGAGCGCGATCCCGACATCCTGCTGATCGGCCAGCCGACCCGCGGCGTCGACATCGGCGCCATCGAGTTCATCCATCAGGAAATCGTGCGCCTGCGCGACAAGGGCAAGGCGATCCTGCTGGTCTCGGTCGAGCTCGACGAGATCCTGTCGCTGTCGGATCGCATCGCGGTGATGTTCGACGGCCAGATCATGGGCGAGCGCCTGCCCGCGGAGACCGACCAGACCGAGCTCGGCCTGCTGATGGCCGGCGTCACCGAGAGGCCCGACAAGCCGCTGATAGAGGCCGTCGATGCGTCGCTTCACGAAAAGGAAGCCCGGGAGGCCGAGCAGCATGACTGAGCCCGCCCGCCTTGCGACGTCCCCTGCTTCTTTACGTCCCAAATACTCCCGCCGGAGGCACCCGCGCCCGCAGGGCGCGCCCCTGAACCAAGAGGCCCCGAATGGATAAGATGCCCGCCTGGGCCGACGCGGTGCTCGTGCCCCTGATCTCGATCCTGCTCGCCGCCGTGCTGTCGGCGCTGGTGATCCTCGCCATCGGCGAGAACCCGGTCGATGCGTTCAAGCTGATGGTCGAGGGCGCGCTGATGCGCAGCGCCGGCTGGGGCTACACGCTCTATTACACCACCAACTTCATCTTCACCGGGCTCTGCGTCGCGGTGGCCTTTCACGCCAAGATGTTCAATATCGGCGGCGAGGGGCAGGCGATGATCGGCGGGCTGGGCGTGGCGCTGGTCTGCCTGTTCATCCCGTTCCCGCACTGGAGCATCGCGCTGCTGGTGGCGACGCTGGCCGCCGGCGCCTTCGGCGCACTCTGGGCGCTGATCCCGGCCTATCTTCAGGCCAAGCGCGGCAGCCATATCGTGATCACCACCATCATGTTCAACTTCATCGCCGCGGCGGTGCTGAACTACGTGCTGGTCAATGTTCTGCGCCCGCAGGGGGCTATGGACCCGGCCACCGCCAAGTTCCCCGAGGCAACCCAGCTGCCGACCTTCCAGGACCTGTTCGCCACCGCCGAGAACCCGCTGTTCCGCGGCTCGCCCGCCAACGTGACCTTCTTCCTCGCGGTGCTGGCCTGCGTCGCCTTCTGGTTCCTGATGTGGCGCACCAAGCTCGGCTACGAGATCCGCGCCTTCGGGTTCTCCGAGAGCGCCGCCCGCTATGCCGGCATCTCTCCGGTGCGCATCACCGTCGTGGCGATGCTGATCTCGGGCGGTCTCGCCGGCATGATGGCACTCAACACCACCATGGGCGAGGCCGAGCGGCTGGTGATGAACGCAACCGAGGGCGCCGGCTTCATCGGCATCGCGGTGGCGCTGATGGGGCGCTCGCACCCGGTCGGGATCTTTCTCGCGGCGCTGCTCTTCGGCTTCCTCTATCAGGGCGGCGCCGAGCTGGCGCTCTGGACCAACATCCCGCGCGAGCTGATCACCGTGATCCAGGCGCTGGTGATCCTGTTTACCGGCGCGCTCGACAACATGGTGCGGATGCCGCTCGAACGCATCTTCATGGCGACCCGGCGGAGGAACGGCTGATGGATTTCGCAACCCTTCTGCAGGTGCTCGATTCCACCGTGCGCCTTGCCACGCCGCTGCTCTTCGCCTGCCTCGCCGGGCTGTTTTCCGAGCGCTCGGGCGTTGTCGATATCGGACTCGAGGGCAAGATGCTCGCCGCGGCCTTCGCCTCTGCCGCTGTCGCCGCGGTGACCGGTTCGGTCTGGCTCGGCCTGCTGGCGGGGATCGTCTCGGCCACGTTGATGAGCGCCATCCACGGTCTCGCCTCGATCACCTTCCGCGGCAACCAGCTGATCTCGGGGGTGGCGATCAACTTCCTCGCCTCAGGCCTGACGGTGCTGATCGCGCAAAGCTGGTTTGGACAGGGCGGGCGCACGCCCTCGCTGATCGGCGGCGGCCGCTTCACCGGCATCACGCTGCCCTTCGCCGAGGCGCTTTCGGGCGTGCCGGTGATCGGGCCGATCTATGCCGAGCTGATCTCGGGGCATTCGATCCTTGTCTACGTGGCCTTCCTGATGGTGCCACTGTCGTGGTTCATCCTCTACCGCACCCGCTTTGGCCTGCGCCTGCGCGCGGTGGGCGAGGCGCCGGAGGCGGTCGACACCGCCGGTGTCTCGGTGATCGGGCTGCGCTACGCGGCCATCGCCATCTGCGGCCTGCTCTGCGGGCTCGCGGGCGCCTATCTCGCCACCGGCCTGCAGGCGGGGTTCGTGCGCGAGATGACCGCCGGGCGCGGCTACATCGCTCTGGCGGCGCTGATCTTCGCCAAGTGGCGGCCGTGGTACGCGCTCTGGGCCTGTCTGCTCTTTGGCCTGCTGCAGGCGGTGGCGCTGCGCTACCAGAACATTGATCTGGGCGCCTTTACCGTGCCGGTGCAGGTGATGGACGCGCTGCCCTATATCCTGACGGTGATCATCCTCGCGGGCTTCGTCGGCAAGGCGATCCCGCCCCGCGCTAGCGGCGAGCCCTACCTCAAGGAGCGCTGAGCACTGGCCTCCGCCACTCCGAACGACTATCTCGGGGGGGCTGAGCGAAGCAAGGAGCAGGGCAATGCGGGTGATCTTCATGGGAACGCCGGACTTCTCGGTGCCGGTGCTCGACGCGCTGGTCGAGGCCGGGCACGAGATCGCCGCGGTCTACTGCCAGCCGCCCCGCCCCGCCGGGCGCGGCAAAAAGGACCGGCCCACGCCAGTGCATGCCCGCGCCGAGGCGCTGGGGCTCGAGGTGCGCCACCCGGTGAGCCTGAAATCGCCCGATGAGCAGGCCCGCTTCGCCGCGCTCGACGCCGATGTCGCGGTGGTGGTTGCCTACGGGCTGATCCTGCCGCAGGCCATCCTCGACGCGCCGGCCAAGGGCTGCCTCAACATCCACGCCTCGCTGCTGCCACGCTGGCGTGGAGCGGCCCCGATCCACCGGGCGATCCTGTCGGGCGATGCACAGACCGGCATCTGCATCATGCAGATGGAGGCCGGGCTCGACACCGGCCCGGTGCTGCTGCGCGAGGCCACCGAGATCGGCCCGGAGGAGACCACCGGCGCGCTGCATGACCGGCTGAGCGCCATGGGTGCGGCACTGATCGTGCAGGCGCTGTCGCAACTGGACTCCCTCACCCCCGAGGTGCAGCCCGAAGAGGGCGTCACCTACGCGCAGAAGATCGACAAGGCCGAGGCGGCGGTGGACTGGACGCGCCCGGCGGAAGAGATCTCGCGCCAGATCCGCGGGCTGGCGCCGTTCCCCGGCGCCTGGACCCTGCTCGGCGAGCACCGCATCAAGCTCTTGGGGGCCCGCGTGGTCGACGGGCAGGGCGCGCCTGGTACGGCGCTAGACGACGGCTTCACCATCGCCTGTGGCACCGGCGCGGTCCAGGTCACGCGCGCGCAACGCGCGGGCAAGGGGGCGCAGGATGCCGAGACCTTCCTGCGCGGCATGGCGATCCCGCAGGGCGCGACGCTGGGGGCGGGCTGATGTTTCCCACGCTGATCGGCACGGTGGCGATCGCGGGCATCGTCGGCTACGCCTCGGAGCGCAGCGGCTTCACCCGCAACGGCATCCTGCCGAGCATCATCATCTGCATCGGTGGCGCCTTCCTGGCATATTTCATCCGGCTGATGTTCGGCATCGGTTTCGGCTCGCCGGGGCTCAACGCCATCGCCTCGTCGATCGGGGCGCTGATCATTGTGCCGTTTCACTGGCGCGGACGGAGGTAAGGCCCATGTCGGTCGTCTGGCTCATCATCATCGGCGCCGCGGCGGGGTTCCTCGCCACGCGCTTCATGCGGATCGAACTCGGCCTCGTGCAGACCATGGCGCTCGGCATCGCCGGGGCGGTGATCGGCGGGCTGGTGCTGCGGCTGCTGATCGCGGTGACCGGCGCTCTGGCCGGGCTGGTGGGCGCAGTACTGGGCGCCATGCTGCTGCTCTGGCTCTGGCAGGTCTACAACCGGCGCTGAGCTGGGCCGCCCCTGGTTTCCCCTCTTCCCGTTCCTGTCAATGAGGCAGGTCAAGGTGGCGCTGCGTAAACCGGCGCTTCGTTGACATGTCACTTCGCGCATATGACCGCGCGACGTGAGGGAGGCTCATCACCGATGAAGGGGAGACACGACATGACACGTCTGAACACCACGCTGGCCGCCGCTGCGGCCCTCGCGCTGAGCGCCGGGGCAGGGCTGGCCGATGACATGGGCAAGCAGGATTTCGTCGAGGGCTGCGCCGGTTGCCACGGCGAAAGCGGAATGGGGCAGGGGTCTCTGGCTGAGCTCTTGACCGTGGAGATGCCCGACCTGACGCACCTCTCGGCCAACAATGACGGCGTGTTTCCGATGCTCGAGGTCATCCACATCATCGACGGCCGCACCCAGCTGCGGGCGCATGGCGATCCGATGCCGATCTGGGGCACCGTCTTCAAGTCGCGTCTGATGACCGAAAGCGGCATGATGGGCGGCGCCGAGGCGCTGGCACGCGGACGCATCCTGTCGATCGCCTACTACCTCGAGTCGATCCAGCAATAGCCCCCGGCCAGCCCGGCGCGGCGTCTGTTCCGGGTCGGGCTGTGCGGCTGCGCGAAGACCCTGCGCGCCGCGCCGCAATTGCCTGCTGGCGCCCAAAGCCTAATTTCTCTCCCAACCAAAGAGGAGAGAGCCGATGGGTTTGCTGGTTGACGGCGAATGGCAGGACCGCTGGGACTACAACGACGACAGCGGCAAATTTCAACGCAGCGAGACGGCGTTTCGCAACTGGATCACCGCGGATGGCAGTGCCGGCCCCTCGGGTGAGGGCGGCTTCAAGGCTGAGCCGGGGCGCTATCACCTCTATGTCAGCTATGCCTGCCCGTGGGCGCACCGGGCGCTGGTGTTCCGCGCGCTCAAGGGGCTCGAGGAGCTGATACCGGTGAGCGTGGTGCACCCCGACATGCTGTCGGATGGCTGGACCTTCAAGACCGATTTCGCCGGCGCCACCGGCGACAGGCTCTACGATCTTCCGTTCCTGCGCGACATCTACACCAAGGCGCAGCCCGACATCTCGGGGCGCGTCACGGTCCCGGTGCTTTGGGACAAGGAGCGCGAGACCATCGTCTCGAACGAGAGCGCCGAGATCATCCGGATGTTGAACGAGGCCTTCGACGGGCTGACCGGCAACAGTGATGATTACTGGCCCGAGGCGCTGCGCGAGGCCATCGAGCCGGTCAACGCGCGGATCTACGACACGGTGAACAACGGCGTCTACAAGGCCGGGTTCGCCACTTCGCAGGAGGCCTATGACGATGCGGTCGGGCCGCTCTTCGAGAGCCTCGACTGGATCGAGGAGCGCCTCTCGAAAGGCCGCTACCTGATGGGGGGCCGCATCACCGAGGCCGATTGGCGGCTCTTCACCACGCTGATCCGCTTCGATCAGGTCTACAACGTGCACTTCAAGTGCAACAAGGCGCGGATCGTCGACTATCCCAACCTCTGGGCCTACACGCGCGAGCTCTACCAGTGGCCCGGCGTTGCCGACACGGTGCATTTCGATCATTTCAAGCGGCACTACTACTACAGCCACGACATGATCAATCCGAACCGGATCATCCCGGTGGGCCCCGACCTCGACCTGATGGCGCCGCATGGGCGCGAGGCGCTCAAGGCCGCCTGAGCGGGTTCAGCGCGGATCGGGCTGGCCGAAATGCTCGACCATCGCGGCCAGGTCCGCCGGCGGTGTGGCGCTTGGCAGGTAGGCGCAGGCGTTGCTGCAGAGCTGGAAGATCGAGCCGTCGGAAAAGAACGAGGTGTTGGTGACGAAGATCACCTTCGCCTCGGGCCTCCGGTAATTGGCGAAATCCGCGACCGCGATGGCGCTGCCCTCGTTGAGCACGAGGTCGAGGACGATGATGTCGGTCGGGCTGTCGAGCAGGTGGCCGGTGGCCTCGTCTTCGGTCAGCGCGACGGTGACCGTCGCGCCGAGCCGCGCCAGATGGCGCGACCACAGGCCACCCAACTCTTTCCGACTTTCGACGATGAGCACGTTCATGCGCGTCTCCGATGGCAGTCGTCCCCAGGCGATGAGGCCTTTGTCTTCCTCAGTTCTAAACAATTGTTTAACGAACTCGTAAGGAATGTGAACGAAACGCAAACATGAGCGGGATGCCGCTTCTTGCGCCGCCAAACCGGGCTGGTACTGTGCCGCCAAACGCGGAAACGAGGTTCACATGCGCGCGCTCTCCTGTCTCATCGCCCTTTCGCTCTCCGGCGCGGCTTTCGCGCAGGAGGTGCCCTGCGGCGGCGACTTCCAGACCTTCAAGGCGGGGCTGCGGGACGAGGCCGTGGCGATGGGCCACGACGCCGAGGTGGCGCGGCGCTTCCTGTCCGGCGCGCGGCAGGACAGCAGCGTGCTGCGCCGCGACCGGGCGCAGGGCATCTTTCAGACGCCATTCATCGAGTTCTCGCGCAAGCTGATCAGCCAGGACCGGCTCGACCGGGGGCGCCAGCTGTCGCAGCGCTGGGACGAGGTCTTCGATCGGATCGAGCGCGATTACGGCATCTCGCGCGGGGTGCTGCTGGCGTTCTGGGCCTTCGAGACCGATTACGGTGCCTTCCAGGGGGATTTCAACACGCTGAACGCGCTGGTCACGCTGGCGCATGACTGCCGCCGCCCCGAGATCTTCCGGCCGCAGATCTTCGCCGCGATGGAGCTCTATGAGCGGGGCGATTTCGATCCTGCCACCACAACCGGCGCCTGGGCGGGCGAGATCGGCATGGTGCAGATGCTGCCCAGGGACATCCTCGAGAACGGCATGGACGGCGATGGCGATGGCCATGTCACGCTCAAGACCTCGGCGCCGGATGCGCTGCTCTCGGGGGCCAAGATGCTCTCGGAGCTGGGCTGGCGCCACGGCGAGCCGTGGCTGCAGGAGGTTGTCCTGCCCGCCGACATGGACTGGTCGCAGACCGGCCTCGAGACCACGATGAGCGTGGCCGAATGGGAGCGCCTCGGGGTGCGGGCCCGCGAGGGGGCGCTGGATGACGGCCGGCTCGAGGCCTCGATCCTGCTGCCGCAGGGGCGCGGCGGGCCGAGCTTCATCGCCTATCCGAATTTTCGCGTCTACTTTGAGTGGAATCAGAGCTTTACCTACGTCATGACCGCCGCCTATTTCGCCTCCCGGCTGGAGGGTGCCTCGGTCTATGACCCGGGCAACCCCGATCCCGGCCTTTCGGGCGAGCAGATGCTGGCGCTGCAGCGTGCGCTGGACGCCAAGGGCTACGACGTGGGCGGCATCGACGGCATCCTTGGTGCAGGGACGCGCTCGGCGGTCCGCGACATGCAGGCCCGGCTGGGCCTGCCGGCGGATGGCTGGCCCACAATCGAGCTGCTGAACCTGCTCTGACCCACGTTTGATACGGGTCTGATCCGGGCCGGAACCCTGCCCGGGGGCTTTTCGTTACATCGCCATGATACGGGATATCGCATTGCCGGTCGCCCTGCTGTCGCTATTGCAGGTCGGAATGTGTGCGCCAGACGAGGCGCCGACCCCACCCGAGGAGGTGGAGCTTCAAGTGCTGCCCGACGACATGCGGGGCCGCTGGGGGCTTGACGACGCCGATTGCGAGCGGGGCCGGGCCGACGCCAAGGGCCTGATGGTCGTCACCGCCCGCCACCTCACCTTTTACGAGTCCCGCGCCACGCTTCGAGAGGTCGAGCATCTCGGCCCGGAGAGGGTCGCGGCAGAGTTCTCCTATACAGGCGAAGGTATGACCTGGTCACAAGACGTGTCGCTCACCCTCACGGAAGACGGAGACCGTCTGCAGCGGCAGGAAACCGGGCCCGAGGCTGAACTCGTGGACCTGACCTATCGGCGCTGCGACGGCGGCTGATCAGCCCGGGATGATCTCGAACTTCAGCACGTCGACCATGCCGCGGTCTGTGATCTTCAGAGACGGGATCACCGGCAGGGCAAGGAAGGCAAGCTGCAGGAACGGCTCCTCCAGCGTCACACCCAGCGACCGTGCCGCGGCGCGCAGTTCGACCAGCCGGTCGCGCACCTCCTCGAACGGTGAGAGGCTCATCAGTCCGGCCACCGGCAGCGCCAACTCGGCGAGGATCTCGCCGCCCCGCGCCACCACGAAGCCGCCCTCGATCTCCTCGAGCCGGTTCGCAGCCAGCGCCATGTCGTCGTAATCGACGCCGACACAGGCGATGTTGTGGTGGTCGTGGCAGACCGTCGAGGCAATGGCCCCGCTCTGCAGCCCGAACCCCTTCACGAATCCGGTGGCCACGTTGCCGTTCTTGCCGTGCCGCTCCGCCACCGCGATGCGCACCAGATCGCGCGCCGCGTCGGGCCGCTTGTCGCCGTCCTCGATGACGATCGTCTCGCGCAGGTGGTCGGTGAGGATCTGCCCCTCGCGGATGCCGATCACGTCGGTTTCCTCGCGATTGCCGGTGGCGCGAAACTGCCCGGGCACCAGCCGCGGCGCCTTGACCGATCCGCGCCCCACCGGTTCGACCGATCCGCGCGCCGCGAAGGCTGCGTCGGTCGCCACCACGCCGCCTGCCAGCACCATCTGCGCATGGCAGCCTTCGAGCGAATCGATTGCGACGATATCGGCGCGCTTGCCCGGCGCGATCATGCCGCGATCCTTGAGCCCGAAGGCCTCAGCGGCCGACAGGGTCGCCGCGCGATAGGCCGCAAGCGGCGGGGTGCCAAGCGCGATCATCGTGCGGATCATGTAATCGAGATGGCCGTGCTCGGCGATATCCAGCGGGTTGCGGTCATCGGTGCACAGGCACATGTAGGGCGCCGTGCGCTCGCTCAGGAGCGGTTGCAGCGCGTGCATGTCCTTCGAGACCGAGCCCTCGCGGATCAGCACCCGCATCCCCTTGCGCAGTTTCTCGAGCGCCTCCCCGGCGCTGGTCGCCTCGTGCTCGGTGCGGATGCCGGCGGCGACATAGGCGTTGAGATCCTTGCCCGAGAGCAGCGGGCAGTGGCCGTCCACATGGCCGCCCCCGAAGAGCCGCAGCTTTTTCATCGCCTCCGGATCGCGGTGGATCACGCCGGGATAGTTCATGAACTCCGCCAGCCCGATGCCCGACGGATGACCCATCAGTGGCGCCAGATCCTCGGCCAGCAGCTCGGCGCCCGCCGTCTCCATATGCGTCGACGGCACACAGGAGGACAGCTGCACGCGGATGTCCATCAACGTATGCGCGCTGGCCTCCTGGAAGTAGCGGATGCCCGCCGCGCCGATCACGTTGGCGATCTCGTGCGGGTCACAGATCGCAGTGGTGACGCCACGCGGGGTCACGCAGCGGTCGAACTCGAACGGGGTGACGAGGCTGCTCTCGATATGCAGGTGGGTGTCGATGAAGCCGGGCACCAGGATCAGGCCGCTCACGTCGATCACCTCGCCCGCCTCGTAGTCCTCCAGAATGCCGACGATGGTGTCGCCGCAGATCGCCACGTCGCCTTCGAGCAGGTCGCCGGTGACGAGATCGAGGATGCGGCCTCCGCGCAGGACGCGGTCTGCCGGGGCGTCGCCGCGCCCCTGCGCGATGCGGGTTTCGAGATCTGCCATGCCGGCCTCCGCTGCTGTTTCGCGAGAGTTTGGCACAGCCGCCACCGGGGCGACAGGCCGGATGAGGGGGTGCCAGCGTTCAAGGGATCTTAACGCCTCATGCGGCACACCATGCGGAGGGTTGTGTTTGAACGGGATGCCACGGAATGAGCCTGCGCCTGATGTTGCTGAGTGCCATTGCGCCACTCCTGTTGCTTGTGCTGTACCTCGCTGGCAACGGATTGTCGTCGCTGTCACAGCTGTCCCAGCGCGAAAGGATGGTGTCTCAGGTCGCCGCCGAATCCGGGACGGTCGCGGATCTGGTGCATGAATTGCAGAAGGAACGCGGCTATTCCGCCGGGTTCAGCTCGTCACTCGGGCGCAATTTCCGCACCGAGCTTGCCGCCCAGCGGGAGGCCACGGATGCCGCGATCGAGTCCCATCTGGCGGATCGTGCGGTGTTGTCGGACGTCGCGCCGGAGCAGGTCGCAACGGTCGATGACGGGATGACGGCGCTCGCCAAGCGGCGCAAGCAGATCGATGCGCTGGCGCTGACCGTACCCGAGCTTGCGGGGTACTACACCGGCATCATCGAGACGCTGATGGCGGCCTCGAGCCGGGTGCGCCTCGGTGCCGGGGGCGATCCGGGGGCAACTCTGATGGAGGCCGCTGAACTGGTCGCCTTGGCGAAAGAGAGCGCCGGGCTCGAGCGGGCGATGGGCGCCGCCGGGCTTGGTGGCACCCGCTTCGCCGACCCGGTGCACCGCCGCTTCACCGATCTCGGTGCCCGGCAGCGCGCCTTCCTGACACGGGCAGAGGCGGTGCTCGGACGGCCGGGATTCGTGGCCGGGCTGACCGACGCGCCGGCGGCGCGCAGGCTCGAGCCGATGCGCCAGGCTATCGTGGCGCTGCCTTATGGCGGCGAACGCGGAAGGTTGACCGCGCCGGCGTGGTTCGCGGCCTCGACCGCGTGGATCGACGATCTGCGCAGTGCCGAGGCGGCGCTGGTCGCGGAGCTGGCGGAACTGACCGCCGCCGGTGCGGCGGCGGCGGGGCAGGCGCTCCGGTTTGAGGCCCTGTTGACGGCGGGGGTGGTCTTGCTCAGCACCGGTTTCGCCCTGTTCCAGTCCGAGCTCGTCACTCGGCGGCTGCGCCGGCTCACGGCGGTGATGAACGAAGTGATTGGCGGCCGGTTCGAGGTCTGGGTGCCCCATATCAAGGCGCGCGGAGAGATCGGGATGATGGCGCGGTCGATCTATCGCTTCAAGCAGATCACCAGGGCGGCCACGGAACGGCGTGAACAAGAGGAAGCCACGTTGCACGACAAGCATCGCCAGGTGGTGGAGCTGGTGACCGAGGGGCTGAACGCGCTGGCCCATGCCCGGCTGACCCTGCGCTTCGACGCGCCGCTGGCGCCGGAATACGACTCGATCCGCACCGATTTCAACACCGCGACCGCGCGCCTGCGCGAGGTCATGCTGACGCTTGCAGGCACCGTCTCGGAGCTGCGCGATCAGGCGTCGGATATGCGGGTGTCGGCGTCCGACCTCGCCGATCGGACCACCCGCCAGGTCGAGATGATCGCGCGCACCTCCGACACCGTGTCCGGACTGACCGAGACGTTGCGCCAGACCAGCGGGTCGCTGAGGGATGCCAAGGACCTTGCCGATGGCGCGCGCGAACGCGCGGATCTCTCCGGCGGGGTGGTCGACCGCGCGGTGAACGCGATGGACCGGATCGCGGATTCCTCCGGCCGCATTGCCCAGATCACCGGGGTGATCGAGGATATCTCGTTCCAGACCAACCTTCTGGCTCTGAATGCCGGGGTCGAGGCCGCGCGCGCCGGCGAAAGCGGCAAGGGCTTTGCGGTGGTCGCGATGGAGGTGCAGAGCCTCGCCGGGCGCTCGGCCGACGCGGCGCTCGAGATCAAGGCGCTGATCGAAGAGAGCGCCGCCGAGGTCAAGAGCGGTGTCGATCTGGTCGGAGAGACCGGCCGCGCGTTGCAGACCATCCTTGAACAGATCCGCAAGGTGGATGAGGTGCTCTCGGGCGTGAGCACCGCCGCCGACGGCCAGAGTCGCGAACTCGAGGAAATCAACGATGCCATTCGGCGGCTCAACGAACTCACCGCGCAGAACGGCACGGCGGCGGAGGGCAGCCGCGACAGCTCGCACGAGATCGCCGAGCGAGTCCAGCATCTCGCGGCGCTCGTGTCCGAGTTCGAGCTCGAGGCATCCGGCCCGGAGGACAACTTAAGGGCAGCATGAGCGTCTTGGTGCAACAGCCAGAAAATATCTGTCGAAAAGCCCGCTTTTCTGGAGGTCTGTGCTAAGATGACCGTGTGACCAGTGGGATAGCCGTGACCGTTACGCAGCGTAGCAAACGCCTTCCTTAATTTTACCTCCTTTCCGGACCAGCCTAGAAGAACAACCGAAAGGTGATTCGTGGAACTTGACAGGGGATTTCGAGGTGAAGGTTGATTTAGCGATGCGTCCCGACGCCCGACAGACGACTGCCATGCGTGTTCTCATCGCCGATGACCATGACCTCCTGCGCGACACGCTCGAGCTTTTTCTCGAAGGCGAGGGCAGTTTCGAGACCATCGGGGTCTCGACCTATCCCGAGGCCGAGGCGCGGGTCGCGACGGACGGACCTTTCGATCTCGTTCTGCTCGATTACTCGATGCCGGGGATGAACGGGCTGACCGGCTTTACCCGGATGCAGGCGCTGCCCGGTGCGCGCCGCGTCGCGATCATTTCGGGCACCGCCAGCCGCGAGGTGGCGGAAAAGGTGCTCGAGGCCGGGGCCTCGGGCTTCCTGCCGAAAACCCTCTCGGCCAAGTCACTGGTCAACGCCGTGCGCTTCATGGCGATGGGCGAGCAATACGCGCCGCTCGACTTCATGCGCGCCGAGGAAGAGACCGAGGTAAACCCGCTCGCGGAGAAGCTGTCGCCGCGTGAACTCGAGGTGCTCGAGGGGCTGACGCAGGGCAAGTCCAACAAGGAAATCGCCCGCGATCTCGACATCCGCGAGCCGACCGTCAAGCTGCATGTGAAGTCGCTGTATCGCAAGATCAACGCGTCGAACCGCACCCATGCGGCGATGATCGCCAAGGAAGCCGGGCTGTTTTGACCGCCCGGCGCCACGCGTCAACCTAAGATCAGATCCATTTTGCCAGCGGCGGCAGGCTCATCAGCACCGCGTTGGCATCGTGCCCGGTGGCCAGACCGAACTTGGTGCCCCGGTCATAGACGAGGTTGTACTCGGCATAGAGCCCGCGATGCACCAGCTGCGTCTCACGGTCCGCCGCGTCGCAGGGCATCACCCGGCGCTTTTCCACCAGCGGCAGGTAGGCCGGCAGGAAGGCGCGGCCGATATCCTGCGTCAGCGCGAAATCCGCGTCCCAGTCGCCGGTGTTGCGGTCGTCCATGAAGATGCCGCCGACACCGCGCGCCCGCTTGCGGTGCGGGATGTAGAAATACTCGTCGGCCCAGGCCTTGAGCTCGGGATAGAGCGCCGGCCCGTGTGGGTCGAGATGCGCCTTCTGCGTGGCGTGGAAATGCGCCGTGTCCTCGTCGTACTCGATGCAGGGGTTGAGGTCGGAGCCGCCGCCGAACCACCACGCGTTCGGGGTCCAGAACATGCGCGTGTTCATGTGCACCGCCGGGACGTGCGGGTTGCGCATGTGGGCGACGAGGCTGATGCCGCTGGCCCAGAAGCGGGGGTCGCTCTCGATCCCCGGCACGCCGCGCGCCGCCATGGATTTCTGCGCCGCCTCGCCGAGCGTGCCGTAGACGGTGGAGACGTTGACGCCGACCTTCTCGAACACCCGACCACCGCGCATCACGCTCATCAGCCCGCCACCGGCATCGGAGCCGTCCTCGGCGGTGCGGCTGGTGGGGGTGACCTCGAAGGCTCCGGGCGCGTCTTCGGAGAACGGGCCGGTGTCATGGCTCTGCTCGAGCCCCTCGAAGGCCGCCACGATCTCGTCGCGCAGGGCGCGGAACCAGTCCGAGGCGCGGGTCTTGCGCTCGGCGAAGGCATCGGTGTCGGTCATCGTGGATCTCCTCGCTATGCGGGCCCGTGTTAGACCCAAGCGGGGGCGGGGGCAATCAGTGCGCGGGGGCGACGACCGGGTCGATCAGCGTGCGGCCGCCATCGACGGTGAGGATCTGCCCGGTCATGAAGCCCGCCCCCTCGGAGGCGAGGAACTGAACCGCCTCGGCCAGCGCGCCGGGCGCCGCGATGCGGCCAAGCGGCGTATTGGCTTCGATCTCCTTGCGGTAGTTCGGGTGATCCTTGAGCTTGTCCTTGAGGCTCGCCGACATCACCGAGCCGAAGCCGACGCCGTTCACCCGGATGCGCTCGGGTGCCAGTGCGACTGCCATCGAGCGGGTCATCTGGTCGAGCGCGGCGCAGGACACGGAGTAGGACAGGATCTGCTTCTGGGTGCGGCGCGAGGCGATGGACGAGAGGTTGATGATCGCGCCGGCCTGCCGGTCGCTGTCGCCGTTCGATTGCTTCATCATCCGCCTGGCGACGATCTGGCTGAGCCGGTAGGCCGGCATCAGGTTCTGCCCGATCAGCGTTTCCATGGTGTCGTCTTCGAGGTCGAGCGGATCGGTCGGCATCATCTGCCGCGCCCCGTTGATCAGGATATCGACCCGGTCGAACTGGTCGAGCGTGGCCGAGAGCAGGTTGTTCAGCGTCAGCTTCTCGCGCAGGTCGCCGGCGAAGTAGCACATGTTGCCGCCGTCGGTTTCCTGCCCGCATTCCTTGGCGAGCCGGTTCTCGTCCATGTCGGCGAACATCACGTTGGCGCCCTTGTCGGCGAAGTGCCGTGCGATGGCGAGACCGACGCCGTTCGCGGCTCCGGTGACGATGGCGGTCTTGCCTTCGATCGAATAGCTCATTCGGCGTTCCCTGAGAGTTGGCGCGTCGGGGTGACGTTAGCGAAGATCACCGGTTCGGGCGAGAGCCGTGCAGGATCTTGAAGCGGTTGTCCCCGGCGATCTCGTCGCTGTTGCGGAATTGTGCGGCAAGCGTGGTCTCGTAGGGCAGGTGGCGGTTGGCCACCAGCCAGAGCTGCCCGGACGGTTTCAGCATCTTGCGCGCGGCGGTGATGAAGGCCTGCCCCAGAGAGGGATCGGCACGCCGTCCCTGATGGAAGGGCGGGTTCATTACCACGGCGTCAAGCAGTTCGGGCGGGGTCCAGGCGGTCGCGTCGGCCCAGTGAAACTGCACTCGCGGGTCGGTGATGTTGCGGCGCGCACACTCAAGCGCGGCGTGGTCGGCCTCGACCATGTGCAGCGTTTTGATGCCGTCGCGGGTCAGCAGACCGGCCCCGAGCCCGCCCCATCCGGCGCCGAGATCGGCGACCTGCGCGCCAAGCTTCTCGGGCAGCGCGGCGAGCAGAGCGGCCGAGCCCGGATCGGGGGCGTCGGCCGAGAACACGCCCGGCGCGGTCCAGAGCCCGTGGGCGTTGGGCGCGGCCTCGCGGGCCCAGTCTGCGAAGGCGTCGGTGGCGGTGAACCAGACCGTCTTGCCATGCGCCTTGGAGACCTGACCGAGCAGCGGTGCACGCGCCTTCACCGCCTTGGCGATGGGCTCGATGCCGTCGGTCTTCTGGCCGTCGATGACGATCAGCCCGCCGGGGGCCGCGGCACAAGCCATGGCGACGCGCGCCTCGGCCAGCTCGCGCGAGCGGGGCAGGAAGACGATGGCGGCGGCAAAGTCGCCCTCGGGTGCCAGAGCGACGGGCACACCGCGGCGCTGCCACAGGTCATGATCGGGCTTGAAGCCCTGCACCACGGCGCAGCGCTCGAGCGGCAGTGCCTCGGTGAGCAGGTCCCCGGGGGCGCCGATCAGCAGGATGCGGCCATCGGAGGGCAGGGTGAGGCCTGCCTCTGTTGCGAAACTCAATCTGTCGGCTGTCATGGCAGGGCCGGCGCGGGGGCGCGGCTCACTCCTTTTCCATGGTGCATTGCAGCGGATGCTGATGGCGGCGGGCGAAATCCATCACCTGTCCGACCTTGGTCTCGGCGATCTCGTGGCTGAACACGCCGACCACCGCGACCCCCTTCTTGTGCACCGTGAGCATGATTTCGAAGGCCTGGGCATGGGACATGCCAAAGAACCGCTCGAGCACGTGGACGACGAATTCCATCGGCGTGTAATCGTCGTTCAGCAGCAGCACCTTGTAGAGCGGCGGCCGCTTGGTCTTGGGCTTGGTCTGCAGGACCACATCGGCATCGCCATCGCCGTCTCCCGGCAGGGAGGGCGAGTTCGCGAGGCGGATGGTTTTTTCCGTGATGGTGATTGTCATCTCGGGCTCAAGGCGCTTTGCGGTTGGTGGCTCGAAGGGTCTATATAAATCGGTGATCGCCCGGAGAAAAGGGCTCAGGACGGAGTCTTCGCCTTATGGCCTCGAATTTGCTGACAATCGGTTTCGATGCGGACGACACGCTCTGGCACAACGAGCGTTTCTTCAAGCTGACGCAGGAGCGATTCGCCGAGCTGCTGCAGGACCATGTGGAGGCCGATCACCTCGACGCGCGGCTGCTCGAGGCCGAGCGGCGCAATATCGGGCATTACGGTTTCGGCGTGAAGGGCTTCGTGCTGTCGATGATCGAGACCGCGATCGAGGTCACCGACGGGCGGGTGCCGGGCAGCGTCATCGGCGAGATCCTCAAGGCCGGGCAGGACATGCTGGCCCACCCCATCGAGTTGCTGCCGCACGCGCAGGAGGCGGTCGAGGCGCTGGCGGCGGATCATCACCTCGTGCTGATCACCAAGGGCGATCTTCTGCACCAAGAGCGCAAGCTCGCCCAGTCCGGGCTGGGCGACTGGTTCGATGCGGTGGAGATCGTCTCGGACAAGCGGCCCGAGACCTATGCCCGGATCTTCGCGGCCTGCCCGGGTGGGGCAGGGGCGGCGATGATGGTCGGCAACTCGCTGAAATCGGATGTGCGTCCGGCGATCGAGGCGGGCGGCTGGGGAGTCTACGTGCCGCAGGAGCTCATGTGGTCTCTGCAGGCGGCGGAAAAGCCCGCGCATCCGCGGTTTGCAGAGCTCGAAGATCTTGGCGGGCTGGTGAGTCTGGTGCGCGAGATCGGCTGAGTCTCGCGATTCCGCCACATTTTTGCCTTAATCGCCGTGATAGTCGGTGGTCCGAAACGGCCCCCAACATCTGGACTCCGCTGCCTTCGAAAGAGGCAGAGAATCAACATATTGCGGTCTTCCGCGATGCGATCTTCCGTGCTACGCTTTCAAACAATCATAACGAGAAGTTCACCGGAGAAACCGGGAACACCGAGGCAGAAAAAAAGGCGGATACCGTGACGGGACGGCACAGGCAAAAGCCGGGCCGAGCAGGCCTGCAATTCATTACACTACTCTGGTTCCTCATCGCTGCTCCGATGAGCGCTCTCGCTGCGCCCTACGCGGCGATGGTGGTGGACGCCAGATCCGGCGAGGTGCTGCATTCCGAGAATGCCGACACCCCGCTGCACCCCGCATCTCTGACCAAGATGATGACGCTCTACCTCGCCTTCGAGGCGGTCGAGCATGGCGAGTTGACCATGGACACGGTGGTCACGATCTCGCGCAATGCCGCGGCAGAGCCGCCCTCGAAACTGGGGCTGCGCTCGGGGCAGAAGATCAAGCTGCGCTATCTGGTGCGGGCGGCGGCGGTGAAATCCGCCAACGATGCCGCCACCGCCATCGGTGAGGCGATCTCGGGCAGCGAGGCGGCCTTCGCACGGCGGATGAACCGCACCGCCAAGGCGATGGGCATGTCGCGCACCACGTTCAAGAACGCCAACGGACTGACCGAGACCGGTCACATGTCGACGGCGCGGGACATGACGCTGCTCGGGCGGCACATGATCTACGACTACCCGCAGTACTATAACCTTTTCTCGCGCATCACGACCCATGCGGGCATGCACGAGGTCTACAACACCAACCGGCGGTTCCTCGGGGCCTACAAGGGCGCCGACGGCATCAAGACCGGCTACACCCGCGCGGCGGGCTTCAACCTCGTGGCCTCTGCCGAGCGCGGCAGCGAACGGGTGGTGACGACGGTGTTCGGCGGTCGCTCCACCGCGTCGCGCAATGCCAAGGTGGCGGAGTTGATGGATCTCGGCTTCAAGCGCGCCAAGACCCGCGTCGCGCTGCGGGCGCCGGGCAAGCCGCCCTATCTCGGCAATCGCGGGCTCGGCAATGTCGAGGTGGCGCGCAGCGCCGATCCCTCGCCGGACGGCGCGCGTGGCAAGACGATTCGCGTGGTCTCGGCGGCGGTGACCCGCAGCCTGCGACCGCAATCACGCCCCGGCGCCTCGAGCGCCGAGATCGCCCCGCTGGTGGCGAGCGTGGAGAGCGACATCGAGACCGTGCTGGCCAGTGTACAGACCGCCGAGGAGAGCGCCGTCTCGGAGGTCGAGATTGCCGAAGCGGTCCCCGAGGCGGTTGCCGGCGATGCCTCGGACGTGGCGCCCAATGCCTCGATCAAGCCGGTGCGCCGCCCGCAGGGCATCCTGATGGCTGCCGCCTCGGCGGCGCCGGCCGAGGCACAGGCCGTGCCGGTCTCGGCGCCGGTGCAGGAAACGCAGGAGGTCGTGACACGTCTCTCGACCTCGGGCGGGCGCCACTGGGGAATCAATGTCGGCCGCTATCCAAGCCGCTACGCCGCCGAGAAGGTGCTGCTGAAGACCGCGCTGATGGAGACCTCGACGCTGGATGGCTCGCTGCGCAAGGTGATCGACCGCAGCTCCGGCTTCGATGCCAATTTCATGGGGCTGAGCCGCGAGACCGCGGATCTCGCCTGCCGCCGGCTGCAGGCGCGGCAGGTGACCTGCTTCATGATCGGGCCGAGCTGACGCCGGGCCACGCCGTGACGGCGCGGGCGAAGACCCGGGCCGCTCTCCAGATCCCTGCCCCCGGCCGCAATGCAGGGGGCATTTTCTTGTCAAAGATGTCCGGCGGTGCAGCCCTTCGGACTGCGCAGGATCAGCCCGGTCCCGTCTTCGCCGGCCCGGGCGGTGACGGGGCGCTGCCCCCTGTCGCACCGGAGGTGCGCGCATAATAAAAGAAAGAGGGGATGCTGCCCCCTCTTGGCGCTGCGCGCCAATTCACCCCCGAGGTATTTTGAAACCAGAGAAGCCAGGAGCGCTGCACCCCTGGCTTCTCTTCGTCAAAAATACTCCCGCCGGAGGCGTCCGGCCCGGATGTTTGCGAAATGGTCAGCCGCGCCAGGCGAAGAAATCAGGGCCGGCCCTGGCGAGGAGCTCTTGGGCGAGCGCGCGGCCCATGGCGGGGCCATCGGCGGCGGGGCCGCTCAGTTCGCCGGCGTGGGAGGCGCTGCCGTCGGGGGCGAGGATCTCGCCGCGCAGGCGGAGCATGTCGCCGTCGAGCTCCGCAAGCCCTGCGATGGGGGTCTCGCAGGAACCGTCGAGCGCCGCGAGGAAGGTGCGTTCGGCGGCGAGACGGGTGGCGGTGTCGGTATCGTGGATCGCGGCCAGCATGTCGCCCGTGCGGCTGTCATCGGAGCGACGCTCGATGCCGATGGCGCCCTGGGCGATGGCGGGCAGCATGTCGTCGGGCGACATGGCGGTCATCGGGATGTCGGTCATGTCCATGCGACGCAGTCCCGCCATGGCGAGGAAGGTGGCGGCGGCGACGCCGTCCTCGAGCTTCTTCAGCCGGGTCTGCACGTTGCCGCGGAACTCCACCACCTGCAGGTCCGGCCGGCGGTTCAGCAGCTGCGCACGGCGGCGCAGCGACGAGGTGCCGACCACGGTGCCCTCGGGCAGGGCGGCAAGCCCGGCATGGCCCGGCGATATGAAGGCGTCGCGCTCGTCCTCGCGCGGCAGGTAGCAGTCGAGCACGAGGCCCTCGGGCTGCTCTGTCGGCATGTCCTTCATCGAGTGCACCGCGATGTCGATGCCGCCCGAGAGCAGCTGCTCCTCGATCTCCTTGGTAAAGAGTCCCTTGTTGCCGATCTCCTTCAGCGGCCGGTCGGCGGCGATCATCGCGCGGTCGTCGCCGGTGGTCTTGATGACGACGATCTCGAAGGCGTCCTGGGGCAGGTCGAAGGCGGCGGCGAGGCGGTCGCGGGTCTCGTGGGCCTGGGCCAGCGCCAGCGGCGATCCGCGGGTGCCGATCTTCAGAGGAGCGGCGGGGGAGGGAAGCAGTGTCATCATGGGCCTGAGCTTTATGTCGCGTGTTCGCCTGTGGCAATGGGGCGTGAATTGACATATTGCCGCCTGCGACACCATCTGGGAGGCCGCGACAATGACCAAGACCATCCTCAGGGCGCTTGCCGGCGAGACCTTGCCCGTGCCGCCGATCTGGATGATGCGCCAGGCCGGGCGCTACCTGCCGGAATACAAGGCGACGCGGGCGCAGGCCGGCGACTTCCTGTCGCTGTGCTACAACCCCGAGCTCGCCGCCGAGGTGACGCTGCAGCCGATCCGCCGTTACGGCTTCGACGGGGCGATCCTGTTCGCCGACATCCTGCTGGTGCCGCAGGCGCTCGGCAACGACCTGTGGTTCGTCACCGGCGAAGGGCCGCGCCTGTCGACCATCACGACGCAGGCGGAATTCGACAAGCTGGGCCGTGGCGAGATGATCCACGACACGCTGAACCCGATCTACGAGACGGTGAAGATCCTGCGCCGCGAGCTCCCCGAAGAGACCACGCTGATCGGCTTTGCCGGCGCGCCGTGGACGGTGGCGACTTACATGATCGCGGGACGCGGCACCAAGGACCAGGGCCCGGCGCACGCGCTCAAGGCCGAGAACCGGCCGCTCTTCGAGGCGATCATCGAGCGGTTGACCGAGGCCACCATCGACTACCTCTCGGCGCAGGTCGAGGCAGGGGCCGAGGTGGTCAAGCTGTTCGACAGCTGGGCGGGCTCGCTCTCGGGCGAGGATTTCCAGCGCTATGCCCTGGAGCCGGCCCGGATCATCACGCAGGCGCTGAAGGCGCGCCATCCCGGCCTGCCGGTCATCGTGTTCCCGCGGCAAGCGGGGCAGGGTTATGTCGGCTTCCACGAAGCGACCGGGGCCGATTGCGTCGCGGTTGATGACAGCGTGAGCCCGGAATGGGCGGCCGAGCACGTTCAGGTCTCGGGCTGCGTGCAGGGCAACCTCGCCTCGTCGCACATGGTGACCGGCGGTGACGCGCTGGTGGCCGAGACCCGGCGCGTGGTGAAGGCATTCTCCAAGGGGCCGCACATCTTCAACCTCGGCCACGGCATCACCCCCGATGCCGATCCCGAGAACGTGCAACTGATGATCGACACGGTGCGCGAGGGCGCCTGAGCCCCCGGCTGCGGCACGATCCGGGTTGCGACGACCCTGCCCCGGTGCGATTGGGGCAGGGACACAGCCGGAGATCCCAGACATGCCCTTCACCCTCGCCACCTGGAACATCAACTCGGTCCGCCTGCGCGAGGCGCTGGTCTGCAAGCTCCTGACCGAGGAGGCACCGGACGTGCTCTGCCTGCAGGAGTGCAAGAGCCCGGTCGAGAAGATTCCGATGGAGGCGTTCCGCGCGCTTGGCTACGGCCATGTCGTGGCGCGGGGGCAGAAGGGCTACAACGGCGTGGCGATCCTGTCGAAGCTGCCGATGCGCGACATGGGCGACCACGACTTCGCCGGGCTGGGCCATGCCCGCCACGTGGCGGCCGAACTCGAGAACGGCGTGACGGTGCAGAACTTCTACGTTCCCGCCGGCGGCGACGTGCCCGATCGGGAGGTCAACGAGAAGTTTGGCCAGAAGCTCGATTACCTCGCCGAGATGCGCGACTGGTTCCGCGCGGAGGCGCCGAAGAAATCCATCCTCGTCGGCGATCTCAACATCGCCCCGCGCGAGGATGACGTCTGGTCGCACAAGCAGCTTCTGAAGGTGGTCTCGCATACGCCCGTCGAGGTCGAGGCGCTGGCCGAGACGCAGGAGGCCGGTGGCTGGGTCGACATCACCCGCAAGGACATCCCCGAAGGCCAGCTCTATTCGTGGTGGTCCTACCGGGCGCGTGACTGGGATGCCGCCGACAAGGGCCGTCGCCTCGATCATGTCTGGGCGACGCCCGACATCGCCTCCGCCGGGCATTCGAGCCGGGTGCTGCGAGATGCGCGCGGCTGGGAAAAGCCCTCGGACCACGCGCCGGTTTTCGCGACATTCGATCTCTGACCGCGAACAATGGCGCCGGGGGAACCGGAAGGACTTGGCAGGGTTGAGACGAACCCTGTAGGCATAGGTCCATGTTCATCACCGATCTGCGCATCCTGATCTCCGTTCTCATCGCCGTCCTCCTGCCGCTGGCCGTGGGGGTGGCGATCTGGCGGGTGCTGCGCCGCGCGCGCACGCCGCAGGGCTCGGTCGCTTGGGTTGTGTTCCTGCTCGCCGCGCCTTGGTTCGCGTTGCCAGCCTACCTGCTTTTCGGGCATCACAAGCTGCACGGCTTCACCAAGCGCCGGCGTGCCAGTCACCAGCTGATGAAGACCTACGGGGCTTATGCGCGCACGGTACAGCCGAGCCGGCAGCGCGCCGCCTACCGGCTCTACGAGAGCATCTCGGAGCTGAAAGTGGTCGGCGGCAACCGGTTCGAGCTGCTGATTGACGGCGCGCAGACGTTCCCGGCGATCCACGAGGCCATCGACGCCGCCAAGAGCTACGTTCTGGTGCAATACTACACCATCGCCGACGACGACACCGGCCGGGCGCTGGCGGACCGCCTGATCGCGGCGGCGGAGCGCGGCGTGGACGTGCGTCTGCTCTATGACGGGGTGGGCAGCTACAGCCTGCCGGCAAGCTACCGCGAGCGGCTGGTCGAGGCCGGTGTCACCGTGCTCGATCCGCGCGCCGCACGCGGCCCGACCTCGCGGCTGCAGATCAACTTCCGCAACCATCGCAAGACCGTCATCATCGACGGCGAGATCGGCTTTACCGGCGGTCTCAACGTTTCGGACACCTATCGCGGGCTGAACCCGGAATTCGGGCCGTGGCGCGACACCCACCTGCGGCTTACCGGGCCGACCGTGGCACAGCTTCAGCTGGCCTATGTCGAGGACTGGCACTGGGCCACCGACGAGGCGCTGGGCGAAAAGCTGCACTGGACC
Source organism: Salipiger bermudensis (assembly GCF_017309175.1). NCBI lineage: Bacteria > Pseudomonadati > Pseudomonadota > Alphaproteobacteria > Rhodobacterales > Roseobacteraceae > Salipiger > Salipiger bermudensis. The sequence continues at coordinate 148,687 of NZ_JAEKJV010000008.1, read as the reverse complement.
CCGGCGGCGCAGGAAGATGGCGCCGACGCGGTGGTGGTGCCCTCCGGCCCCGTCGACGAGCTCGACAGCGGCTCACTGTTCTATTTCTCCGCGATCAACGCCGCGCGAGAGCGGCTGTGGATCTCGTCGCCCTACCTTGTTCCCGACGAGGAGGTCATGGCGGCGCTGAAAGCGGCGGCGCTGCGCGGGGTCGACGTGCGGGTGCTTGTGCCCGAGGTCCGCGACCACTGGCTGACCTGGCTCGCGGCCTTCACCTATTTCGACGAGCTGCGTGCCGCCGGGGTGCAGATCTGGCGCTACCAACCGGGCTTCGTGCACCAGAAGGTGGTGGTCTGCGACGACGATTTTGCCGGTGTCGGCACCGCCAACCTCGACAATCGGTCCTTCCGGCTCAATTTCGAGACCATGGTGGCGGTGTTCGACGAGCGCTTCGCGGGCCGGGTGGCCGCGATGCTCGAGGCGGATTTCGAGGTTTCCGAGAAGCTCGAGACCAGCTTCGACGAACAGCCGCTGTGGCTGCGCGCCGGCGCACGCGTCACCCGGCTGTTCTCTCCGGTGCTCTGAGAGGGACCGCCGGGCATGAAAATCGCGAGCTACAACATCCGCAAGGCGCTGGGGACCGATCGCCGCCGCGATCCGGCGCGGATCCTCAAGGTGCTCAACCAGATCGACGCCGACGCGGTGCTGCTGCAGGAGGCTGACCTCCGGCTCGGGCCGCGCCCCACCGCGCTGCCGCGCTTCCTGATCTCGCAGGAGACCGACTACGAGGTTGCCGACCTGGCGATCAACGATGTCAGCATAGGTTGGCATGGCAACGCCATCCTGCTGCGCCGGGGGCTCGAGCCCGCCCGGCTCGAGCGCATCGATCTGCCGGGGCTGGAGCCGCGCGGCGCGGTGCTGGCCGAAGTCGGCGGCGTGACGCTGGTGGGCGCGCATCTGGGGCTGATGCGGCGCTACCGTCTGCAGCAGATGACCACGATCCGCGAGCATCTGAAGGGGCGCGAGATCCGGGCGCTGATCGCCGGCGACTTCAACGAGTGGTCCGACGTCCGCGGCTACGAGCCGTGGGAGAAGAAATTCGAACTGCTGCTGCCGGGACGCAGCTATCACGCGCGCCGCCCCTTCGTGGCGCTCGACGGCATCGCCCACGGCCGCGGGCTTCGCATCGCCGAGATGGGGGTCGAGAGTGGCGGCGCGGCGCGGCTGGCCTCGGATCACCTGCCGATCTGGGCCCGGATCGAGCACGACTAGCGCGGCTTTTCGGCGCTTTGGGCCCAAGCGCTGACGCGATCCCCTTGCAACACCAGGGCTCATGCGCCATCTGTCCCTGCAACGTGACCGCAAGCAGCGGAGGACAAGATGCTGGAACTGGGTGGCAATGCGCAGGCGCCGAAGGGCGATCTGATCAAGGACGTGACCGAAGCCGACTTCATGGCCGAAGTGGTCGAGAAGTCGCAGGAGGTCCCGGTGATCGTGGACTTCTGGGCGCCGTGGTGCGGCCCCTGCAAGCAGCTCGGACCGGCACTCGAGGCCGAGGTGACCGCTGCCAAGGGCGCCGTGGTCATGGCCAAGGTCAATGTTGACGAGGCGCAGATGATCGCCGGCCAGATGCGGATCCAGTCGATCCCGACGGTCTATGCCTTCTACAAGGGCCAGCCGGTCGATGGCTTTCAGGGCGCGTTGCCGCCCTCCGAGCTGAAGGCGTTTGTCGAGCGCGTGATTCAGGCCGCTGGTGGCGAAGCCGGTGAGGACGGGCTCGATGCCGCGGTCGACGCCGCCGAGGAGATGCTCGAGCAGGGCGCCGCCACCGACGCGGCGCAGACCTTCGCGGCGATCCTCGAGGAAGAGCCGCAGAACGCCCGCGCCTACGGCGGCTTCGTGCGCGCCCATATTGCGATGGACGATCTCGAGCAGGCCGAAGCGGTGCTCAACGGCGCCCCGGTGGAGATTTCCAAGAGCCCCGAGCTGGAAGCCGCACACGCGCAGCTCGAGCTCGCGAAGCAGGCCGCCGATGCCGGCCCCGTCGCGGATCTGACCGCCGCCGTCGAAGCCGATCCGGCCGATCATCAGGCCCGCTTCGACCTCGCTCAGGCGCTCTATGCCAAGGGCGACGCGGCGGGCGCGGTGGACCAGCTGCTCGAGCTCTTCAAGCGCGATCGCGAGTGGAACGACGGCGCGGCAAAAGCTCAGCTTTTCACCATCTTCGAGGCGCTGAAGCCGAACGATCCGGTGGTGCTGAACGGACGCCGAAAACTCAGCTCGATGATATTTGCCTGAGGCCTCGGGCGCGCTAGCTGGGCTTGCATGGCGAAACACATCGATCTGCCGGGAACGATCCCGATCTTTCCCCTGCCGGGCGCGCTGCTTCTGCCGCGTGCGCGGCTGCCTCTGCACATTTTCGAACCCCGCTACCTGGCGATGTTCGACGACGCGCTCAAGACCGAGTCGCGCCTGATCGGCATGGTCCAGCCCGACCCGCTGTCGAAGCGCGAGGGCGGAGACGGGCTTTACCGCATCGGCTGCGCCGGGCGGGTGACGCAATTCTCGGAAACCGAGGATGGGCGCTACATGATCACCCTCACGGGCATGTCGCGGTTTCGCATCCGGCAGGAGATCGAGAGCTTCACCCCCTATCGCCGTTGCGAGGTGAGCTGGGAGGGGTTCGACCGGGATCTCGAGACTGATGAAAGCGATCCCGAGTTCCAGCGTGACGCATTCATGAGGCTGCTCGACCGCTATTTCGAGGCCAAGGGCCTGTCGGCGGACTGGGGCACGCTCAAGGAGGCCGATGACGAGCTGCTGGTGAATTCGCTGTCCATGCTGCTCGAGTTCGACCCCGAGGAAAAACAGGCGCTGCTCGAGGCGCCGTCGCTGCAGACCCGGCGCGAAACGCTGGTGACACTGATCGAATATGCCCTTCGGGGCGGTGGCGGAGAGGACCGCGTGCAATGACCGAAGCCGACACATCCCCCGCGGCGTTTGACCGCCGCATGCTCGAGGCGCTGGTCTGCCCGGCGACGCAGCACCGGCTCGACTACGATCTCGAGCGTCAGGAGCTGATCAGCAAGGCCGCGGGCCTCGCCTACCCGATCCGCGACGGCATCCCGGTGATGCTGGTCGACGAGGCGCGTCGGATCGACGACTGAGGCAATTCGCCGGTTGCGCCACCCCGCCCGCCGGGCCGATGATCGCAACAGATGCGGTGTTCGGACCGGGAGGTTGGAAGATGCGGACGGCGATTGTTCTTTCCATGGTTCTGAGTGGCGTTGCGCCGGGCACGCTTCTGGCCGACGCCGAGGAGGGTGCGGCCTATTTCCAGCAGGCCTGCACGCGCTGTCATCGCAACCCGTCCGAGGTGTCTTATGCGTTCGAAGGGCCGGATGCCGCGGCCGAGATGGACGCCTTCCTGAGCCGCCATCATGCCGGCGATCCCGACCTGCGGGCGGCGCTCATCGCGTGGTTCCGGTCTCAGACCAGCGAGTAGAGCGCCATCGCCGCCGCCAGCGCGGCGAAGATCGTCGCGAACCCCGCCATCATCCGGTGATCCTTGCGCGAGAGCGGCCCCGAGCCGTAGCTGAAACGCTCGTAATGAATGTGCGAGAGCGGCACGCCGAGGTCGTTGAGCGTATCGGTCAGCGTCGTCATCAAGGGCCCCGGGCCGCAGATCATCACCTCGACGCGCTTCGGATCCAGCCCATCGAGAAGCAGCTTCATCTGTGCATCGCCGAGCCGGCCCTGCGCGATCTCGCCGCCGGCGTTGCGGCTTGCGGTCAGCAGTGGCGTCACGCCGAGCGTCGCCAGTGCCGGGCGGAACATCCCGGCGGGGATCATGTCGCGGCTGTCATGCATCGCGTAGGCAAAGCGCAGCGGGCAGGCGCAGCCGTCGCGGGCGAAGGTCTCGAGCATCGACAGGATCGGCGCGATGCCGACGCCGCCGGCGATCAGGACGAGCCCGTCGCGCGGGGCGTCGCTTGGTCCGAAGCTGCCATGCGGCCCGTCGATGGCGACGCGGGTGCCCGGTTCCACCGCATCGAGCGACGAGGTGAAATCGCCCGCCTCCTGGATCAGCAGCCGGAGTCGCGGCGCGCCGGGGGCGGAGGCGATGGAGAACGGGTGGTCATGCAGCGGCAGGCGCTGGCCGCCGACGCTGGCCCAGACGAACTGGCCGGGCCGGAAGTCGAGGCTGTCGCCATGCGGGTTCTCGAGCAGCATCTCGTGGATGCGCGGCGTGACGCGGCGGAGGCTGGCGACGGTCCAGCACTCACTGCGGGGCCGTGTCAGCCGACGGGCATAGACCCAGAGCGCGGGCAGGGTGACGGCGGCAGCGAAGCCCGTCCAGAGGGCGGCGCGGGCCGGGCCAAGCAACCCGTCGGTGACAAGGTGTGCCAGCACCAGCCCGACCAGCGCCAGCGCCCCCAGAGCGTGGCTGCCGCGCCAGATCTGGTAGCGCACCGGCAGCCGGTCGCGCAGCAGCGCCAGCCCCACGAGCAGCGCCAGCAGGATCAGCGCCAGCCGCGCATCCCAGAGCCGCTCGGCGGTCATCAGCGTCGCGAAGCGGCGGGCGAGGCGGTTCGGGCGATCCGGGTCGGGCAGGCCGATCAGCAGCGCCACATGCGCCAGCGCGAAGGCCAGCGCCATCGGCGCGGCCCATTTGTGGAATGCCATGGTGATGTCGATGCCGATGCGGCCCGAAACCGCCTCGAACCGTCCGCTGGAGATCATCTGCAGGAGGATCATCGCTGCCGAGATCGAGCCCGCCGCGGCGCCAAGCTGCACGGTGAGCTGCCGGTGCGTCTCGCCGAGCAGGGCGGCCAGTGCGAGCGGCAGCACCACGGCGCCGATATAGATCAGCGCAAGTGTAAGCGGGGGAATGCCCGCGCGAATGCCCCTGTGGCTCGGAAGATCCGGCATCCGGCCCTCCATCGGTTTGCGTCCCGAGTCTGCACCCGTGCCGCAAACCGCGCCTTGAGCCGCGTCAAAGAGGGAGGTCGAGCGCCCGCTTGAACATCTCCGGATCGACATTGCCGCCCGAGATCGTGCAAACCACCGCGTTGCCCTCGATCTCATCGCCGTGGAACAGCGCCGCGGCCAGCGCCACCGCGCCGCCCGGCTCGGCCACCACCTTGAGGTGCCGGAAGGCGAGCTGCATGGCCTTCAGCGCCTCTTCCTCGCTGACCGCGAGGCCCGGACCGCAGAGGCGGCGCATGATCGGGAAGGTCAGCTCGCCGGGCTGCGGCGTCACGATCGCGTCGCAGATACTGCCCGAGAGTTGCGCGTTGCGGGCGATCTCGCCGGCTGCCAGAGAGCGTTTCACGTCGTCGAACCCCTCGGGTTCGGCGGGCCGCACCCGCAGCCCCGGCGCCCGGGCTTCGAGCGCCAGCGCGATGCCCGAGGTCAGACCGCCGCCGCCGCAGCAGACGATCACGTCGGCCTCGCTCACGCCGGCCTCCGCCGCCTGCTCGGCGATCTCGAGCCCGCAGGTGCCCTGTCCGGCGATCACCTCGGGTTCGTCGAACGGCTTGATCAGCGTCAGCCCGCGCTCTGCCGCGAGCCGCGCGCCGATCGCATCGCGGTCTTCGGAGGCGCGGTCATAGAGCACCACATCGCCACCGAGCCCCTTGGTGCCGGCAACCTTTGCGTCGGGCGCGTCCGAAGGCATGATGATCACCGCCGGGATGCCATGCATCCGCGCCGCAGCCGCGATGCCCTGCGCGTGGTTGCCCGAAGAGAACGCGATCACGCCCTGCTTGCGGATCTCGGGGTCGAGCGCCGAGATCGCCGACCACGCGCCGCGGAACTTGAAGCTGCCGGTATGCTGCAGGCACTCGGCCTTGACCAGAATCCGGCGCCCGGCGATCTCGTCGAGGAACGGAGAGGAGAGCAGCGGCGTGCGGCGGGCGTGACCGGCGAGCCGCTTTGCGGCCGCCTCGATGCGGGCGATGTCCATGCGATGTCCTGTGGTGCCGAGTTTGGCCGGAGCGTGCGCCGGGGCATTGGCGGTGTCAACGGGGTTGCGGCGCGGGCCACGCGGGGGCAGTGTCCGGCGCCATGATCGAACGGCAACACAGCGCGGACGGGGTGACATCGCGGGCGTATTATTCGCCCTGCGAGCGCTATCGCTACGGGCTGGAGCGGGTCTGGGGGCAGGGGCCGTCACTGCTCTATGTCATGCTCAACCCCTCGACCGCCGACGAGCTGCGCAACGACCCCACCATCGAGCGCTGCCAGCGCCGTGCGGTGCAACTGGGGTTTGGGGCCATGCACATCGCCAACCTCTTCGCCTGGCGCGCCACCCGGCCCGAGGACCTGCGCAAGGCGCGCGCGCCGGTGGGCACGGAGAACGACGCGCTGCTGCGCGCCTGGCATGATCAGGCCGACATGACGCTGGCCGCGTGGGGCGTGCACGGCGCGTTGATGGGGCGCGGGCCGGCGCTGGCGGCGGCGCTGCCGGGCGCGCTGCATCACCTCGGCCTGACCCGCGACGGCCACCCGCGCCACCCGCTCTACGTCTCCTACAAGGTCGCGCCGGCGCCCTGGCCCGAGGCCGAGCGCTACCCGGTCACGCCCGCGCGGATTGCGGGCGGTTAACCCTGAGCGGCGATATCCGTTGAGTTGCGGCCTCCGGCGCGGGAAACTCTGCCCTCGTCATGAGTGAGAGGTTGGCGGATGCTCTGGTTGGCGGGTCTGATGGGAATGATGGTGCTGGGATCGGTTGCGATCATCGGCACGCAGGAGCTTGGCGAGAGCGACGAGGGCGACACTCCCGATGAGGCGGAAGAGACCGGTCCGCGTGGCGTCATCGCCTCGGGCACCGAGGGCCCCGACACGCTTGAGGGCAGCGAAGAGACCGATCTTCTGGCCGGGCTTGGCGGCGATGATCTGCTGGACGGGCTGGGCGGCGACGATGAGCTCGTGGGCGGCGAGGGGAACGACACCGTGCTTGGTGGCGACGGTAACGACACGCTGCACGGCGACGCCGGGGGCGACCTGCTCATGGGGCTTGGCGGATCGGATCAGCTCTTTGCCCATGATGGCGGCGGCGCGCTCGACGGTGGGGACGATGATGATGAGCTGCAGGGCGGGCTGTCGGCGGATTCCCTGCTCGGCGGCTCCGGGAACGATGCGCTGCACGGGCGCGAGGGCGACGATACGCTGATCGGAGGCAACGGGCAGGACACCTTGTTCGGTGGCTGGGACGATGACGTGATCTCGGGCCTGATGCTGGCCGGCGATGGCGGCGATGGCGATGATCTCGATTACCTCAACGGCGGCGATGGTGACGACCGGCTCGAGATCGGCGCGCGCGACGTGGCCTCGGGTGGGGAGGGCAGCGACGAGTTCGTGCTCGGCTCGTGGATCCGCGACGGCCAGAGCGCCATGCTGATGGATTTCGATCCCGGGCAGGACCAGATGCTGATCGTCTACGACGACAGCGACGGGGCCGAAACGCCCGAGGTCGAGCTGCGCAGCAGCGCCGAACTGCCCGGCCTGACCGAGGTCGTGCTGGATGGCGATGTCATCGCCGTGATGCCCGATGCCGACGCGCCTGAGGTCGAGGCCATCGTCGTGCTAGGCGAGAGCGCGGCTGCGCTGGCGGGCGCGGCCTGAGCACGCAGCCTGAGCACGAGGCCGCTGCGGCTGTGGCGGCAGGCGGGGATTTTCCTTTTCAACGTGCCGGAATCGCCTTATACGCGCGCATCCGCTCCATTCGGGGGTGGGTATCTCCACGGGCCCTGCTGGACGACATCCCGGCTTGTGCCATCCACACCAACCATCAAGGAGACCCCGATGTCGATCACCGTCGAAGAAAAGAACCGCCTGATGAAGGAATTCGCCACCAAAGAAGGCGATACCGGCTCCCCTGAAGTTCAGGTGGCCATCCTCACCAGCCGCATCACCACCCTGACCGAGCACTTCAAGACCCACAAGAAGGACAACCACTCGCGTCGTGGCCTTCTCAAGCTCGTGGCGCAGCGCCGCAAGCTGCTGGACTACCTGAAGGGCAAGGAAGAGGCCCGTTACCAGGACCTCATCAAGCGCCTCGGCATCCGCCGCTAAGTCGCTTTCGGGCATGCGCCCGGCCAAGGTTACGAGCGCCCGTTCCGAGAGGAGCGGGCGTTTTCATTTTGCCAGTTCTTGCGAGTTGCGCGGCGATCGAATTTTGCACATACTGAAGGCGAGATTTCATTTATTCATTAATCCTGGGGTTGAGACATGCCTGATGATTTCGAGAATGCAGTATCCACAACAGGAACGATTTCAGTAGGCGGTTTCGCGACAGGTATTATCGAAGTGGATAATGATGTCGATTGGTTTGCTACGCAGCTGGACGCAGACCAGTATTACCGGATCGATCTGATCTCTGCTTCGAATGGCGATGTTTTGGGCCTGGGAGACCCCTATTTTCTTGGATTGCGGAATTCGCAGGGTCAGATCGTCTATGGGACAGGGGATGACGATGGTGGCGAGGGTTATAACTCCCGGAGCATCTTTTCGGTTGCCCAGTCCGGAACCTACTATCTCGCGGCGTCTGCCTTTGGAACTTCCACCGGAGCATATGAACTGAACCTAACAGCCTACGATTTCGTTGATGATTTCGGTGCCGATCCTGAGACTTCTGGAAATTTCTCCGTTGGAGAGACCGTATCCGGAGAAATTCAGGCCGGCGACGTCTATCAAATTCAGGATGACGACTGGTTTGCAATAGAGTTGACGGCCGGTGAAAGCTATCTCTTCGATGTGTCCGCTAGCGGCAATGGCACTTCTGACAGCGGGGGCTTTCCGTCTATCGAGGGGTTGTATGACTCGGAAGGCGAGTATGTGTCGGAATGGAATGACCAAGTTGCCTACCGAGGTAACAAGGTTCTGTTTACTCCCGATGAATCAGGAGTGTACCATGTATCTGTAACAAATTGGGATTATTTCTTGGAAGGTGAAGGCGGCTACGAACTGCAAGCCTCAATCTACCAACGCATCGACGATTTCGCGGCGACGGTCGATACGACGGGCATTCTACGTGTCGGAGAGGCCGCAACTGGCGAGATTGAGGATAATGCGTTTCTACCGCGCGCGGATCGTGACTGGTTTGCAGTGGAGTTGGAGGAGGGCGGCGTTTACCAGTTCGTCATGTCGCCCACCGACGCCACAGGCTCGCTGTCCTACTCGGCCGTGATCAGGGGGATCTATGACAGCGAGGGAGACTTGATCCCGGTAATGGTCAGAAATTCTTATTACTTGAGCAACAGTTTGTTTTTCGCTCCCGAGGCCAATGGAACGTATTTCGTATCGGCATCGGCCGAGTGGGTCGACGTGTATGGCGCCTACGAAATATCGGCCGAAAGGATTTACAGTTTCGATGGATACGTACCGGATGCCGTGGCCTCGATCCAGATACACGCTTACTCTCCCAATTATGTCGACGATGCGTCTTCGACGCTCGTGTTTGGTTCAGACCGCGATAATACGATTCGCGGCATTTCCGGGCACGACGTCTTGCTCGGTGCGGAGGGCGACGACCTCTTGATCGGTGATGACACTGCCGACGGTCAATGGCTCCCCGGCATCGAGGGAGCGGTTTTCCGCCTGTTTGAGTTTCTGCTCGACCGCGAACCCAGCGAGAGAGAGCTGCAGATGGGGCTGGAGAATGCTTATTATTCATTCTACGGTCTGAGCGATGCGGCGGCCTTCATCATCGGCAGCCCCGAGTTCGATCAGCGCTGGGGTGATCTGCATGGCGCAGACCTGATTTCGTTCTTCTACGAGCGTTTGCGTGGCAATGTCGTGGATGATGATCCTTATCGCGAAATTTGGCTAGACCAGTTGGAACGGGCCTATAGTTGGGGTTTGCTGCCTCGCTACGCCGAGGGCGAGATCGCCAGCGCTTTCGTCCTGAGCGAGGAGTATCAATCGCAGAGCTCGGGCTACGATCTGACTGGGCGCCTCGTCGAGTTCGAAAATCAATGGGGAGACGAGGTGTTCTCGTCCTATCAGGCGGTCTTGGGCCGGCGTCCGGATGCGCGGGGGTTCGAGAACTGGCTCGATCGCATCGAAAACGGGCTCGATCTCAGCGGTCTGACCCGGATGCTGCTTACGTCGCAAGAGTTCGAGCAGAGCGCGAGTGGCCTGTCGGATCGCGACTTTGTCGAACTGGTCCTGACCAATTTGGATGACACGACATCCGAAGGCGAGGTGGATTTCGCCGCGGCACAGCTTGACGCCGGGCTCAGCCGTGATGAATTCGTCGCCGTGCAAGTCCTGCTGAATGACGATCAAGGCTTTGACGCATGGATGCGCGCGCGGGGCGAAGACGACGTGCTCGCTGGCGGTACCGGCAATGACCTGCTCTTCGGTGGGCCCGGGTCCGACAGGTTTGTCTTTGCACCCGACGAAGGCAACGACACGGTCGCCGATCTACAGTCCTTCGACATCATTGACCTGACGGCCTTTGGTTTCGCCGATCTCGATGCCGCGCTTGAGGCCTTCCATCAGGATGGCGACCACCTCGTCTTCGAAACGGAGAATACCAGAATCCGGTTCCAGTCCGAGCAATTGGCGGCGCTCACCGACGACATGCTGCAGGTTTGATCACGATTGTGAAACCAGTGCCGGACATCGATCATTCGCTGTCTCGGCGTTGCCAGGTGAGCGGTCAGCGAGAGGGCTGCAAGGTCAGTGTTTGCCGGCGATAGAGCGCTGCTCGCCTGGCGCGGAATGCCTTGCGGCTTGAAATCTCGCGATGCGCTTACGATCTGCTGGCGGGGGTGACGCACCGCGGGTTTTTCTTTCAATCATGGGGAAAACACTGTATGGCCGCGCCATCTGAGACGTGACGCCCTTGGCCCCCGGGCGCGTGCAGGAGGATAGGGGGCGGCGGCAATGGGGCCGCCACGAAAACGGGAGACGCGGGAGGGCCCGCGAGTGCTCCCTCACAGGATATGAACATGTTCAACATTACGAAGAAATCGATGCAGTGGGGCGAAGAGACGCTCACGCTGGAATCGGGCAAGGTTGCCCGTCAGGCCGACGGCACCGTCATCGCCACGCTGGGCGAGACCTCCGTCATGGCCAACGTGACCTTCGCGAAAGAGCCGAAGCCGGGTCAGGATTTCTTTCCGCTGACCGTCCACTACCAGGAAAAATACTATGCCGCGGGCAAGGTGCCCGGCGGCTTCTTCAAGCGTGAAGCGCGTCCGACCGAGAAAGAGACGCTGACCGCACGCCTGATCGACCGTCCGATCCGCCCGCTGTTCGTCCCCGGCTTCAAGCATGAAGTGCTGGTGATGTGCACCGTGCTGAGCCACGACCTCGTCAACGACCCCGACATCGTCGCGATGATCGCCGCCTCGGCTGCGCTGACCATCTCGGGCGTGCCGTTCATGGGCCCGATCGCCGGCGCCCGCGTCGGCTTCGAGGATGGCGACTACGTGCTGAACCCGACCGTCGACGACATGCAGGGGCTGCGCAACAACCCCGAGCAGCGTCTCGACCTCGTCGTGGCCGGCACCAAGGACGCCGTGATGATGGTGGAATCGGAAGCCTATGAGCTGACCGAGGAAGAGATGCTGGGCGCGGTGACCTTCGCGCACGAGCAGATCCAGCCTGTCATCGACCTGATCGTCTCGCTGGCCGAAGACTGCGCGAAAGAGCCGTTCGACTTCCAGCCGCCGGAATACTCGGCGCTGTACGAGGTCGTGAAGGGCCTTGGCGAAGACAAGATGCGTGCCGCCTATGCGATCACCGACAAGCAGCAACGCGTTGCCGCGGTCTCGGCCGCCAAGGAAGAGATCAAGGGCCAGCTCTCGGAAGAGCAGCTCGAGGACGCGAACCTTGGCTCGGCTCTGAAGAAGCTCGAGTCGACCGTTCTGCGCGCCGACGTGGTCAAGAACAAGCGCCGCATCGACGGTCGCGCGCTCGACCAGGTCCGCCCGATCCAGTCGGAAACCTCGGTGCTCCCGCGCACCCACGGCTCGTCGCTGTTCACCCGCGGCGAAACCCAGGCGCTGGTCGTGACCACGCTGGGCACCGGCGACGACGAGCAGATCATCGACGCGCTGCACGGCAACTTCCGCTCGAACTTCCTGCTGCACTACAACTTCCCCCCCTACTCGGTGGGCGAAGTGGGCCGCGTCGGTTCCCCGGGTCGTCGCGAAATCGGCCACGGCAAGCTGGCATGGCGCGCACTGCAGGCCGTGCTGCCGGCTCCGACCGACTTCCCCTACACCATCCGCCTGGTCTCCGAGATCACCGAGTCCAACGGCTCGTCCTCGATGGCTTCCGTCTGCGGCGGCTCGCTGTCGATGATGGATGCGGGCGTTCCGCTGAAGGCCCCGGTGGCCGGTGTGGCCATGGGCCTGGTGCTGGAAGATGACGGCGAGTACGCGATCCTGACCGACATCCTCGGCGACGAGGATCACCTCGGCGACATGGACTTCAAAGTCGCAGGCACCGAGAACGGCATCACCTCGCTGCAGATGGACATCAAGGTCGCGGGCATCACTCCCGAGATCATGAAGAAGGCGCTGGCACAGGCCAAGGACGGCCGGATGCACATCCTCTCCGAGATGGGCAAGGCGCTGTCCGAGGCCGGCGAGTTCTCGGTCCACGCGCCGCGCATCGAGATGATGCAGATCCCGACCGACAAGATCCGTGAAGTGATCGGCTCGGGCGGCAAGGTCATCCGCGAGATCGTCGAAGTGTCGGGCGCCAAGGTCGACATCAACGACGAAGGCCTGATCAAGATCGCGTCGCCGAACGGCGAGTCGATCCAGAAGGCCTATGACATGATCCACTCGATCGTGGCCGAGCCGGAAGAGGGCAAGGTCTACAAGGGCAAGGTCGTGAAGATCGTCGATTTCGGCGCCTTCGTGAACTTCTTCGGCAAGCGCGACGGTCTGGTGCACGTGTCCCAGATCGAGAACCGCCGCCTGAACCACCCGAGCGATGTGCTGAAGGAAGGCCAGGAAGTCTTCGTGAAGCTGCTCGGCTTCGACGATCGCGGCAAGGTGCGCCTCGCCATGAAGATGGTCGATCAGGAAACCGGCGAGGAAGTCTCTGCCGAGAAGAAGGAAGAGGCGGCCGACTGAGCCCCTCTCACCTGATGCAGATAAAGGAACGCCCCGGTCACTGACCGGGGCGTTTCGCATTTCGGGGGCTGTCACTTGCGCGTGGTGTCTTGGGCGGCGCTGTGAATCAGTTGCGACGAGAGGGCGGCGGGGCGCCTTCGGGGGCGAAGACCAGCGAGGTGGTTTCGGCGCCGGCCCAGTAGCCCTCGAAATAGTCGGCCGGGTTCGCGCGGGCGCGCTGTGCGTCGGTCAGCGCCAGCAGCCCGGCGATGTCGTCATAGCCCCAGCTCAGCAGCAGGCCCGGAGCGGCCACCGCCGAGAGCTTCTCGCCGGGCAGGCCCGAGGCCGGGTTCTCGCGTGCGAAGGTGTCCAGCGGTGCGAGGCGAGAAACCTCGCGCCATTCGCTCCAGAGCATCACGTCGGTCTGGCCCAATGCCGCGAGGTAACGCCCCAGCACAGGCTCCATCGCCGCCGGCAGGAGGTCTTCCTCGGGGTGGTAGAGGCCGGTGCGCTCGCAGTATTCCGCCAGACGCGCGGCGAGGTCCTGATCCGCCTCGGGGATTTCGCCGCCGATCGCCTGCAGCCAGACGGTGCGCGCAAAGCGGTCGAAATCCGTGGCGCCGATGGCAAAGGCAACGTCGGACCACGCCACCGCCTCCCCGGTCTGCTTGATGAGATCCTCGAAGCCTTCGGGGGCGGGGTTGAGCGGCTCTGGCATGCCGCCCTCCTCGATCTGCTCCATGAGCGTTTCGGGGTCCATCGACACCCGCATCGGGCCGAAGCTCGCGGTCTCGGGGGTGTAGCCGGGCACCCGGTAAAACGGGTTCAGCACGACAAAAACGTGGTCGTAATCGTATTTCCACCAGTCGAGGACCGGCACGTTGTCGTAAGGATGCTCGAGCCGGCGGGGCACCGGGCTCAGCGTGTCGTTCTGAAGGTCGAAGTCCATTGCGTCCTGTGTAGCACGGCGCGCCGGCGCGCGCCAAACGCTCTTGGCCGTCGTCAGGGGCGGCCGCGTGCGGTGGTAAACGGTATGCTGACGAAAAAAGGCCGGGCGTGACGCCCGGCCAGGTCCAACAGGGAGGTGCATGTGAATGCCCGCACATGCAACGGGATCTCTGTCATATAGGAACTAAAGCTATCTGAACAATGATGCTTTGATCTGACGCAAACGGAACCCCGCCGTTGCGCGAAGAGATGCCGACCGACGTGCGCCTCTGCCGTCGCGGGCCTGGTGCGCGTGGGAACAAAAGGGCCGCCGCTGTCGTTGGGCGGGTAATGACGGGCGCACTGCCTGCTGCCCACGATCGCAAGATCGCCCCTCCGTCACGACAGAGAGAAAGCGAGAGACCCATGGCCGACAAGCCGACCCTCACCTCCACCTCCGGTGCGCCCTATCCCACGAACCGCACGTCGCAGACCGCGGGCAGCCGCGGCCCTGTGCTGATGCAGGATCACCAACTGATTGAAAAACTTGCGCATCAGAACCGCGAGCGCATCCCCGAGCGGGTCGTGCATGCCAAGGGCTGGGGGCTTCAGGGCACCTTCACGGTCACGCATGACATCTCCAGATACACCTGCGCCAAGCTGTTCTCCGAGGTTGGCAAGACCACCGAGGTGCTGTCGCGCTGGTCCACCGTCGCCGGCGAACGCGGCGCCGCCGATGCAGAGCGTGACGTGCGCGGCTTTGCCCTGAAATTCTACACCGAGGACGGCAACTGGGACATGGTGGGCAACAACACCCCGATCTTCTTCGTCCGCGATGCGTTCAAGTTTCCCGATTTCATCCGCACGCAAAAGCGGCACCCAAAGACCAACATGCGCTCTCCCGAGGCGATGTTCGACTTCTGGGCGGCGCAGCCCGAATCGGTGCACCAGGTCACCATCCTGATGTCGGACCGCGGTATCCCGCGCACCCCCGCGCACATGAACGGTTACGGCTCGCACACCTTTTCGATGTGGAACGCCGAGGGCGAGCGTCACTGGGTGAAGTTCCACTTCAAGACCCAGCAAGGGCATGACTGGCTGTCCGACGCCAAGGCGGCCGAGATCATCGGCCAGACGCGCGAGAGCTACCAGGAAGAGCTGTGGAACATGCTCACCGAGGGCAATTTCCCGAAATGGACCATGTATATTCAGGTCATGAGCGAGGAAGAGGCGCTCGAAACGCCGTTCAACCCGTTCGACCTGACCAAGGTCTGGCCGCACGAAGACTACCCGCTGATCGAGGTCGGCGAGCTCGAGATGAACACCATCCCTGAGAACTACTTCCAGATGGTCGAGAACGCCGCCTACAACGTGAACAACGTGGTGCCGGGCATCGGCTTCTCGCCGGACAAGATGCTGCAGGCGCGGATCCTGTCCTACGCCGACGCGCACCGCTACCGCCTTGGCACCCATTACGAGGCGCTGCCCGCCAACGCACCGAAGAACGCCAAGGTGAACCACTACCACAAGGACGGCGCCATGCGGTTCTTCACCAATGATTTCGGCAATCCCGACGCCTATTACGAGCCGAACCAGTATGACGGCCCGGTGGCGGACGAAAGCGTGCAGGAGCCGCCGATGCGCATCGACCCCGAGGCCGTCGCCGCGCGCTTCGATCAGGAAGAGAGCGAAGTCGATTACGTCCAGCCGCGCGCCCTTTATGCAGAGGTGCTCGACGATGACGAGCGCGACCGGCTGCACCGCAACATGGCTGGCGGCATGGCGCCCTGTACCGACGGTGTGAAGGAGCGCTGGCTGGCTGTGCTGAAGAAGGTGCACCCCGATTACGAGGCCGGCGTGCGCCGCGCGCTGGAAACCGGCCAGCACGGCGACCCGTCCCTGCCGGTGACCGACGACACCCCGATCCGCGCCGCTGAGTAAGCCGCGCATCCTTGAAAATGAAAAAGGCCGCCCGAACCCCCGGGCGGCCTTTCTGTTCGGGTTGCTTGCCCGGGGGCGCTGCCCCCGTCCGCGTGCCGCGGACTCCCCCGAGGTATTTTTGAACCAAAGAAGCCAGAAGCGCGGCACCCCTGGCTTCTCTTCGTCAAAAATACTCCCGCCGGAGGCAGGCCGTCCCGGGCGTCCGGGCGCTTGGCTGATTAAGCAACCAGACGGTATCCCCCCGACTCGGTCACGAGGATGCGCGCATTCGAGGGATCGGGTTCGATCTTCTGGCGCAGGCGGTAGATGTGGGTCTCGAGCGTGTGGGTGGTCACCCCGGCGTTGTAGCCCCAGACCTCGTGCAGCAGCACATCGCGCGGCACCACGCCCTCGGTCGAGCGGTAGAGGAACTTGAGGATGTTGGTCTCTTTCTCGGTGAGGCGGATCTTGCGGTCGTCCTCGGTCACCAGCAGCTTCATCGACGGCTTGAAGGTGTAGGGGCCGACGGTGAAGACCGCGTCCTCGGATTGCTCGTGCTGGCGCAACTGGGCGCGGATCCGGGCGAGAAGAACCGGGAACTTGAACGGCTTGGTGACGTAGTCATTGGCGCCGGCATCGAGCCCGAGGATGGTGTCGGCGTCGGTGTCGTGGCCGGTCAGCATGATGATCGGCGCCTTCACGCCCTGCTTGCGCATCAGCCGGCAGAGTTCGCGCCCGTCATTGTCGGGCAGGCCCACGTCGAGGATGATGAGCTCGTAATTCTGTTCCTTGACCCGGCCCATGGCGGCGGCGGCTGTCTCTGCCTCGAAGACCTCGAAATCCTCGGTCATCACCAGTTGTTCGGCCAGGGCCTCGCGCAGGTCGTCATCGTCGTCGACCAGAAGGATGTTCTTGATCTGAGCCATGTGTCTGTCTCCATTCACGTTTCCCCTCACATGGAAACACCGTTGCGTGCGGGCAAGTTTTGCTGCACCAGTCTCACGCCCTCGTGTTGCAGGAGGGCTTTTGTTACAAGTTCGATGCTGGTTTGTTACAGCGCCGCTGTCCCGGAAGGCCGCCCCATGCCGCTTGCACCCAACCTGATGGAGATCCTCGCCCGCGCCCGCGCCGACCTGCGCATGGGGGTGCCGGTGGTGTTGTCGGGCGCCGGCGGCAGAGGGCTTCTGCTGCTGGCTGCCGAGACGGTCTCGGCCGAGCGGCTGGCGCTGGTCCGCGAGGCCGGCGGAGAGCTTGACCTGGTGCTGACCGCGCGCCGGGCCGCGACGCTGAAGGCGCGGGTCTACGATGGTGATCTGGCGCGGGTGGCGTTGCCCGGGGATGCGGGGCTCGACTGGGTGCGCAGCATTGCCGACCCGGCCGACGATCTGGCCATGCCGATGAAGGGGCCTTTGCAGGAGCGGCGCGGCGGCGACGTTGCGCTGCACCGGCTGGCGATCACGCTGGCGAAATCGGCGCGGCTGCTGCCGGCGGCACTGGTGCTCGAACTCGAGGCGCCGCAGGGCGTGGCGCTGCGCGAGAACCTGACGCTGGTGGACGGGGTGGCGGCGGCGCCGTCGATGCTGCTGCTGTCGAACCTCGATCACGTGGTCTCGGCGCGGGTGCCGCTGGAGACCGCCGAGACCGCGCGGCTGCATATCTACCGCCCGCAGGACGGCTCCGAGGAGCATTACGCCATCGAGGTCGGTCGCCCCGACCGCGACGCGCCGGTGCTGGCGCGGCTGCACTCGGCCTGTT
This sequence comes from Salipiger bermudensis, assembly GCF_017309175.1. Lineage (NCBI taxonomy): Bacteria > Pseudomonadati > Pseudomonadota > Alphaproteobacteria > Rhodobacterales > Roseobacteraceae > Salipiger > Salipiger bermudensis. Next base: position 131,024 of record NZ_JAEKJV010000008.1, on the reverse strand, counting down.
TCACCGGCGACGTGCTGGGTTCGCTGAAATGCGATTGCGGCCCGCAGCTGCACGCGGCGCTCTCGAAGATGGGCGAGGAGGGGCACGGGGTGCTGCTCTACCTCAATCAGGAGGGCCGCGGCATCGGGCTCGCCAACAAGATGCGCGCCTACGCGCTGCAGGATCAGGGCTTTGATACGGTGCAGGCCAATCACCGTCTGGGCTTCGAGGATGACGAGCGCGATTTCCGCCTCGGCGCCGAGATCCTGCGCCGGATGGGGTTCGGCTCGGTGCGTCTGCTGACCAACAACCCCAACAAGCTGGCGATGATGGAGCGCAGCGGCATCGCTGTCGCGGAGCGGGTGCCGCTGAAGGTCGGCAAGACCGCGTTCAACGCCCATTACCTCGCCACGAAGGCGGCCAAGTCGGGCCACCTGCTCTAGGCCCGGAGGAGGGATCGCATGGAGATGGTTCTCACGCCGATGGGGCTGCGCTTTGCGGGGCGGCTCTGGCCCTGCTCGGTCGGCAAGGGGGGGATCCGCGCCGACAAGCGCGAGGGGGATGGCGCGACGCCGGTGGGGGACCACCGCATCGCCCTGTGCTTTCATCGGCCGGACCGTGTGCCGGCGCCTGCGCCGTGGTCGCGGCCGATCCTGCCGGGCGATCTGTGGTCTGATGCGTCGGGCGATGCCGCCTACAACACGCTGGTGCGGGCGCCCTACCGGCTCAGCCACGAACGCATGCGGCGGGCCGATCCGCTCTACGACATCGTGCTGACCACGGACTGGAACTGGCCCGATGCGCAGGCGGGGCGCGGCTCGGCGATCTTCCTGCACCAGTGGCGGCGTCCAGGCTACCCGACCGAGGGCTGCCTCGCCTTTCGCCGCGAGCATATTCGTGAGATCGCCGTGCTTGCGGTGCCGGGGACGCGGCTCATCGTGCCCGCGGCGCTGGCGGGATGATGGTGTCCCGCGTCTGACCCGCGCCTGTCTGGTGGCTGTCGCGCGCGAAGACAGGGAGCGCTGCCCCCTCTTGGCGCTGTGCGCCAATTCACCCCCGAGGTATTTTAGAACCAGAGAAGCCAGGAGCGCTGTGCCCCTGGCTTCTCTTCGTCAAAAATACTCCCGCCGGAGGCGTCCTACGCTGACACCTGTGCCGAGGCCGGGCGCGAGCGCTGTTGCGCCCGATGAGTCTTGCGTCAGGCCTTGCGGCTCAGGAGGTCGACGCCGAGGGTGGTGAGGACCTTCTCCTCAATATGGCGCGCGTCGAGGCCGGCGCTCTCGTACATGTCGTCGGGGCTGGCATGGTCGATGAACGTGTCGGGCAGCACCATGGAGCGGAACTTCAGCCCGTGGTCGAACACGCCCTCGTCGGAGAGCAGCTGCGCCACGTGGCTGCCGAAGCCGCCGACCGAGCCTTCCTCGATGGTGATCAGCGCCTCGTGCTCCGCCGCGAGCCGCAGGATCAGGTCGCGGTCCAGCGGCTTGGCGAAGCGGGCATCGGCGACGGTGGGCGTGATGCCCCGGGCCGAGAGCTTCTCGCAAGCCTTGCGGACCTCGCCGAGCCGGGTGCCGAAGCTCAGGAGTGCCACGCGTTTGCCCTCCGAGACAATGCGGCCGCGGCCGATCTCGAGGATCTCGCCAGCTTCCGGCATCTCGACCCCCTCGCCCTCGCCGCGCGGGTAGCGGAAGGCGATCGGGCCCTCATCATGCGCGGCGGCGGTGGCCACCATGTGCTTGAGCTCGGCCTCGTCGGCGGCGGCCATCACCACCATGCCCGGCAGGTTGGCCATGAAGGCGATGTCGTAGGCCCCGGCATGGGTGGCGCCGTCCGCGCCAACGAGCCCGGCGCGGTCGATGGCGAAGCGCACCGGCAGGCGCTGGATCGCCACGTCATGCACCACCTGATCGTAGCCGCGCTGCAGGAATGTCGAGTACATGGCGCAGAACGGCTTCATCCCGCCCGCCGCGAGACCGGCGGCGAAGGTCACGCCGTGCTGCTCGGCGATGCCCACGTCGAAGACCCGCGAGGGGTAGCGCTCGGCCATCAGGTCGAGCCCGGTGCCGTCGGGCATGGCGGCGGTCACCGCGCAGATGCGGCTGTCCTCGGCGGCGAGGCGGGTCAGCTCCTTGGCGAAAACCTTGGTATAGGCCGGCGCGTTGGAGGGCGCCTTCTTCTGCTCGCCGGTGGCGACGTCGAACTTCGCTCGGGCGTGGCCGCGGTCGGCGGACTCCTCAGCCGGGCCGTAGCCCTTGCCCTTCTTGGTCAGCACGTGCAGCAGGATCGGCTTGTTCGCGCGGGCGCGCACCATGCGCAGCACCGGAAGCAGCTGGTGCAGGTCGTGGCCGTCGAGCGGGCCAAGATAGTCGAAGCCCAGCTCTTCGAACAGCGTGCCGCCCACGGTCATGCCCTTGAGCATCTCCTTGGCGCGCTTGGCACCCTCGCGGAATGGCGGCGGCAGCAGCGAGACCGCGCCCTTGGCGGCGGCCTTGAGGTCCTGGAACGGTTCCTCGGCATAGAGCCGCGACAGGTAGGACGACATCGCCCCGGTGGGTGGCGCGATCGACATCTCGTTGTCATTGAGGATCACGATCAGCCGCTTGCCGAGGTGGCCGGCATTGTTCATCGCCTCATAGGCCATGCCCGCGCTCATCGCACCGTCGCCGATCACCGCGATGGCATCGCCCGCGCCGGTGTCGCAGACGCCGCCGAGATCGCGCGCCACGGCAAAGCCCAGTGCGGCAGAGATCGAGGTCGAGCTGTGGCCGGCGCCGAAAGGATCGTAAGGCGACTCGGAGCGCTTGGTGAAGCCCGAGAGCCCGCCCTTCTTGCGCAGCGTGCGGATACGGTCGCGGCGTCCGGTCAGGATCTTGTGCGGGTAGGCCTGGTGCGAGACGTCCCAGATCACCTTGTCGCGCGGCGTGTCGAACACCGCGTGCAGCGCCACGGTGAGCTCGATCACGCCAAGGCCCGCGCCGAGATGGCCGCCGGTCTCGGAGACCGCGGCGATGGTCTCGTCCCGCAGCTCGTGGGCGACCTGCTCGAGCTCGGCATCGGAGAAGCGCTTGAGATCGGCGGGCGAGCTCACCCGGTCGAGAAGCGGCGTTTGGGGGCTGTCAGACATGCTGTCCCTCGACACTCAGTTCCGGCGGGAGATAACGAACCGGGCGGCTTCCCGCAAGGCATCGGCCCGGTGACCATAGGGAGATAGCGCGTCGCAGGCCTCGGTCACAAGTGACGTGGCGCGCGCCTTGGCGCCCTCGAGCCCGAGCAGCGACACGAAGGTGGCCTTGCCGCGCCCGGCATCCTTGCCCACCGCCTTGCCGACGGTTTCGGCGTCGCCCTCGACATCGAGGATGTCATCGGCGATCTGGAAAGCTAGGCCGAGGCGCTCGGCATAGGCGGTGAGCGGCGCGAGATCGGCCTGCGCCAACCGCGCGCCGGCCTCTGCGGACCACGCGATGAGCGCGCCGGTCTTGCCGGCCTGAAGCGCGGTGATCTGCTGCAGATCGAGCGGGGCGTCGGCGCGCTCGGCCGCCATGTCGAGCGCCTGTCCCAGCACCATGCCGTGCGCGCCGGCGGCGCGCGCGAGGCTCAGGGTCAGGTCGGCGCGAACCAATGGATCGGGGTGGCAGCGCGGGTCCGAGACCATCTCGAAGCCCAGGGCTTGCAGGGCGTCGCCCGCAAGCACGGCGGTGGCCTCGTCCCACTTGCGGTGCACCGTGGGCAGGCCGCGACGCAGATCGTCATCGTCCATGCAGGGCAGGTCGTCATGCACCAGGCTGTAAGCGTGGATCGCCTCGATGGCGCAGGCCGGCCAGAGCGCGCACTCGGGCGCCACGTCGTGCAGCCGCGCGCCCTCAAGCACCAGCCAGCCGCGCAGCCCCTTGCCACCGGTGGTGGCATAGCGCATCGCGTGCAGCACCGGCAGGTCGGCGGCATCGCTCAGGACATGATCGAAATGGGCGGCGACGGCGCGGGCGCCGGCCTCCAGGCTGTCGCGGAACATCGGGTGTCAGAGGCCTTCGGCGGCCTTCAGCCCGGCGGGCTGGCCCTCGGCATCGAGGGTGATCTGGGCGACCTTTTCCTCGGCTTCCTTGAGCTTGGTCTCGCAGCGCGCCTTGAGTTTGGCGCCACGTTCGTAGAGCGCGATCGACTGCTCCAGCGGCACTTCGCCGCGTTCCAGCTGGCCCACCACCTGCTCGAGCTCGGCCATGGCCTGTTCGAATGTCATCTCCTCGACGGGCGTGTCGCTCATTTTCCTGCCTCGATCAGTTCTTCCACATGGGCGCGGGCCGAGCCGGCCAGCGCGGCGAGATCATAGCCGCCTTCCAGCACCGAGACCACCCGCCCCTCGCATTGATCGGCGGCGATGCGGCAGAGCTCGCGGGTGAGCCAGGCGAAATCCTGATCCTTCCAGTTCAGCTGTGCCAGCGGGTCTTCGTGATGGGCGTCGAACCCGGCAGAGATCACGATCAGGTCGGGGCGGAATTCGCGCAGCCGGGGCAGGGCCTGCTCGGTATAGGCGCGATACATTTCGGTGCCGCCGCTGCTGGGGGCGAGCGGCAGGTTCAGCACGTTGTCGTGACCGCCGCGCTCGGTCGCCGCACCGGTGCCGGGCCATAGCGGATATTGCTGCGACGAGATGAACAGCGCGCGCGGCTCGTCCCACAGCAGGTCCTGGGTGCCGTTGCCGTGATGCACGTCGAAATCCACCACCGCGACGCGCTCGAGCCCGTGGTGATCGAGTGCGTGTTTCGCCGCCAGCGCGGCGTTGCCGAACAGGCAGAAGCCCATCGGGGTTTCGCGCTCGGCATGGTGGCCCGGCGGGCGGGTGGCGCAGAAGACGTTGCGGGCCTCACGCGACATCACCGCATCGACGGCGCGCATCGCGGCCCCGGCGCCACGGCGCGCCGCCATCATCGAGCCCGGCGACATCCAGGTGTCGCCGTCGAGCGCGATCACGCCCTCGGTGGGTTCGGCGCCCGCAATGCGCGCGATGTAGGCTGCCGGATGCACCCGCGCGAGATCCTCGTCGCTCGCCGGCGGGGCGCTCAGGCGCAGCAGGTCGAGCGGGGCCAGCGCGTGCAGCACGTGCTCGAGCCGCGCCACCTGCTCGGGGTGGCCCTCGGGGGTGACATGCTCGAGGCAGTCGGCATGGGTGATCAGTGCCGTGGTCATGACGGATCCTCCCTCATCGGTCGGGGCCACCAGACCGCGATTGGCCGGCAGGGACAAGGTGCGAATTTCAGCGGTGGCCGACGGTCAGTCGGGCGCCAGCATGTAGCCCGCGCCGCGCACGGTCTGCAGGTAGCGCGGCTGCTTGGGGTCGGTTTCGATCTTGCGGCGCAGTCGGGTGATCTGCACGTCGACCGCGCGCTCCTGCGCCTGGCCCTTGTCCCGGCCGAGTTCCTCGACCAGCTGCGCCCGGCTCAGCGCCTCGCCGGGGCGGCCCGAGAAGATCCGCATCAGCTGGCTTTCGGTCGCGGTGAGGCGCACCAGCTCCTCGCCCTTCCACATCTCGCCCCGCTCGATGTCGTAGCGGATGGGCCCGAGGCCGATGAGCTTGGGCACGGTCTCCTCCGAGGGGGTCTCGGGCATGCGCCGCAGGATGGCGTTGATACGCAGCAGGAGCTCCTTCGGCTCGAAGGGTTTGGCGAGGTAGTCGTCGGCGCCGGCCTCAAGCCCCTTGATGCGGTCCTCGGTCTCGCCACGGGCGGTGAGCAGCATGATCGGCGTGCTCGAGGTCTCGCGGATCGCCGCGGTGAGCGAGATGCCGTCCTCGCCGGGCATCATCACGTCGAGCACGATCATGTCGAACTCGAGCCCGGTGAGCAGGCGTCGCGCATGGGCGGCATCACGCGCGGCGCTGACGAGGAAGCCGTTGCGCATCAAGAACTTCTGCAGCAGGCCGCGGATGCGCTCGTCGTCGTCGACGATCAGGATGTGGGCGTCGGGATCGCTCATCCGCGGGCCTCGCGCAGGCCGGAGTAGTGGCGGCGCATCTCGGGATCCATCATCGCCTCGAGCACCCGGCGGAAACCGGCCACGGCCTCGGGCCCGGCCTGCCGGTAGGCGGCGCGCATCCGCGCCCGCTGCGCCTCGGAAAGCTGGTGCTCGAGTGCGGCGCCGGCCTCGGTCAGATGCAGGTGACGCTCGCGCTTGTCGGCGCGGCCGACCTTGCTCTCGACCAGCCCGTCCTCGATCAGGGTGCGCAGTACGCGGTTGAGCGATTGCTTGGTGACCCCGAGGATCGACAGCAGATTGTTGACCGTGGTGCCGGGCGCGATGTTGATGAAGTGGATGGCGCGGTGATGCGCGCGACCGTAATGCAGGCCCTGCAGGATGCGGTCGGGATCGGCGGTAAAGGCCCGATACGCAAAGAACATCGCCTCGATGCCCTGCCGCAGCTGTTCATCGGTGAGATAGAGCAGCAGCTCGCCGCCATGCCCCTGACTGCCCGGACCGTCCGCCATTGCTGCCCCCTCCGTCTTCCGTCTTTTGCGGCACTTTAAGTCAGCCTTGTTGACATTCCAATAGCAAACTGGTAGCGAGTCGCAGTTTTTCCGCAATTATGTGTCCGGATCGGACGTAAGTTGCGCAACAAATGAAAAGGCGCCGAGAAGGAGACTCGCTATGGAAGGTGCGTATGACGACCGCGACGGAAAGATCTGGCTCGATGGGCAGCTGGTGGAGTGGCGGGATGCGAAGGTGCACGTACTGACCCACGCGCTGCACTACGCGAGCTCGGTCTTCGAGGGCGAGCGGGCCTATAACGGCAAGATCTTCCTTGGCCACGCGCATTCCGAGCGCCTGATCGCCTCGGCGCAGTCGCTCGATTTCGAGATCCCCTACACCGCCGACGAGATCGACGCGATCAAGGACGAGGTGCTCAAGGTCAACGGCTTCACCAACGCCTATGTGCGTGCAGTGGCATGGCGTGGTGCCGGTCCGGACATGGGGGTCGCCTCGTCGCGCAACCCGGTGCAGCTTGCCGTGGCCGCGTGGGAGTGGGGCAACTACTATGGTGACGCCAAGACCAAGGGCGCAAAGCTCGACATCGCCAAGTGGAAGCGGCCCTCGCCGGAGACCATCCCGGTGCACGCCAAGGCCGCCGGCCTTTACATGATCTGCACCATGTCCAAGCACGCCGCCGAGGCGAAGGGCTGCTCTGATGCGCTGTTCATGGACTATCGCGGCTACGTCGCCGAGGCGACGGGCGCCAACATCTTCTTCGTGAAGGATGGTGAGGTGCACACCCCGCTGGCAGACTGCTTCCTCAACGGCCTGACCCGGCAGACGGTGATCAAGCTCCTGAAGGAGAAGGGCATCACGGTGCACGAGCGCCACATCATGCCCGAGGAGCTCGAGAGCTTCGAGCAGTGCTGGCTCACCGGCACCGCCGCCGAGGTCACCCCGGTGGGGCAGATCGGCGATTACAGCTTCGAGGTCGGCGCGCTGACGCTGGATATCGCCGAGACCTACGAAACGCTGGTGCGCAGCTGAGGCTGGCATCGCCTCGATGAGACAGGGCACCCCGGGGCTGAGGCCGCGGGGTGTTTTGTTTTTTGGGGGGCACGACGGCTTTCCCCTGAGCTACGGCTTCTGGCCCGACTGCGCGGAAACAAGGCCGAAGGCCGCCGCGCCATCGCCAGCCCGCCCCGAAGGGCTGGCGATTTGCTGATGTAAGCGCGCCGTGTCTGGGTCCTTCGGATCTGGGTACGATAAATCGAGAGGTTCGGAGGTCGGCTCGCCACCCCGCGGGCCGGCGATGGCGTGGCGGCGTCCCGAACGATGCGGTCTCGCCGAGGCGGGAAAGGCTGGTGCGCCATCCGCTGCATGCGCCCCGCAACCCTCCGCGACGTTAACGGTCACACCAGCGCTTGAACGCCCCGCGCCTTGGTGTCACCCTGCCTCGCAAATAACGTGACGAGGCAGGCATGCAGGACAACCACGCACCGCTGGAGATCGTGTCTCCCGAGGCCCCCGAGGCCGCGCTCTTTACCGAGGCGAAGGCCGCCGTCGACCGGCTCTGCGCGCTCTACGAGCTGTCGGTCACCTTCCTGCATGACCGCTTCCTCGACGCCATGGCCAGCGGCCATCCCGGCGTGCGGTTGCGCGCCTTCTATCCCGAGGTGCGGATCACCACCGGCACCCATGCCAAGGTCGACAGCCGCCTGAGCTTCGGCCATGTCGCGGCCCCCGGCACCCACGCCGCCAGCATCACCCGGCCTGATCTCTTCCGGCACTACCTCGAGCAACAGATCGGGCTGCTGCTTGAGAACCATCAGGTGGCGGTGCAGGTCGGTCTTTCCTCGACCCCGATGCCGGTGCACTTCGCCGTCGCCAACTATCCGGACCTTGCCGTGCCGCAGGAGGGCGCCGGGCGCTTCATCCTGCGCGACGTGTTCGACGTGCCGGACCTGAGTTCGACCAATGACGACATCGTCAACGGCGTGGCAAAGCCGGCCGAGGACGGCGCCGGGCCGCTGGCGCCGTTTACCGCGCAGCGTATCGACTACTCGCTGGCGCGGCTGGCGCATTACACCGCCACCGATCCCCAGCATTTCCAGAACCACGTGCTGTTCACCAACTACCAGTTCTATGTCAGCGAGTTCGAGGCCTATGCGCGCCAGCAGCTCGCCGACCCCGAGAGCGGCTACACCAGCTTCGTCTCGACCGGCAATGTCGAGATCACAGACCCCGAGACGGCCATCCCGCCGAGCCTCAAGATGCCCCAGATGCCGACCTACCACCTCAAGCGCAAGGACGGCTCGGGCATCACGCTGGTCAATATCGGGGTGGGGCCCTCGAACGCCAAGACCGCCACCGACCACATCGCCGTGCTGCGCCCGCATGCCTGGCTCATGGTTGGCCACTGCGCCGGGCTGCGCTCTTCGCAGAGCCTTGGCGATTTCGTGCTGGCCCACGCCTACCTGCGCGAGGACAAGGTGCTCGACGACGACCTGCCGGTCTGGGTGCCGATCCCGGCCCTGGCCGAGATCCAGGTGGCGCTTGAACAGGCGGTGGCCGAGGAAACACAGCTCGACGGCTACGATCTCAAGCGGATCATGCGCACCGGCACCGTGGCCTCGGTCGACAACCGCAACTGGGAGTTGCGCGACCAGTCCGGCCCGGTGCAGCGCCTGAGCCAGTCGCGGGCCGTGGCTCTCGACATGGAAAGCGCGACCATCGCCGCCAATGGATTCCGCTTCCGCGTGCCCTACGGAACGCTGCTCTGCGTCAGCGACAAGCCGCTGCATGGCGAGCTGAAACTGCCCGGCATGGCGAGCGATTTCTACAAGACCCAGGTTGCGCGCCACCTGATGATCGGGATACGAGCCATGGAACGGCTGCGCGGGATGCCGCTCGAGCGCCTGCACTCCCGCAAGCTGCGTAGCTTTGAGGAAACAGCTTTCCTCTGACATGGGTGCAACGCCGCCGATACGCCGCTATATGCGCAGTTTTCCCTTGCAAATAGCCCCTAATCGTTGTGTTTGAACTCCATATGATGTTACTTTCCCGTATCGAGGCCCAATCGTTCGGGCAGTTCAAGGAGACCATGAAATGGCGAAACCGATGACCAAGACCCAGCTGGTGGCCGCTCTGGCCGAGGAGATGGGCGCAGACAAGAAGACCGCCTCCACCGCGCTGGATGCGATCACCGGGATCATCACCAAGGAAGTCGCCGAAGGCGGCGCGGTGACCCTTCCGGGCGTGGGCAAGATCTATTGCCGCGAGCGCCCGGAGCGCATGGTGCGCAACCCCGCCACCGGCGAACAGTTCAAGAAAGAAGCCGACAAGCAGGTCAAGATGACCATCGCGAAGGCTCTGAAGGACAGCGTCAACGGCTGATCCAGCCCCGGACGACATGACCTTGAAAGGACCGCCCTTCGGCGGTCCTTTTTGTTTGTTTACAGATGGTTATTTTCTGCCTCTAGGCTGGCATGCAGCCGCATTGGGCGCAGGGTTGAGGTTTGCTCCGGTTCTGGTGCCGCCACACTTGCGCCGCGATGGAGGCCAAAAAGACGGAGCGAACGACACTCAACTCCCTTGCGATCCCGGCATACGGGTTTTAACAAAAACTGATGCAACTCATCCCACCCGACATGATCTGTTTCGCGCTCTACTCGGCGCAGCATGCGATGCAGCAGGCCTATGCAGAGCTGCTCGATGGTCTGGGGCTGACCTATCCGCAATATCTGCTGATGACGGCGCTCTGGGCTGAGGACGGGCGCACCGTCGGCGCGCTTGGGCGCGACCTGCGGCTCGAATCGAACACGCTGACGCCGATGCTGAAACGGCTCGAGGGGCAGGGGCTGGTCAGGCGCAAGCGCGACAGCAAGGACGAGCGGCGTGTGTTGATCCGGGTGACGGCCAAGGGCCGCGCACTGCAGGAGCAGGCGGCGCGGATTCCCGAGTGCCTGATCGAGCGCGTCGGGCTTCCGCTTGAGGATCTCACCCGCCTGCGCGACGAGCTTCACGATCTGAGGGATCGTCTGCGCAGCGCGGGCGAGGAAGGCTAGGGCGTCGCCTCAGGCGACAGCGCCGAGCCTGGCGATCTGGCGACCGTCCTCGTCGAAGTTCTCGGGCGCCAGCCAGTGTTCGAAGCGGGCCTTCAGCGCCGGCCATTCCCGGTCCAGCACCGAGAACCACGCGGTGTCGCGGTTGCGGCCCTTGACGATCGTGGCCTGCCGGAAGGTGCCCTCGTACTGGAAACCGAGGCGCTGGGCGGCGCGGCGCGATGGCATGTTGAGCGCGTCGCATTTCCACTCGTAGCGGCGGTAGCCCAGCGTGTCGAAGGCACGCGCCATCATCAGATACATCGCCTCGGTGGCGCCGGCGGTCTTCTGCAGGCGCGGCGACATGTGGATGAAGCCGACCTCGATCACCCCATTGGCCGGATCGATACGCAGGTAGGAGCAGAACCCGACAGGCTGGCCATCGGGCGTGCAGATGGCGAAATAGAGCGGGTCTTCGCTGGCCTCGGCGCCGGTGGCCCAGTCGGTCGCATCCGCCAGATCGGAGAAGGGGCCGCGCGGCAGGTAGGTCCAGCCACGGCCCGTGCTGTCCTCGGCGAAGGCCTCGAAGAGACCGGGCGCATGGGCCACGGTCAACGGTTCGAGCCGCACGCAGCGACCCTCGTTGACGCTGCGCTCCGGGCGCGGACGGGGAAAGCTCCCGTCGACCGGCTGGCCGACGGGTTGCCCGAGATCGTTCAGGGGGCCGTCAGTCATCGTTCAGGAGAAGACCTTGGTCAGGCTGCGGTCCACCGCATCGACGATCTGGTCGATGTCGTCTGCCGTGGCGATCAGCGGCGGCGCGAAGCACAGCACGTTGTTCAGCCCCGGGTTCGAGCGGTTGGTGGCGCCGATGATGACCCCGTCGGCGGCACAGGCCCCGACCACGGCACCGATATGCTTTTCCGAAACCGGTTCCTTGGTGGTGCGGTCGCTGACCAGCTCAAGCCCGAGGAACAGGCCCTTGCCGCGGGCCTCGCCCACCACCGCGTGCTTGTCGCCGAGCGCGGCCAGCTTTTCGAGCATGTAGTCGCCCATCTTGGTGGTGTTCTCGAGCAGGTTCTCGTCTTCGATGATGCGCATGTTCTCGAGCGCCGCCGCCGGGCCGGCGGTGCAGCCGCCGAAGGTCGAGATGTCGCGGAAGTAGTTCATCGGATCGCTGTCGTCGTCCTTGAACATGTCGAAGACGCGTTCGGAGGTGACGCAGCACGCAATGGCGGCGTAGCCCGAGGCGACGCCCTTCGCCATGGTGACGAAATCGGGCTCGATGCCATAATGCTGATAGCCGAACCAATGGGTGCCGGTCCGGCCCACGCCGCAGACGACCTCGTCGATATGCAGCAGGATGTCGTACTTGCGGCAGATCTCCTGCACCCGCTCCCAGTAGCCCGGGGGCGGCACGATGACGCCGCCGCCGGCGGTCACCGGCTCGAGGCAGAGCGCGCCCACGGTGTCGGGGCCCTCGCGCAGGATGACTTCCTCGATGGCGTCGGCGGCGCGCTGGCCATAGGCCTCGCCCGACAGGTCCCACTGGGCGCGGTACTCGAGGCAATGCGGCACCGACACGAAGCCCGGCGCGAACGGGCCGTACTGTATGTTGCGCTCGACCTGACCACCGGCCGACATCGCGCCGATGGTCGAGCCGTGGTAGTCGCGCTCACGGTAGAGGATCTTGTTCTTCTTGCCGCCATAGCGCTTGTGGGCGATCTGGCGGACCATCTTGAAGGCCTTCTCGTTCGCCTCCGAGCCCGAGTTGGTATAGTAGACCCGGCTCATGCCCGGCATCTTCGAGATCAGCTTCTCGGCAAACAGCGCGCCCGGCACCGAGCCCGCGGCGCCGGCAAAGTAGTTCAGCTTCATCAGCTGCTCGGAGATCGCGTCGACGATGGACTTGCGCCCGTAGCCCACGTTCACGGTCCAGACCGCGCCCGAGACGGCGTCGATATGCTCGCGGCCGTGCTGGTCCCAGACCCGCAGGCCCTTGCCCTCGACGATGATGCGCGGGTCTGTGGTCTCGAACGGCTTGTGCTGCGTCAGATGATGCCAGACGTGGCGCTTGTCGGCCTCGACAACGTGGCTGAGATCGTTCTGCGTGAGCGTGCCGTCCATTGGTCCTGTCTCCTGGGAAGCGTGATTCCGGCCCCGGGGCCGTCTGGCGCGAATGTTAGCACACACATATTCCGGACTGGCAACCCAATCGGCCGCCCGCGCAGAGTTGCGCCGGCGCCGCTGCGGAGAAAACCGGCATCAGGAACGAGGGCCTGCGGCTTGTGCATCTGCACGGAAAACGGGCGCAATTCCCGGGAAAACCATTGATTGCCCGCTCAATTTCGGCTCGGATTGGCTCGAGCGCGCGGCCCTGACGCCCGCGCCACAGACAAAGGCCCCGCCGGATGAGCAGGGGTCGGATGACAGGGAGAGTCATGATGAAGACGATCAAGGGCCTGATGACGGGTGCTGCCGCGGCCGCGCTGATGACCGGCGCCGCCAGCGCGCAGGATCTGACCGTGGGGTATTTCCTCGAGTGGCCGATGCCGTTCGAATACGCCAAGGCCGAAGGCATGTACGAAGAGGCGATGGGCCTCGAGATCAACTGGGTGAGCTTCGACACCGGCACCGCGATGAGTGCCGCGATGGCCTCGGGCGACGTGCATCTTTCGGTGAGCCAGGGCGTGCCGCCTTTCGTGGTCGCCGCCTCCGCCGGGCAGGATCTGCAGATCCTCGACGTCGCGGTGAGCTATGCCGACAACGACAACTGCGTCGTGGCCGAAGCGCTGGAAATCGACAAGGACTCCGCCGGCGAGCTCGAGGGCAAGAAGGTCGCCGTGCCGCTGGGCACCGCGGCGCATTACGGCTTTCTCAAGCAGATGGATCACTTCGGCGTCGACATCTCGACCATGGAGATCGTCGACATGGCGCCGCCGGATGGTGCCGCGGCGATCGCCCAGGGCTCGGTCGACATGGCCTGCGGCTGGGGCGGTTCGCTGCGCCGCATGAAAGAGCATGGCAACGTGCTGCTGACCGGCGCCGAGAAGGAAGAGCTGGGCATCCTGGTCTTCGACGTGACCTCCGGCCCGGCAGGCTGGGTGGCCGAGAACTCGGACATCGTGGCCGAGTTCCTCGCGGTGACCGCCGAGGCCAACGCCATGTGGGCTGACGAGGCCAATCACGAGATGATGCTGCCGGTGATCGCCAAGGATGCCGGCATGGATGAAGAGGCGACTGCCGAGACGCTGGCCACCTTCGTCTTCCCGAGCGTCGAGGAGCAGCTCACCGAGAAGTGGCTCGCCGGCGGTGCACAGGAGTTCATGAAGGGCGTGGCCGACGTGTTCGTCGAGGCGGGCTCCATCGACGGAGCGCTCGACAGCTATGCCGACGCGGTGAACACCGGCCCGCTCGAGGCGGCCTCGGAGATGTAATCACGCGCGGGCGCGGGGCGATCCTGCTCCGCGCCCGGCACTCTTTGACGAATTTGACAGGGGTCGGTTCAAGGCTCCTGCGCCGGCAACGCACCGGCAGGCGGGGGCCATGAGCGGATTAGAAATCGAAAACCTGTCCATGCGCTTCGATCTGCCCAACGGCAGTTCGGTGCAGGCGCTGAAGGACGTGTCGCTGCATCTGGCCGAGGGCGAGCTTCTCTCCGTGCTCGGACCCTCGGGCTGTGGCAAGACCACGCTTCTCAACATCGTTGCGGGCTTTCTCGCCCCCACCGAGGGCCAGATCCGGCTCAACGGGCACACCGTCACCGGCCCCGCCGCCGAGCGGGGCATGGTGTTCCAGCAGGGCGCACTCTTCGAGTGGATGAACGTGCGCGAGAACGTCGCCTTCGGCCCGCGCATGGCCGGCAAACGCGAGCGGGATTGGGCCGGCACCGTCGATCACCTGCTCGAGGTCGTGGGGCTCAGGGATTTCAAGGAAAAGGCGGTCTACGAGCTATCGGGCGGCATGCAGCAGCGCGTGGCGCTGGCCCGCTGCCTGGCCAACGATCCCGACGTGATCCTGATGGACGAGCCGCTGGGCGCGCTTGACGCGCTGACCCGCGAGAAGATGCAGTCTCTCGTGCTGAAGCTCTGGAAGGAGACCGGCAAGACCATCATCCTGATCACCCACTCGGTCGAGGAGGCGCTGCTTCTGGGCGAGCGGCTGCTGGTGATGGCGCCGCGCCCGGGCCGCATCCACAAGGAATACCGTCTGCCCTTCGCCGATCTTGGCGTCGGGGAAGACCTGCGCACGGTCAAGAAACACCCGGAGTTCAACAAGACCCGCGAGGAGATCCTCGGGATGATCTGGGACATGGAAGAGGAAATCATGGGCCGCACGGAGGAGACGCAATGATCGTCCTGCTGATCTATGTCGCGATCTTCGTGGCCTCGTTCTTCCTGGTGAAGCTCCTGGTGCACAAGACCACGCGCGATTTCACCGCCCGCAAGACCGTTACCTTCGGCGACGAGAGCGCGGTGCGTCCGAACCGGATCGCCAGCGTGATCTCGGTGCTGACGATCTTCCTGCTCTGGGGCGCCTTCACCGGCTCCTCCTGGGTGCCGGGCTTCCTGCACGCGCCGGGGCCTTTCGTGGGCGACGCCACCTTCACCTACACCGCCGAGGCCGAGGGTGCGGCGCCCGACGACGCCACGGTGACGGTGCGGGTCTTCCCGGTCGGCGAGGATGTCGAGGCGCCCGAGGTCGATCCCGGCGCGGGCTGGGCCAAGGACGATTCCGACAGTGTCGGCGCATGGCGCTCGGGGCTGATCCGGGTCGACCGCAACGACGGGTATGGCCGCGACGAGGGCCACACGGTCGTGGCGGTCAACGGCGAGCCGATCGCGCCGGGCGGCGAGGTCATAACCGAGTTCGGCCGGGTCGGCATGTCGCCCAAGGGCACGCTTAATTTCGAGCCGCGCAAGGGCTGGCAGATGGAACCGATCTGGCTGCCGCCGCCCGAGGCGGTGCTCGCACGGCTCAAGGAGATTGCGCAGGACGGCTACCGCGACAGCACGCTGTGGGAGCATCTCGGCTGGTCGCTGTTCCGGGTCATCGCGGGCTTCTTCTTCGGGGCGCTGATCGGCATCCCGCTGGGCTACGCGATGGGTCTCAGCGACTGGTTCCGCGGCTGGTTCGACCCGATCGTCGAGTTCATGCGCCCGGTGCCGCCGCTGGCGCTGATCCCGCTGGTGATCATCTGGGCCGGCATCGGCGAGACCGGCAAGATCATCCTGCTTTTCCTCGCGGCGCTCTGGATCATGGCCATCGCGGCGCGCTCGGGTGTGTCGGGGGTGAAGATCTCCAAGGTGCACGCGGCCTATTCTCTGGGCGCGTCCAAGGCGCAGATCATGCGCCACGTGATCGTGCCCAACTCGCTGCCCGAGATCTTCACCGGCGCGCGGGTGGCGATGGGCGTGTGCTGGGGCACCGTGGTGGCCGCAGAACTGGTCGCCGCCGAGAAGGGCGCGGGCATGATGATCATGGTGGCTTCGAAGTTCCAGCTCACCGACATCGTGATCATGGGGATCATCCTGATCGGCGTGATCGGGTTCGGCATCGACATCCTGATGCGGTTTGCCGAGAAGGCTCTGGTGCCGTGGAAGGGCCGCGGCTGACGGCACACGCGTCTGGGAGGCCCCCTCCGGGTGGGCCTCCTCGGACAAACTGTATGAAAACGAAACACGCAGTCGGCGCGCCGCGCTCGGCCGTCAGCTCAGCGTTCAACTGGCGCTAGGGCTCAGGCAGCGAAGCGGGCCCACCAAGCTCTCTCGTGGGGGCTATTCGCCGCCGAACTGCTGCACCAGCGCACCCACCTGTCCGTCGAGCCAGAGCCGCGCGGTGTCGATCTGGCCGACATAGGCATCCAGGATCGGGGTCGAGGCCGGGACCATCTCGGCGATGGTCGGGGCGAGCAGGTAGAGCGCCACCGCGACGACCGCGAGCGCGATCACCAGCCGGAAGCCGCGACTGAAGCCGCGGGTCTCGGCCTCATCCTCTTCCTCGACGGCGGCGCGGCCCTGAGGCGTCTCCATGCTGCGGCGCTCCGAGGAGGCGCGCAGGGTCTGGTTGATTTCCTCGATGTCCGGCAGCAATTCACGGCGCGAGCTGGCTGCTGCGGCGGCGGCGGTGCCCTCGGGCGCCGGGGTCGCGCGCGGCGTGGGGTCCGACTGAGGCTCCGGCTCGGGCGCAGTGGGAGGCGTTTCGGCAAAGCTGAAGGACTCTGACTCGTCCTCCTCCTCGCCACGCATCCTTGCCATGCGTTCGCGCGCCTCCCGGCTGCGACGCTCGCTGTCGTCCTCGGAGGGCTCGGTCAGCCCCAGCTCGGTCTGGGTTTCGAGGCTGCCCGCTTCGGAGGCGCGACGGCGGGCCTCGCGTTCGGCCTCCTCGCGCAGAACTTCGGCCACCGAGGGGTCGAGTTCGCGGCGCGGCCGGGGACGCGGCTGCGGTGCGGGAGCCGCCTCCGGTTCGGGCGCTGGTTCGGGTTCGGGGGAAGGATCCGCGACGGCGGCCTGCTGTTCTTCGGTTGCGTCGAGCGCTTCTTCGAACGCGTCCTCGAAGTCTGCCTCGGGCTCCGCAGAGGTCTCGGGCGCGTCCTCCGGTTCAGGCTGCCAGTCCTCGTCCGGGATGGGCAGGCCAAGCTCCTGCGCGAGCTCGGGATCATCGTCGGGATGGGCCTGGAACCAGGTGTGGCCGCAATTCGAGCACTGAACGTCACGCCCGCCTTCGGGAATGACATTCGTCGGTACTTCGTATTGCGCGCCGCAATTCGGGCATATCAGCCGCATCTGGTCCCCATATCCTGCCAAGGGTCTGCTGGTCCTTGTTGGATCACAATAAGTTACCGCCCCAAGTCGTGAAAGCCTCTTTTCCGAAACCCCGGCGGATTGCATATGCGCCGCGGCTCATGCACAACAGGGCCTGATTTCGGGATGGTGGAACAAGCGTGATCGAGCTCGACAATGTGGCCTACAGCTATGGCGGCGGAGAGCTCCTTTCAGAGCTGTCGCTGCAGCTTGCCCCCGGCTCCTTCCATTTCCTGACCGGCCCCTCGGGCACCGGCAAGACGACGCTGCTCAAGCTCTGCTACGGCGCGCTGCGCCCGACCGCAGGGCAGGCGCGGCTCTTCGGGACCGATGTGCGCGAGATGGACCGCGATGCCGTCGCCCTGAGCCGCCGCCGCATCGGCGTGGTGCACCAGGATTGCCAGTTCCTCGATCATCTCACGCTCGCCGAGAACGTCGCCCTGCCGCTGACCGTCGCCGGAGAGCCGATCTCGGCGCAGGATCAGAACCTGCGCGAGCTCTTGGGCTGGGTCGGGCTGTCCTCGCGCGCCAATGCGCTGCCGCCGGAGCTGTCGGGCGGCGAGCGTCAGCGCGCCGCGCTGGCCCGTGCGGTGATCTCGTCGCCCGAGGTGGTGCTCGCGGACGAGCCCACCGGCAATGTCGACTGGGAGATGTCGCAGCGCCTGCTGCGTCTGCTGATCGAGCTCAACCGGATGGGCGTGACCGTGCTGATCGCGACGCATGACCTGCAGCTGATCCGTGCCGCCAAGAGCCAGGTGCAGGCGCGGGTGCTGC
Source organism: Salipiger bermudensis (assembly GCF_017309175.1). Classification (NCBI taxonomy): domain Bacteria; kingdom Pseudomonadati; phylum Pseudomonadota; class Alphaproteobacteria; order Rhodobacterales; family Roseobacteraceae; genus Salipiger; species Salipiger bermudensis. The sequence continues at coordinate 112,966 of NZ_JAEKJV010000008.1, read as the reverse complement.
GCATCGCCAACCGCAGGCTGCAATCGGCGGGGGTGGATCTGTGAGGATGTCGCTGCACACGCTCAGCGCGCTCGGTCGCGGCGACAAGGCCGCCGACCGCGTGGTGCCACCAACCGGTTTCACCGCGCGGCTGACGCTCTTCGTCTCCGCTGCCATGGCCTTTCTCGCGGTCTTCGCGCTGGCGCTGTCGCTGGCGGCGGGCCGCCTTGCCACGAGTTGGGGCGACGAGCTGGCGCGCGCCTCGACGGTGCGGATCTCGGCCCCGGTGGGGCAGGTGGCCACGCAGACCGAAGCGGCGCTGCGGCTGTTGCAGCAGACCCCGGGCGTGGCCTCTGCGCGGGCGCTGAGCGAGGCCGAGCAGCAGGCGCTGCTCGCGCCGTGGTTCGGCCCCGACCTGCCGGTCTCGGATCTGCCCGTGCCGCAGCTCATCGAGGTGACCGAAACCTCGGAGGGCTATGACGCTGCCGGGTTGCGCCTGCGGCTACAGGCCGAGGTCCCGGGCGCGGTGCTGGACGATCACGCCCGCTGGCGCAAGCCTCTGGTGGCGGCGGCGGCGCGACTGAAGATGCTGGGCTGGGTCTCGGGGCTTCTCATCGCGGCGGCGGTCGGTGCCATGGTGACGCTGGCCGCCAACGCGGCGCTCTCGGCCAATGCGCAGGTCATCGCGGTGCTGCGCCTCGTGGGCGCGACCGACGCCTATATCGCGCGCGCCTTCGTGCGCCGCTTCACCCTGCGGGCGCTCAGCGGCGCAGCGGTTGGCACGGTGCTTGGTGTCGGCGCCGTGGCCCTGTTGCCCAGCGGCGGCGAAACCGCCGGTTTCCTGACCGGCCTGAGTTTCCGCGGCTGGCACTGGGGCATTCCGGCGCTGGTGCCGCTGCTCGCGGCAGTGGTGGCCTTTGCCGCGACGGCGGTGGCCGCGCGCCGCGTTCTTGGAGGATTGAGTTGATGGCATACGCGCTGCAATGGCTGCGCTCGCTGGTGTTTCTGGTGGCGATCTATGGCGGGATGGCGGTGATCGGCATCTTGTTCTTCCCGTGGGCGATGCTGTCGCGCAAAGGCGCACGCGCCGCCTGTCTCACCTGGTGCCGCTGGGTGCGCTGGAGTGCAGGCTGGATGGTCGGCCTGAAGACCGAGGTCCGTGGCACGCCGCCGCAAGGCGAGGTGATCATCGCCTCGAAGCACCAGAGCTTCCTCGACATCATCCTGATCTTCGGCGCCGTCCCGGCGGGCAAGTTCATCATGAAGCGCGAGCTGCTCTGGGCCCCGGTGCTGGGGCAATATGCCATGCGCATCGGCTGCGTGCCGGTCAATCGCGGCAAGCGTGGTGCGGCGATCTCGCAGATGCTGAAGGACGTGGATCGCGGCGCCATCGAGCCCGGCCAGTTGATCATCTACCCGCAGGGCACCCGCGTCGCCCCGGGCGTCAAGGCGCCCTACAAGGTCGGCGCGGCGCTGCTCTACCAGCAGTCCGGCCAGCCCTGCGTGCCGGCGGCCACCAATGTGGGCCTGTTCTGGCCGCGCAAGGGCATCTACCGCAAGCCCGGCACTGCCGTGGTCGAGTTCCTGCCGGTGATCGAGCCGGGGCTCTCGAAGCACGCCTTCCTCGCCCGGCTCGAGCAGGAGGTCGAGACCGCCAGCGAGGCGCTGCACCAGGAGGCGGAGCCGCATGCGCAGGATTGAGGACAGCGCCGAGCTCGAGGCGCTCTACGGTACGCCCTCGGACGCGGCGCTGCGCAAGGTGGCGCAGCGGCTGACCCCGGCCTACCAGCGCTGGATCGAGGCCGCGCGCTTCTGCGTGATCTCGACCGTCGGCCCCGATGGCACCGACGGCACGCCGCGTGGCGATGACGGCCCGGTGGTGCTCGAGCTCGATCCCGGCACATTGGCGCTGCCGGACTGGCGCGGCAACAACCGGCTCGACAGCCTGCGCAACATCGTCTCGGACGGGCGTATCTCGCTGATGTTCATGGTGCCCGGCGACAACGTGGTGGTGCGCGTCAACGGCACCGCGTGGCTCACCGATGACGCGGCGCTGCGCGAGCGCTTCCGGCGCAAGTCGATGCTGCCGACCACGGTGGCGGTGATCGAGATCGCCGAGGTCTATGCGCAATGCCCGAAGGCGCTGCTGCGCTCCGGCCTCTGGGGGCGCGACGACAGCGCCGCGACGCCAAGCCTTGGAGAGATCCTCGACGAGATGACCAGCGGCGAGATCGAGGCCGGCGCGTGGGAGCGGGAGTACCCGGAGCGGGCGCGCAACACACTTTGGTGAGCAGACATATTATTTTCGGAACCGGGGAACGGGACCGGGGGGCAGCCACGTTGAACTTCTGAGTTTCATAATTCAGGAGTTTCCATGTCCGCCGATACCCCTCGCCCCACCCGCCGTGCCATGCTCGCCGGTTTCGCCGCCTCTCCGGTCGTGGCGACCGGCGTCGGGGTGTTCCCGAGCAAGGCGCGGGCACAGGCCAGCGCGGCGGGGCTGCTGACACCGAATGTCTGCATGGTGCTGCCCGAGGTCACCGAGGGGCCGTATTACGTCGACGAACGACTGCTGCGCGCCGACATCACCGAGGATCGCAAGGGCGTGCCGCTGCGGCTTCAGATGCAGGTGGTGACGGCGGATTGCCGGCCGGTGCCCGAGGCGCGGGTCGATATCTGGCATTGCGATGCGCAGGGCAACTACTCGGGCTACGCGAGGCAGGGCAGCGACGGCACCAACGACACCAGCGGCGAAACCTTCCTGCGCGGCACCCAGATCTCTGACGAGAACGGTTTGGTCAGTTTCGACACGATGTATCCCGGCTGGTATCGCGGGCGCACGACCCACATCCACTACAAGGTGTTTCTCGACGAGAGCACGGTGCTCACCAGCCAGATTTTCTTCCCCGACGCGCTGAGCCAGTATCTCTACCTCGCGGTGCCGCCCTACAACGACCGCTCGGCGGAGCGCGATACGATGAACGGCAATGACGGCATCGCGCAGCAGGCGGGCGAGGGCGCCTTCGCGGCGATCCGGGAACAGCAGGCGCGCTATGATGCGGCGCTGGTGGTCGGGATCGACCCGCAGGGCGGAGGCCCCGAGCGCGCCACGCGGCGCCCGTCGCGCGGTGGCGCGAGCGAGGTCTTCATCCCCGGGCGCGACGGCTGAGCCGGCAGCTGCGCAGAGATGCCACGAAAAAGGCCCCCGCAGAACGCTGCGGGGGCCTTTCCGTTTCGACCGGTGGGTCGGATCAGGCGTGGATGGCGCCGTCGCCGCAGGCCAGCGCTGCCTCGCGCACCGCTTCCGAGAAGGTCGGGTGGGCGTGGCAGGTCAGCGCCAGGTCCTCGGCCGAGCCGCCGTATTCCATCGCCACGCAGACCTCGTGGATCAGGTCGCCGGCCGCCGGGCCGATGATGTGGCAGCCGAGGATGCGGTCGGTTTCCTTGTCCGCCAGCAGCTTGACGAAGCCGTCGCCGGCGAACACGGCCTTGGCGCGGCCGTTGCCCATGAAGGAGAACTTGCCAACCTTGTAGGCCTTGCCGGCGTCCTTGAGCTCCTGCTCGGTGGCGCCGACCGAGGCGACCTCGGGGTGGGTGTAGATCACGCTCGGGATCACGTTGTAGTTCACGTGACCATGCTTGCCTGCGATGACCTCGGCGCAGGCCATGCCCTCGTCCTCGGCCTTGTGGGCCAGCATCGGGCCCTCGATGGCGTCGCCGATGGCGTAGACACCCTTGACGCTGGTCGCCCAGTGGCTGTCGGTCTTGATCTGGCCGCCCTTGGTGGTCTCGATGCCGAGCGCGTCGAGGCCCAGACCCTCGGTGTAGGGCTTGCGACCGGTGGCGACGAGCACCACGTCCGCATCCACGCTGTGCTCGCTGTCATCCTTGCGCAGCTTGTAGGTGACCTTGGCCTTGCCGCCCTTGGTCTCGACCTTTGACACCGCCGCGCCGAGAGTGAACTCGAGGCCCTGCTTGGTCAGCATCTTCTTGAAGTTGCGCTGCACCTCGGTGTCCATCGTGGGCGTGATGGTGTCGAGGAACTCGATCACGGTGACCTCGGAGCCGAGGCGCTTGTAGACCGAGCCCATCTCGAGGCCGATCACGCCGGCGCCGATCACCACCATCTTCTTGGGGATCTTCGGCAGCTCGAGCGCACCGGTGGAGGTGACCACGACCTTCTCGTCGATCTCGACCTCTGCGCCGGGCACCGAAGCGGGCGCGGAGCCCGAGGCGATGATGATGTTCTTGGCCTCGTGGACCTCGTCGCCGACCTTGACCTTGCCGGCTTCGGGGATCGAGCCCCAGCCCTTGAGCCAGTCGATCTTGTTCTTCTTGAAGAGGAACTCGATGCCGCCGGTGTTCTGGCCGATGACGTCGTCCTTGTAGGACAGCATCTGCTTCCAGTCGACCGAGGGCGCCTTGCCCTTGAGGCCCATCTTGGCGAAGTTCTCTTCCGCCTCGTGCAGCTGGTGGCTGGCATGCAGCAGCGCCTTGGAGGGGATACAGCCCACGTTCAGGCAGGTACCGCCGAGGGTCTCGCGGCCCTCGACACAGGCGGTCTTGAGGCCGAGCTGGGCGCAGCGGATGGCGGCAACGTAGCCGCCGGGACCCGCGCCGATGACGATGACGTCGTATTGTGCCATGTGGTAGTCCTTTCCTTGTCGTCTAGGCGGGGAGGGGCGCTGCCCCTCTGCGGCTGCGCCGCATTCACCCCGGGATATTTCAGGCCAGAAGAGGCCTCATCAGAAGAGCGCCGCCACGAGCATGACGGCAGTCGCAACGAGCCCCACCACCCAGATCAGCGAGCGCCAGGGCGCCCAGCCGAAGAGATAGGCGGGGATGTAGAGCAGGCGGGCGCCGAGATAGGCCAGCGCGCAGAGCACGGTGAGCGCCGAGGTCTGGTCGGCATAGGTGACGGCGACCACCGCTATGGTGAAGAGGATCAGCCCTTCGAAATGGTTGTTCATGGCACGCTGGGCGCGGCCAGCATAGCCGGTAAGCTGGCGTGGTGTGTCGCGCGGCGAGGCGGCGTATTTCGGGCCGACCTGTCGCTGGGCCAGCACCGAAAACAGGGCGAACTGGGCGATCTGCAGAAGGGCGGCGAGGACGAGGGCGGTGAGCTCGGGGGTCATGTCAGAAGACGCTCGCGATGATCATGACGAAACAGGAGAGAAAACCCGCCATGAAGATCACCGAGCGCCACGGCACCCAGCCGAAGGCGTAGGCGGGCAGGTAGAGGGCGCGGGCCGCGACGAAGATCCAGGCGGCGAGCCCGGTGATCCAGCCGTTGCTGGCCGTGAATTCGACCAGCACCACGGCGATGATGAACAGGCCGATATTCTCGGTGTGGTTGGCCAGCGCCCGGCGCAGGCGCTTGGTGTGCTCGGAGAGGCGGTCGTCGAGCCCCTCGCGGGTGCCGGTGTTGCCGTCATGGCCGATATCGGCCTCGAGCGCGCGTTGCGACCAAAGCACCGCGGCGAGCTGGATGAAGGCGGTTGCGGCGAGGGCGGCGAGTTCGGGGCTCATGCTCAGGCGGTCCTCAGGACATGCGAGGCGGCGGGGCCGTGGCCGAGTGCCGAGCTCTTCTCGAGCCAGCCCTTGGCCTTGGGCAGGTCGTTGACGGAAAACAGCAGCCAATGGCCGGGGCCGCTTTCCTCGGTCCAGCGCTGCAGCAGGGTAAGACCGGCATTGGCGCGGTTCTCGGCATCGCTGTCGAACTGGGCTTCATCGAAGCCGGGGAAGTGAAGAAGAAGCTGCGTGGCCATGCTCAGGTCTCCGTTTGTAAGGTCATCTTGGACGGAATCTTGAAGCTAGCGCGGCGGCAGATGCCGGCGAGGCATCGGGGGGCGGAGGCGGCTCTGGCGGAGGCCGTCGGGCGCGTGGTCGATCTGGTCGCGGGGCTGCGCTGCATGAACCCTCTCCGAAAGGGGATCCCGGGCGGGACGGGCCCGCCCGGGGATCGGGATCAGAGATCCATCAGCAGGCGACGCGGATCCTCGAGCGCTTCCTTGACGCGGACGAGGAAGGTCACGGCGCCCTTGCCGTCGACGATGCGGTGATCGTAGCTCAGCGCGAGGTACATCATCGGGCGGATCTTGATCTCGCCGTTGACGACCATCGGGCGGTCCTGGATCTTGTGCATGCCGAGGATGCCCGACTGCGGCGGGTTGAGGATCGGCGAGGACATCAGCGAGCCGTAGACACCACCGTTGGAGATGGTGAACGTGCCGCCCTGCATCTCGGCCATCGAGAGCTTGCCGTCACGGGCGCGCTTGCCCTTCTCGGCGATCTCGCCTTCGATCTCGGCGAAGGACTTCTCGTGGACGTCGCGCAGAACCGGCACCACGAGACCCTGCGGGGTGCCCGCGGCGATGCCCATGTGAACGAAGTTCTTGTAGACCACCTCGTTGCCGTCGATCTCGGCGTTGACCTCGGGGACTTCCTTCAGCGCGTGCACGCAGGCCTTGGTGAAGAAGGACATGAAGCCGAGACGCACGCCGTGCTTCTTCTCGAACAGGTCCTTGTACTGCTTCCGCAGCGCCATCGTCTCGGTCATGTCCACCTCGTTGTAGGTGGTGAGCATGGCGGCGGTGTTCTGAGCGTCCTTCAGGCGGCGCGCGATGGTCTGGCGCAGGCGGGTCATCTTGACGCGCTCTTCGCGGGCGGCATCCTCGGCCGGGCTCGGCGCGCGCTGCGGCTGGGCCGGGGCGGACGAGGCGGCCGGGGCCGACTTGGCGGCGGCGATCGCGGCCGAGACGTCTTCCTTCATGACGCGACCGTCCTTGCCGGTGCCCTTGACGTCCTTCGGGTCGAGACCGGCCTCGGCCATCGCCTTCTTGGCCGACGGCGCATCCTCGACATCGCCGCGGCCCGAGGTGGTGGGCTCGGCGGCAGAGGCGGAGCTCGGCGCCGGGGCTTCGACGGCGCCCTTGGCAGCACCACCGGCACCGCCGGACATGACTGCAAGCTTGCCGCCGGCTTCGACGGTGGCGCCTTCCTCGGCGAGGATCTCGGTCAGGGTGCCGGAGGCCGGGGCGGGCACTTCGACCGAGACCTTGTCGGTCTCGAGTTCGCAGAGCATCTCGTCCTGCTCGACGCTGTCGCCGACCTTCTTGAACCAGGTCGAGACGGTGGCCTCGGAGACGGACTCGCCCAGGGTCGGGACCATCACGTCGACCGGGGCGTCACCGCCGGAGGCCGGCGCCTCTTCGGAGGAGGACTTGGCGGCGGAGGGGCGTTCCTCGACGGTGGTCGAGCCGGCCTCGCCCGCGGGGGCGATGTTGGCGAGAAGCGCATCGACGCCGACGGTATCGCCTTCATTGGCGACGATGTCCTCGAGCACACCGGCCACCGGCGAGGGGACCTCGACGGTCACCTTGTCGGTTTCCAGCTCGCAGAGCATCTCGTCCACGTCAACGCTGTCGCCAGGCTTCTTGAACCAGGTGGCCACCGTTGCCTCGGTCACGGATTCCCCGAGCGTGGGGACGCGCACTTCGGTCGTCATAGTCTCAATTCCCTTCGATGGTCAGCGCCTCGTTCACGAGCGCTTCTTGTTGTGCCTTGTGCTGGCTGGCCAGACCCGTGGCGGGCGAGGCCGAGGTGGCGCGGCCCACGTAGACCGGCCGCTTGTGGGTGGCGTCGATGCGCCCCAGCACCCATTCGATGTTGGGCTCGATGAAGGTCCAGGCGCCCTGGTTCTTGGGCTCTTCCTGGCACCAGATCATCTCGGCGCCCTTGAAGCGTTCCAGCTCCTTCACGAGGCTCAGCGCCGGGAAGGGATAGAACTGCTCGATGCGCAGGATGTAGACGTCGTCGAGGCCGCGGGCATCGCGCTCCTCGAGCAGGTCGTAATAGACCTTGCCCGAGCACATCACGACGCGCTTGATCTCGGCATCGGGCTTCAGGGTGGTTTCCGAATGGCCCTTCTCCGCATCGTCCCAGAGCACGCGGTGGAAGCTCGAACCGGTGACGAAATCCTCGGCGTTGGACACGGCCAGCTTGTGACGCAGAAGCGATTTCGGCGTCATCATGATCAGCGGCTTGCGGTAGCTGCGGTGCAGCTGACGGCGCAGGATGTGGAAGTAGTTCGCCGGAGTCGAGCAATTGGCGACGATCCAGTTGTCCTGACCGCACATCTGCAGGAAGCGCTCGAGACGCGCCGAGCTGTGCTCAGGGCCCTGGCCCTCGTAGCCATGCGGCAGCAGGCAGACGAGGCCCGACATGCGCAGCCACTTCGATTCACCGGAGCTCACGAACTGGTCGAACATGATCTGGGCGCCGTTGGCGAAATCGCCGAACTGCGCTTCCCACAGCACCAGCGAGTTGGGCTCGGCCAGCGAATAGCCGTACTCGAAACCGCAGACCGCATATTCCGAGAGCGCGCTGTCGATCACCTCGTAGCGGGCCTGGCCTTCGCGGATGTTGTTGAGCGGGTAGTAGCGCTCTTCGTCGTCCTGGTTGATCAGGCCGGAATGGCGCTGCGAGAAGGTGCCGCGGGTGCTGTCCTGACCGGACAGGCGCACCGGGTAGCCCTCGGTGAGAAGCGAGCCGAAGGCCATGCTCTCGGCGGTCGCCCAGTCGAAGCCGGCGCCGTTCTCGAACATCTTCTTGCGGTGATCGAGGAAGCGTCCGACGGTCTTGTGCAGCGGGAAGCCCTCGGGGACCGTGGTCAGGCCCTTGCCGATCTCTTTCAGCGTCTCGGGCTTGATCGCGGTCTCGCCGCGCTGGTAGTTGCCCTCTTTCTGCTTGTCGAGATGCGACCAGCGGCCATCGAGCCAGTCGGCCTTGTTCGGCTTGAAGGTCTTGCCGGCCTCGAACTCCTCGTTGAGGTGGGCCTGGAACGCCGCCTTCATGTCCTCGATTTCGCCCTCGGGGATCAGGCCGTCCTTGACCAGCCGCTCGGTGTAGAGCGTCAGCGTCGTCTTTTGCTTCTTGATCTGCTTGTACATCACCGGGTTGGTGAACATGGGCTCGTCGCCCTCGTTGTGACCGAACCGGCGGTAGCAGAACATGTCGATGACCACGTCCTTGCCGAACTTCTGGCGGAACTCGGTGGCCACCTTGGCGGCGTGGACCACGGCCTCGGGGTCGTCACCGTTGACGTGGAAGATCGGCGCCTCGACCACCAGTGCGTTGTCGGTGGGGTAGGGCGAGGAGCGCGAGAAGTGCGGCGCGGTGGTGAAGCCGATCTGGTTGTTCACCACGATGTGGATGGTGCCGCCGGTGCGGTGACCGCGCAGGCCCGACAGAGCGAAGCACTCGGCCACAACGCCCTGACCGGCAAAGGCCGCGTCACCGTGCAGCAGCACTGGCAGAACCTGGGTGCGCTCGACATCGCCGAGCTGGTCCTGCTTGGCGCGGACCTTGCCCAGAACCACCGGGTTCACCGCCTCGAGGTGCGAGGGGTTGGCGGTCAGCGACAGGTGCACCTCGTTGCCGTCGAACTCGCGGTCCGAGGAGGCACCGAGGTGGTATTTCACGTCGCCGGAGCCGTCGACATCCTCGGGCTTGAAGCTGCCGCCCTGGAATTCGTTGAAGATCGCGCGGTAGGGCTTGTTCATCACGTTGGCGAGCACCGACAGGCGGCCGCGGTGGGGCATGCCGACCACGACTTCCTTGATGCCGAGGTTGCCGCCGCGCTTGATGATCTGCTCCATCGCCGGGATCAGGCTTTCGCCGCCGTCGAGGCCGAAGCGCTTGGTGCCCATGTACTTGACGTGCAGGAACTTCTCGAAGCCCTCTGCCTCGACCATCTTGTTGAGGATGGCGCGGCGCCCTTCACGGGTGAACTTCACTTCTTTCCCGTAGCCCTCGATGCGCTCCTTCAGCCAGGAGGACTGCTCGGGGTCGGAGATGTGCATGTACTGCAGCGCGAAGGTGCCGCAATAGGTGCGCTTGAGCACGCCCATGATCTCGCGCAGCGACGCGATCTGGAGGCCCAGAACGTTGTCGATGAAGATCGGCCGGTCCATGTCGGCGTCGGTGAAGCCGTAGGCCTTGGGGTCGAGCTCGGGATGCGGGTCGCGACCGTGCAGGCCCAGCGGATCGAGATCGGCGGCGAGGTGGCCGCGAATGCGGTGGGCGCGGATGATCATCAGCGCGCGGATCGAGTCGAGCACGGCGCGCTTGACCTGATCGTCGGTCAGGCTGACGCCCTTCTCGGAGGCTTTGTCGGCGATCTTCTTGCCGGCGCCCTTGGCTTCTGCGGGGGCCATCGGCATCGGCCATTCGCCGGTCAGCGCCGCGGTGACATCGTCATCCGGGGTCGGCGGCCAGTCGGCCCGGTGCCAGGAGGCGCCCTGGGCCTCGGCCTTCACGCTGGTCTCGTCATCGCCGAGGGCGCTGAAGAACTCCGCCCAGGCGGCATCCACCGCGTTGGGGTCGTTGGCGTAGCGGGCGTACATCTGTTCGAGGTACTCCGCGTTCGCGCCCTGCATGAAGCTGGAGGCGTGGAACTGGTCGTTGGGACTCTGATCCGTCATCGCGCGTCTTCCTTTCTGACCGATCGCTGTAGCAGCAGGAAAGAGGCCGGACCGCCCGGCGCCTGTCGTGATGCTCAGCCAATCTGCTTGGCTTTTCAATGGCGCGTCCCGGGCAAAACCCGGACCACGCGTTGCTGATGACCGACATTTGTGCCGGTCGCCCCGGACGCAAGCCCGGGGCGAAGATATTTCCTCAGGCTTCCATCGCCTTGACGACGGCTTCGCCGAGGGTGGCGGGGCTGTCCGCGACCACGATGCCGGCCGACTTCATGGCCTCGATCTTGGACTCGGCGTCGCCCTTGCCACCGGCGACGATGGCGCCGGCGTGGCCCATGCGGCGGCCCGGAGGGGCGGTGCGGCCGGCGATGAAGCCAGCGGTCGGCTTCCAGCGGCCTTTCTTCTTCTGCTCCTTGAGGAACTCTGCGGCTTCTTCTTCCGCCGAGCCACCGATCTCACCGATCATGATGATGGATTCGGTTTCCGGATCGTCCAGGAACATGTCGAGCACGTCGATGTGCTCGGTGCCCTTGATCGGGTCGCCACCGATGCCCACGGCCGAGGACTGGCCGAGGCCGAGGTCGGTGGTCTGCTTCACGGCTTCATAGGTCAGGGTGCCCGAACGCGACACGACGCCGACCTTGCCACGCTTGTGGATGTGGCCGGGCATGATGCCGATCTTGCAGGCGTCGGGGGTAATGACACCGGGGCAGTTCGGGCCGATCAGGCGCGACTTGCTGTCGATCAGGGCGCGCTTCACCTTCATCATGTCGAGCACCGGGATGCCCTCGGTGATGCAGATGATGAGCTCGATCTCGGCGTCGATCGCCTCGAGGATGGAGTCGGCGGCGAAGGGCGGCGGCACGTAGATCACCGAGGCGTTGGCCTCGGTCTTGTGCACGGCTTCGTGGACCGAGTTGAAGACCGGCAGGCCGAGGTGCTCCTGACCGCCCTTGCCGGGGGTCACGCCGCCGACCATCTTGGTGCCGTAGGCGATGGCCTGCTCGGAGTGGAAGGTGCCCTGCGAGCCGGTGAAGCCCTGACAGATGACTTTGGTGTTTTCGTCGACGAGGACTGCCATTGGTGGCGTTCTCCTTATTGGGCCGCGAGCGCGCGGCGCATGTTTTGAGACGGCGCCGCGAGATGCGGGCCGATGACACGACAAGACAGCGCGCAGCCCTCGGGCGCGCACTGTCCGGAATGCTCAGACGTGAGAAGGTGAGGCGTTACTGCCCGTCGCGTCCCGCGACCTCGTCCAGCACCCGCGCCAACAGGAGCGCGACGCCCCCGAGGATCAGCGAGCGACCGAGCGAATCCGTCACGTTGGTGGGCGCGAAGGCCTGCACCCCGTCCCGGCCGCGCTGCGCCGCACGGCGCAGACGGCTGCGACGCGGTCCGTCGCCCATGCGATTGGGCGGCGGCACGTGTCCGAAGCGGGGCTTGGCAATCAACAGCGCCGCGCCGACTGCCAGCAGACCGCCGGCATAGGCCACCGGCATCAGCCGGTCGCGACTGGCGGGAAGCGCCTTGTTGGACAGGGTGGGCAGATTGGTGCGGCCGGGCAGCTTGATCGACATGACGGGACTCTCCTTTCGGGAGGCAACCCGCCAGGCCCGCGGAGTGTTCCGCGAAAAGCGCGATATGCTGCATCGACCGCATCAGGCTCAGCCCTTGACCGCTTTCACGATCTTCTCGGCACCGTCGCTGAGGTTGTCGGCGGCGATCACGTCGAGACCGGACTCGTTGATGATCTTCTTGCCGAGATCCACGTTGGTGCCCTCGAGGCGCACCACCAGCGGAACCTGCAGGCCGACTTCCTTCACCGCGGCGATCACGCCTTCGGCGATGACGTCGCAGCGCATGATGCCGCCGAAGATGTTCACGAGGATGCCTTTGACGTTGTCGTCCGAGGTGATGATCTTGAACGCCTCGGTCACCTTCTCCTTGGTCGCGCCGCCACCCACGTCGAGGAAGTTGGCCGGCTCGCCGCCATAGAGCTTGATGATGTCCATGGTCGCCATGGCGAGGCCCGCGCCGTTCACCATGCAGCCGATCTCGCCGTCGAGGGCGATGTAGTTGAGGTCGTGCTGCGAGGCGGCGAGTTCCTTGGGGTCTTCCTCGGTCTCGTCACGCAGGCCGACGATGTCAGGGTGACGGTAGAGCGCGTTGGAGTCGAAGCCGGCCTTGCAGTCGAGGCACTTGATCTCGCCCTCGGTGGTCAGGATCAGCGGGTTGATCTCCAGCATCTCCATGTCCTTGTCGGTGAACATGCGATAGAGGTTGCCGAGCAGGTTGGAGCACTGGCGCACGGCCTTGCCCTCGAGGCCGAGCGCGAAGGCGACGCGGCGGCCGTGGAAGCCCTGGTAGCCGACCGCCGGATCGATCGAGAAGGAGAGGATCTTCTCGGGGGTCGAGGCTGCGACCTCCTCGATGTCCATGCCGCCCTCGGTCGAGCAGACGATCGAGATGCGCGACGTGACGCGGTCGACCAGCAGCGCGAGGTAGAATTCGGAGGTGATGTCCGAGCCGTCCTCGATGTAGATGCGGTTGACCTGCTTGCCTGCCGGGCCGGTCTGGTGGGTCACCAGCGTGTGGCCGAGCATCCGGTTGGCTTCGTCGGCGGCTTCCTCGACCGACTTGGCGAGGCGGACACCGCCCTTTTCACCGGCTTCGTGTTCCTTGAAGGAGCCCTTGCCGCGACCACCTGCGTGGATCTGCGCCTTGACGACCCAGAGCGGGCCGTCGAGCTCGCCTGCGGCGGTCTTGGCGTCGTTGGCCGTCAGCACGATACGGCCGTCGGAGACCGGGCAGCCATAGTCGCGCAGAAGCGCCTTCGCCTGATATTCATGGATGTTCATGAAAGAATCTTCCCGTCTTGCTGCGATTTCCCTGCCGGTATAGCCATGCATATCGGCGCTCGTTAATCGAAATATTGCCCGACCCCTCCAATTACGAGCATTTTTCGACCTTTGTGATCACACGATTTAGACCTGTGATCACAACAGTTGCCGGATTGCCTGCGATGTTAGCGCCGACCTGCAGGTTCGCGCTTGTTTGGGTGAATCACTCGTCCGCGCCGCACTGGTGAGAGTGCAGCGCGGCTGTCGCGCCACGCGACCCGCGACGGCCGCGCCCGCTGCAGCGCGCGGGCGGTCTCGTCGGGTATGTCGGGAAAGGGCGAGCCGCGAGCCTTGAGGCGCGCTCGGAAAGGCGCCTGAGGAGGTGATCGGCGTCGAGCGCTGTTGGGGCGCTTCAGCTCCGCTGATCGGCGGCCTCGATGGGCAGCGCGGCGCATGGCGATTCAAGGGCCTTTGAGCCGCGCACAGCCGCGAAGCGCGCTTGATTATCCGAGGCCGAGGAGCTTTCGAAGCTTTCCTTGGCGTTTCGCGCGCGGGACCCGGGCGAGGGGGGAGACCTTCTTCTGCGATCCGGGTGACAAGAACTTGTCTGCAGACAGCAGCGCGATCAGGTGCCTGTAGGCGCCGCGTCGCAAGAAGCCCTCAAGCGTCGTCGCGTCGTTCGCGGCCTTGCCGTCCGGCCTTCGAAGATCCGAGTCGTGGATGATCCGAGGGGCGCAGTAGGCGGAGGACATCGTTACGACTTCGTTGATACGCTTGAAGTTGTACTCTGGCGGAAGCACCGCGATCCGCAAATCGCTGTGCCACAGCAGTTCCCGAAAGATCGGTTGATCGACGACGCTGTCAGCGGCTGCCATCTCGGCATCGACCTGCGCCAGAAAATCCGACATCCGCTGGGATTTTCGGATCGCCAGAACGCCCGTGTTGATCTGCGGAAAGCTGTTCGGAAATTGTATCTTGTGGGTGCGATGGCTGTGCCGAGAGTTCCGCAGGACGACATGCGCTCCGGCAATGTCGAAGCGATCCAGCGTGAAGAAGATGTCTGAAATGTCGGCGCAGACAAACGTGTCGGCATCAAGATAGATGGTGCGATCGAACTCTGCGCGCCGCAAGGCTTCGAATTTCGGCCGCTTCGACTGGGACTCGGACAGGAGGTGAACCGCGTCGAAACAGTGCCCCTCGGCAGGGTGCGAATCGCAGTAGAGATGTACTGTCGCACCTGGGTTGCTGTCTTTCAGGCTTCTCGCAGAGTTGAGAGCCAGGTCAATGTACTTGGCCCCTTTTGCGGCATAGACAAAGCCAAGTGTTTCGCTCGATTGCATTGGCGGCCTTGGTTCCTGAAGAAAAGGGGCCGAAGAGGCCCCTTTCCTGTCTTGTACGCTGATCAGGCGAGGGAGCTGTCGATGCCCTTGCAGGCCTCGACAAGGCCCTTCACGGCGTTGACCGAGGTGTCGAACATCTCCTGCTCGTCCTTGTTGAGCTTGATGTTCATGATCTTTTCGATGCCGCCGGCGCCGATCACGGTGGGCACGCCCACATACATGTCCTTCACGCCGAGGTCGCCATCGCAATAGGCGGCGCAGGGCAGGACGCGCTTCTGGTCCTTGAGATAGGCTTCCGCCATCTCGATGGCGCTGGTCGCGGGTGCGTAGAAGGCCGAGCCGGTCTTCAGCAGGCCGACGATCTCGGCGCCGCCGTCACGGGTGCGCTGCACGATGGCGTCGAGCTTCTCCTGCGTGGTCCAGCCCATGTCGACGAGGTCGGGCAGGGGCACACCGGCGACGGTGGAGTAACGGACGCAGGGCACCATGGTGTCGCCGTGGCCGCCGAGCACGAACGCGGTCACGTCCTTCATCGACACGTTGAACTCGGTCGCGAGGAAGTGGCGGAAGCGCGCGGAGTCAAGCACGCCGGCCATGCCGCAGACCTTGTTCGCGGGCAGGCCCGAGAATTTCTGCAGCGCCCAGACCATCGCGTCGAGCGGGTTGGTGATGCAGATGACAAAGGCATCCGGAGCGTTGTCGCGGATGCCTTCACCGACCGACTTCATGACCTTGAGGTTGATGCCCAGCAGGTCGTCGCGGCTCATGCCCGGCTTGCGCGGCACGCCAGCGGTCACGATGCAGACGTCGGCGCCGGCGATGTCGGCGTAGTCCTGGGTGCCCTTCAGCGTGGCGTCGAAGCCTTCCGAGGGGCCGGACTCGGCGATGTCGAGCGCCTTGCCCTCGGGGGTGCCTTCGGCGATGTCGAAGAGAACGACGTCACCCAGTTCCTTGAGGGCTGCGAGGTGGGCGAGGGTGCCGCCGATCTGTCCCGCGCCGATCAGGGCGATCTTGGGTCTGGCCATGGATCTGTCTCCGCTCCATTTGTGAATTCCGACGTTTGCGTAAGGGTTTGGCCGGCCACACGCAAGGGTGCTGCATGGCAGCATCGGGCGCGCGCGCCCGCGCAGAGGCGTGA
The DNA here is from genome assembly GCF_017309175.1 of Salipiger bermudensis. NCBI lineage: Bacteria > Pseudomonadati > Pseudomonadota > Alphaproteobacteria > Rhodobacterales > Roseobacteraceae > Salipiger > Salipiger bermudensis. The sequence continues at coordinate 97,188 of NZ_JAEKJV010000008.1, read as the reverse complement.
TTGGTGGCGCTAAAGACAAGAAAATCGAAGGGTTAGCGCGGGGCTGCCGGGATGCGTGCAAACCGGGTTTTCAGCCGATCAGGGGATGATCCCGAGGCCGAACGCTGCGATTGCACGCAATCTGAACGATTCTTGCGCTTGCCGCCGGCCGCGCATTGCGGATCATGCGTCCGTGTCGGCGGAGGGCAGCGGCTCGGCCAGGGTCTCGAAGGATTGACCGCTCGCGATCAGGCAGGTCAGGCCCGCGCCGGAGGTGATGGTGATGGTCCAGCTGCCGGTCTCGTCCGAGGCAAAGACCTCGACCAGCGCATTGTCGCCGTTGAGGCCGATGCTCTGACGGGTTTCGCCGTACGTATCCGCAAGCTTGCGCAGCACCGTGTCGCGCGGCGCACAGGCTGGGCTGCGGGCCTGCAGGACCTGCGGCACAATCACCGCCCCCAAAACCAGCATGGTCATCGCTGCTTTCGCGTTCATCACGTTCATCGGCTTGCCCCTTTCGGATGCGGCACCGCCGGCCCGGCCGCGCGATGCGGGTGCTGCCCCTCCAAGGCCTGACCGCGCCCCCGTCAGCGCCCGCCACCCTGGCAAAGAGGCTGACCGGCATTGCTCAAGGAAAGGTTAACGAGACGGCGAAGGGACGGCGGCGCCCTATACTGGACCAAGGTCGCGCCGCCTTTTTCTGCATTGCGGCGCAAAGGCTCTTGCACTTTTCGGAATTTGCTGACCATTTTCGCGCAACTTTATTTCTTCTTGGAGGAGGAGTCTCATGGACCTCACGATGCGCCCCTACCGTTCGGTGCTGTATATCCCGGGTTCCAAGGAGCGCGCGCTCGACAAGGCGCGCACGCTCGCCGTCGATGCCATCATCTTCGATCTGGAGGACGCGGTGTCGCCGGGTGAGAAGGAGACCGCGCGCGAGACGCTGGCGCAGGCGCTACGCCAGGGCGGCTATGGCAAGCGGACCAAGATCGTGCGCATCAATGGCCTCGAGACCCATTGGGGGCGCGATGATGCGGCGGCGGCCAACGATATGGACTGTGATGCGGTGCTGCTGCCCAAGGTCGAGAGCCCCGAGCAGCTCGACGCGCTGGCCAAGCTTACCGACAAGCCGATCTGGGCGATGATGGAGACCCCGCGCGGCATCCTCAACGCCGCCGCCATCGGCGCGCACGAGCAGCTCTGGGGTATGGTCATGGGCACCAACGACCTCGCCAAGGAGCTGAACTCGCGCTTCCGCCCGGACCGGTTGGCGATGCAGAGCGTACTGGGGACGTGCCTGCTGGCAGCAAAGGCCACCGGCTGCGTCATCGTCGACGGCGTCTACAATGCCTTCAAGGATGACGACGGGCTGAAGGCGGAATGCGATCAGGGGCGTGACATGGGCTTCGATGGCAAGACGCTGATCCACCCGGCGCAGGTCGCCGTGACCAACGCCGCCTTCGCGCCGACCGAGGCCGAGGTCGAGCTGGCCCGTCGCCAGATCGAGGCCTTCGAAGAGGCCGAGAAGCAGGGGCAGGGCGTGGCCGTGGTCGATGGCAAGATCGTCGAGAACCTGCACGTCGCGACGGCACAGACCTTGCTTGCCAAGGCGGAGGCCATTGCCGCCATGGCCGAATGATCGCAGGGTGACGGGAAAGAGACCCGACCAAAGGAGACACCCATGGTCCTGCTCATTCTCGGCGTCGCGCTCTGGTGGGGCGCGCACCTGTTCAAGCGGCTGGCCCCGGCGCAGCGCGCCGCCTTGGGCGACAAGGGCAAGGGCCCAGTCGCTCTGGCGCTGCTCGCCGCGATCCTGCTGATGATCTTCGGCTACCGCATGGCCGAGGGCGCCTTTTTCTGGGGGCGCCACCCGGCCACGGTGGGCATCAACAATCTGCTGATGATCGCCGCGCTCTACCTGACCTCGCCCGGCCCCAAGAAAGGCGCGCTGCTCTACAAGATGCGCCATCCGATGCTGACGGGCTTCCTGCTCTGGGCCGTGGCGCACCTGCTGGTGAACGGCGACGTGCCGTCCTTCGTGCTGTTCGGCGGGCTTGGCCTCTGGGCCATCGTCGAGATGGTGGTGATCAACCGCGCCGAGCCGGAGTGGACCCCGCCGCAGAAGGGCTCCATCGGCAAGGACGCGATGTTCCTCGCGATCAGCGTGGTGCTGCTCTTCGTGATCGGCTTCATCCACACCTGGCTCGGCTATCCGACCTTCGGTTAATGAACTGGAAAGACATATGAAACTCTACCGCTTCCTCTCCGAGGACGACACTTCGGCCTTCTGCCACAAGGTCACCGCGGCGCTCAACAAGGGCTGGGAGCTCTATGGCGAGCCGACCTATGCCTTCGACGCGGCCAACGGCGTGATGCGCTGCGGTCAGGCGGTGACGAAGGAGGTCGAGGGCACCTACACCCCCGACACCAAGCTGGGAGAGCATTGATGGCCAAGACCAATCCGGGACGGTTCTTCGAGGATTATAGCATCGGTCAGGTGATCGAGCACGCGGTGCCACGCACCGTCTCGGGCGGCGAGCGGGCGCTCTACCATGCGCTCTACCCGGCCCGGCACGCGCTCTATTCCTCCGACGCCTTCGCGCAGGCCTGCGGGCTGCCGGCGTCGCCGATCGACGATCTGGCGGCGTTTCACGTGGTCTTCGGCAAGACCGTGCCGGACGTGTCCCTGAACGCGGTGGCCAATCTCGGCTATGCCGAGGGGCGCTGGCTGAAGCCGGTCTATGCCGGCGACACGCTGCGCTCGTCCTCGGAGGTGATCGGGCTCAAGCAGAACTCCAACGGCAAGACCGGGGTGGTCTATGTGCGCACCACCGGCACCAACCAGCGCGGCGAGACCGTGATGGAGTATTGCCGCTGGGTGATGGTGCGCAAGAACGACCTCGACGCGCCGGCGCCCGAGACGGTGCTGCCGGACCTGAAGACGGTGCTGGCGCCCGAGGATCTGGTGATCCCCGAGGGGCTGAGCTTCGAGGGCTACGATTTCACATTGTCGGGCGAGCCGCATCGCTGGGGTGACTACGAGGTCGGCGAGACCATCGATCATGTCGATGGTGTCACCATCGAGGAGGCCGAGCACATGATGGCGACGCGCCTTTGGCAGAACACCGCCAAGGTGCATTTCGACGCCACCTTCCGCCCTGACGGACAGCGTCTGATCTATGGCGGGCACGTGATCTCGATGGCGCGTGCACTGAGCTTCAACGGGCTGGCCAACGCGCAGATGATCGTGGGGCTGAATGGCGGGGCACATGCCAACCCGTGCTTCTCGGGCGATACCGTGAAAGCATGGTCCGAGGTCCTCGATAAGGCCGACACGGCGGCGCCGGGCGTCGGCGCGATCCGGCTGCGGCTGGTGGCCACCAAGGGCGGCGCGCCGTTCGAGCTGCGCGGCGAGGATGGCAAGTACAAGCCCGAGGTGCTGCTCGACCTCGATTACTGGGCCCTGATGCCGCAATAAGTCGCAGCCAACGGTCAACCTTTTGTTACCCTGATTGTTTCCTCTCCGCTAAACTCGCCTTGCGGGGAGGAGATTCGGATAACGCCAGGAGGATAGACCATGGCTGCTTCACCCTTGCCGCACGGCACCAGGGACGTGCTTGATATGCCGCCCAGCGACATGCCCAACGTCATTCGCCGTCTGACCGCGGACCGCAAGCTGAGCGGGCTGGTGTCGCGCATTCACCGCGATCTGCACTCGAATGACCCGGCGCGCCGCAGCCAGGGTGCGCTTGCGCTCAAGCGGCTTGGCTTCCCCGAGTAACATCCTGCGCGCCGGTCTTTCATTGCCGACAGAATCAAGATGCTGCGCCTGCATCCGCTTTTCTGATGTTAGCGCGCAATATGTGATCACACTTTTTCAGGTGTGATCACAGATCACGTGGATTTTTCATCAAAGCGATCAAAAAACGCGCCTGCTGCACGTGCACTCTGGTGACAGAGGTGCGAAAAAACCGTTAGAACGCCCTCACAAGGGAACCGAAAGGACTAGCCATGGCCGAAGCTAAACGGATCGAGCGCCCGCTCTCCCCCTTCATGTTCGTACAGTATTATCGCTTGCAGCTCACCGCGGTGACCTCGGTGATGATCCGGATCACCGGGAACGCCCTGATGGTGGCGACGCTGCTCGTGATCTGGTGGCTGCTCGCGCTCGCCGCAGGGCCGGAAGCCTTCGAGACCGCCGAATGGTGGATTACCTCGTGGGTCGGCAATCTCGTGATGTTCGGATCGCTCTGGGCGGTCTGGTATCACTACCTCGGTGGCCTGCGTCACCTGATCTTCGACGCCGGCAAGGGTCTCGAGCTCGAGACCGCCGAAAAGCTCGGCTGGGCCTGCGTTTATGGATCGGTCGTCCTGACCGTCCTCACCGTCATCATCTACTGGATCTGAGGGAGGCACGACCGATGCGTTACCTGACCGACCGCAAGCGCGCCGTAGGCAAGGGCTCGGCCCACGCCGGTGCCGAGCATCACTGGTTCATGATCGTCAGCTCCGTGGCGCTGGCCTTCATGCTGCCCACATGGCTGATCGTCTTCGGCCGCGCGCTGGGCTCCGGCTACGACGCCGCGCTCGACACCATGTCGCGCCCGTTCCCGGCCATCCTCACCGCGCTGGTGCTGATCGTGGGCATGGTCCACTTCCAGAAGGGCGCCCGCACGATGATCGAGGATTACACCGGCGGCACCACCCGCAAGCTGCTGATCATGGCCTTTGCCGGCTTCGCCTACCTGATGATCGCCTGCGGGATCTTCGCGCTCGTCAAGATCGCGCTCTGAGACAGGAAGACCAGAAAAATGGCTGCATACGAATACGAGACGCATAACTATGACGTCGTGGTCGTCGGGGCCGGCGGCGCCGGCCTGCGCGCCACGCTCGGCATGGCGGAACAGGGTCTGCGCACCGCCTGCGTGACCAAGGTGTTCCCGACCCGCTCGCACACCGTCGCCGCACAGGGCGGCATCGCCGCGTCGCTGTCCAACATGGGCCCCGACAACTGGCAGTGGCACATGTACGACACCGTCAAGGGCTCGGACTGGCTCGGCGATACCGACGCGATGGAATACCTCGCGCGTTCTGCCCCTGCCGCGGTCTACGAGCTCGAGCATTACGGCGTGCCGTTCTCGCGCACCGAGGAAGGCAAGATCTACCAGCGCCCGTTCGGCGGCCACACCACCGAGTTCGGTGAAGGCCCGCCGGTGCAGCGCACCTGCGCCGCCGCCGACCGCACCGGCCACGCCATCCTGCACACGCTCTACGGCCAGTCGCTGAAGAACAACGCCGAGTTCTACATCGAGTATTTCGCCATCGACCTCATCATGAGCGACGACGGCGTTTGCCAGGGCGTGGTCTGCTGGAAGCTCGACGACGGCACCTTCCACGTGTTCAACGCCAAGATGGTCGTGCTGGCCACCGGCGGCTATGGCCGGGCCTACTTCTCGGCCACCTCGGCACACACCTGCACCGGCGATGGCGGCGGCATGGTGGCCCGTGCGGGCCTCGCGCTGCAGGACATGGAGTTCGTGCAGTTCCACCCGACCGGCATCTACGGCTCGGGCTGCCTCATCACCGAGGGTGCCCGCGGCGAAGGCGGCTACCTGACCAACTCGGAAGGCGAGCGCTTCATGGAGCGCTATGCCCCCACCTACAAGGACCTCGCGCCGCGGGACTACGTCTCGCGCTCGATGACCATGGAGATCCGCGAAGGCCGCGGTGTGGGCGAGCATGGGGATCACATCCACCTGAACCTGTCGCACCTGCCGGCCGAAGCGCTGGCCGAGCGCCTGCCGGGCATCTCCGAGTCCGCGAAGATCTTCGCCGGTGTCGACGTCACCAAAGAGCCGATCCCGGTTCTGCCGACGGTGCACTACAACATGGGCGGCATCCCCACGAACTACTGGGGCGAGGTGCTGAACCCGACCTCCGAGGATCCCAACGCCGTGGTGCCGGGCCTGATGGCCGTGGGCGAAGCGGGCTGTGCCTCGGTGCATGGCGCCAACCGTCTCGGCTCCAACTCGCTGATCGACCTCGTGGTCTTCGGCCGCGCTGCCGCGATCCGCGCCGGCGAGGTGGTCGACCGCGCCGCGCCGATCCACGCGCTCAACCAGCCGTCGGTGGACAAGGCCTTCGACCGGTTCGACGGGCTGCGCTACGCCGAGGGCGGCACGCCGACCGCCGAGCTGCGCCTCGAGATGCAGCGCACCATGCAGGAAGACGCCGCGGTGTTCCGCACCGACAAGACCCTCAAGGAGGGTGTCGAGAAGATGACCGCGATCGCTGGCAAGATGGGCGACATCAAGGTCTCGGACCGCTCGCTGGTGTGGAACTCGGATCTCATGGAGACGCTCGAGCTGACCAACCTGATGCCCAACGCGCTCGCCACCATCGTGGGCGCCGAGGCGCGCAAGGAAAGCCGCGGGGCGCATGCCCACGAGGACTACCCCGAGCGTGACGACGAGAACTGGCGCATCCACACGATCAGCCGTGTCGACGACACCAAGGTGACCCTGACGCACCGTCCGGTGATCGTGGACCCGCTGACCGAGGAAGAGAAGGGCGGCATCAGCCTCGCCAAGATCGCACCGAAGGCCCGCACGTTCTGATGTGCACCACGGGCTCCGCTTCGAGACCGGAACGCGCCACCGACGTGGTGGCGCGTGTCGGTATCGTCCGGAGCAGCGGCAAGGCCGCTTCGGCGCGGACGGGTCTTTCGATTCGCGCCGGGCTCGCTGTCCTCATTCTGGGGGCGGCGGCCGGGTGCAGCGTGGTCTCGCCGCCGGGCGACGACCTGATGCTGGACGTTGCGGGCTCGGCCGTGGCGCCGATCCTCGCCAGAAAGGCGCCGGGTGTGCCGACCGACACCGCAGTCGCCTGCACGCTGGACTATGCCAGCCAAGGACAGCTTCAGGCGCTGGCGGAGAACTCGGCCCTCGGCCAGACCGAACTGAACGACGACATCGTCACCGACATCCTCTTTGCCCAGGGCACCCGCGAGTGCATGAGCGACAACCTCATCGACCGCGTGCTGTTCTAGGAGACCCGACTTGCGCAAGATCCTTCTCCTCACCCTGTTGCTCGCCGCCTGCTCGACCCAGAGCCAGGATGCGATCGCGCGCGGTGCGGCGCGTTCGACGGTGACCAAGATCGTGGTGGACCGCTTCCCCGGCGCCCCGGTCGAGCCGGTGCTCGACTGCGTCATCGACAACGCCAGTGCGACGCAGATCTATGCGCTTGCCGCCGACACCATCGGCGGTCCCACCGAAAGCTCGATCCAGATCGTCGCCGACGTTGTGCAGAAGCCCGAGACCATCACCTGCCTGAGCACCACGGGCCTCGCGGCGGTTCTGTCCGGGGCAGGGGCGTGACGATGAGCATCGTTGCGCACAACAGCATGTTACCGACGGCGCGTTTCGCGCCGACCCGAAATTTTGTATGGTCCGGTAAGTCGTCCGGGCCGGACCTTGCCAACCCATAGACTCACCGAAAGGAAAGCAGAGGCTCGCCATGGTTCAGTTCACGCTTCCGAAGAATTCCCGCATCCGCACCGGCAAGACCTGGCCGAAACCGGATGGCGCGACCAACGTGCGCGCGTTCAAGATCTACCGCTGGGATCCCGACACCGGTGAGAACCCCCGCGTCGACACCTACTACCTCGATATGGACAAGTGCGGCCCGATGGTTCTGGACGCGCTCATCAAGATCAAGAACGAGGTCGACCCGACGCTGACCTTCCGCCGCTCCTGCCGCGAAGGCATCTGCGGGTCGTGCGCGATGAACATCGACGGCATCAATACGCTGGCCTGCATCTACGGTCTCGACGAGATCAGCGGCGACGTGAAGGTCTACCCGCTGCCGCACATGCCCGTGGTCAAGGACCTGATCCCGGACCTAACCCACTTCTACGCCCAGCATGCCTCGATCATGCCGTGGCTCGAGACCAAGACCAACCGTCCCGAGAAGGAGTGGAAGCAATCCATCGAGGACCGCAAGAAGCTCGACGGTCTGTATGAGTGCGTGATGTGCGCCTCGTGCTCGACCTCCTGCCCGAGCTACTGGTGGAACTCGGACCGCTACCTCGGACCGGCGGCGCTGCTGCACGCCTACCGCTGGATCATCGACAGCCGCGACGAAGCCACCGGCGAGCGTCTCGATCAGCTCGAAGACCCGTTCAAGCTCTATCGTTGCCACACGATCATGAACTGCACCAAGACCTGCCCGAAGGGCCTGAACCCGGCGAAGTCCATCGCCGAGATCAAGAAGATGCTGCTGAACCGGCACGTCTGATCGCAGGTCGAACGCGAGACAGTAACGCCGTTCCCCTCGGGGAGCGGCGTTTTCCGTTACCAGGGGCTCAGGCGCGGACGACCGAGACGCTCTGCGAGAGCAGTGTTGCGGGCGCCTGGCTTTCCATGAAGGCGATGTCATAGGCATCGCGGCCCACGGCGATCAGCGCGAGACTGTCGGCTTGGCACATGCCGGTGGGGTCGACGAGATGCCAGCCATCCTCGAGCCAGACCTGTCCCACGGCGTGAAAGTCCTGCGGCGTCACGTCCGGGCCATAGGCGGCAGCCGCGCGGGCCGGGATCTGCGCCGCCCGCACCATGGCGCAGAACAGGTGCACGTAGTCGCGGCACACCCCCTCGCGCCCGGCGAAAGTCTCGAGCACGTTGGTGTCGGAATCCGAGCTTCCGGGCACGTAGGAGAGCTCGGCCTCGATCCAGTCGCGGATCGCCGCCACCTTTCGACCGCCTGCGAGATGCCCGAAGCGCTTGTTGACGAAGGCCACGAACTTGTCCGACTGGCAGTAGCGCGAGGGCCGGATATAGGGGGCAGGCTCGGACGGGATCAGATGCAGCGGCAGCGCCTCCAACCCGTCGAGCGCGAGCGCGGGGCGAGTGATCTCGACCTCGGAGCGGTAGCTCAGGCGCATCTCCTGCCCTGGAATGCGCGCCCAGATGCGCTGGCCGACACCGCAATCGCCCTCGATGCGATGCAGCTCGGCATCGCCGAGATCCATGCTCTCGCTCAGGACCGTCTGGCCCTCGGTCCGCGCCGCCTCGAGCACCAGCGCCACGGTGTTGGGCTCGGTGAAGCTGTAGTGCATCTGTACGTCGATCGAAACGCGCATCGGGCTCGTCCTTTCCTTGGCTCGGTCTGGGGGGAGGGCGCGGCGGCTCTGTCCGCCACGCTACAACAATTCGGCGCTCCCTGTCCGGATTCGGGACGCGATGCAACCGGAAGGATGGTTGGCTGCGCCATCATCGTGCGGACCTAGGGGAAACATGCATCCAGCGCATTTCGCACTTGCAGCAATCGGGGGTGTGCTGCGCTGCAGCAAGGTCTATCTAGGGCTTGTAAGGGGAGGAAAGACGGACACGACACCGAAAGGCCAACCCGATGCAAGACCAGACCCAACAACAGATCGACGCCGCCGAGGCCCTCGCCATCCTCGAGCAGGCCTATGCCTATTACCAGCCCGAGCCGGTTCTGGTGCATGACGCCGACCGCGTCGCCGATGAAGAGCCCGGCACCTGCGCCTACTACCAGGCCGCCTGAGGGCTGGCCTGCCGGGAAGGCAGAGCTAGGTTTCCCTCATGGTTTCTGAACTCCCCGAACGAGGCCCGCGGTGATTTTCGCTGTCGGCCTCGTTATCGCGTTTGTCATTCTGCTGGTCTTCAACATGAAGAACCGCGACCGTCGGCAATGCCGGTGGCGCGAGTACCGGCAGGGCGACACCAGCCAGTGGCGCTGCATCCATTGCGGTGCCGCGACCGAGGGCACCCCCGGCGAGGTGCCGAAGCTCTGCTTCCGGGATCGTGGCTGAGAGGCGCGAGAGCGCCCGCGCAGCCTGACCAGTCCCCGAGTCTTTCCCTGTGAACCGATTGATCGTGCAATCTGGTGCCCCTTGAACGGTGCCGGGCGCTGGCGCATGGACATCCCCGGTTTTTCCGTTAACCCTTGCCCGCAACGCCGGGCGCAAGACCCGGCAGGGGATAAGGGAAGAGAACAGGGAGTTCCGGAATGTCCATGAAAACGCTTCTCGCGGCGGCGAGCCTCGTTGCGATGGCCGCCAGCGCGCAGGCCGAAGTCAAGATCGGCATGATCACCACGCTTTCGGGCGGCGGCGCGAGCCTCGGCATCGACACGCGCGACGGCTTCATGCTGGCGATGGAGGCCGCCGGCCGCGACGACGTCGAGGTGATCATTGAGGATGATCAGCGCAAGCCCGACGTGGCGGTGCAGCTGGCCGACAAGATGATCCAGTCCGAGAAGGTCGACATCCTGACCGGCATCGTCTGGTCGAACCTCGCCATGGCGGTGGTGCCGGCTGCGACGGCGCAGGGCAAGTTCTACCTCTCGACCAACGCGGCCCCGGCGCAGCTGGCGGGGCGCGGCTGCAACCCGAACTATTTCTCGGTCTCCTACCAGAACGACAACCTGCACGAGGCCGCGGGCGCCTACGCCAAGTCCGAGGGCTATACCAACCCCTTCATCATGGCGCCGAACTACCCGGCGGGGCAGGACAGCCTGAACGGCTTCAAGCGCTTCTACGGCGGTGAGCTGGCGGGAGAGGTCTATACCAAGCTCGGCCAGACCGACTACGCTGCCGAGATCGCGCAGATCCGTGCCTCGGGCGCAGACAGCATCTTCTTCTTCCTGCCCGGCGGCATGGGGATTTCGTTCCTCAAGCAATATGCCGACAGTGGCGTCGAGCTGCCGGTGATGGGCCCGGCCTTCTCCTTCGATCAGGCCATCCTGCAGGCCGTGGGCGAGGCGGCGATGGGCGTGAAGAACGGGTCCAACTGGTCCAAGGATCTCGACAACGCGGCCAACGCCGCCTTCGTGTCGGGCTTCGAGGAAAAGTACGACCGCCTGCCGTCGCTCTATGCCGCCTATGGCTACGACACCGCCAACCTGCTGCTCTCGGCGCTCGACGTCGCCGAGCCGTCCGACGCCGAGGCGTTCCGCGCGGCGCTGAAGGCGGCGGAGTTCGACAGTGTGCGCGGTGAGTTCAGCTTCGATACGAACCAGCACCCGATCCAGGACATCTACATCCGCGAGGTCATCAAGGAGGGCGAGGTCTACACCAACAAGATCGTCGCCACCGCGATCGAGGACCGCTCTTCGGCCTATGTCGACGAGTGCTCGATGAACTGATCCTGCGGGGGCCTGATCGTCAGGCCCCCGACACGACGAAGGCCCCAGATGTCCCCGATCCTGCTTGCTGAACAGGTCCTGAACGGCCTGCAATCCGGCGTCATGCTGTTTCTCATGGCTGCCGGTCTGACGCTGATCTTCGGCGTCATGGGGCTGATCAACCTCGCCCATGGCTCGCTCTACATGATCGGCGCCTTCGCGGCGGCGGCCGTCGCGGGCGCCACCGGTTCGTTCGCGCTGGCGCTGGTGGCGGCGCTGGCCGCGGCTGCGGCCGCGGGCGCGCTGATCGAGCTTGTGGTGATCCGCAGGCTTTATGCCCGCGACCATCTCGATCAGGTGCTGGCCACCTTCGCGCTGATCCTGATCCTGTCGGAGGGGACGCGCTGGCTCTTCGGCTCCTTCCCGCTCTATCTCAACATGCCCGCAGGTCTTTCCGGCACCGTCACGCTGCCCGGCGGCATCGTCTACCCGGTCTACCGGCTGGCGCTGATCGCCGTGGGCATCGCGGTGGCGCTGGGGCTGTGGTGGCTCAACGCCCGCACCCGGCTCGGCATCCGCATTCGCGCCGGCGAGAACGACCGCGAGATGATCGCGGCGCTCGGCGTCGATATCTCGAAGCTCTACACGCTGGTCTTCGCCATCGGCGCCGCGCTGGCGGGGCTGGCGGGGGCGCTGGTGGGGGCGATCCAGTCGGTGCAGGTCGGCATGGGAGAGCCGGTGCTGATCCTTGCCTTCGTGGTGATCGTGATCGGCGGCATCGGTTCGATCAAGGGCGCGCTGATCGGGGCGCTTCTGGTGGGACTTACTGACACGCTGGGCGGGGTGTTGCTGCCAGAGCTCTTCAAGCTTTTCACCGATCCCGCCAGCGCCGCCGCCACCGGCTCGGCTTTTGCCTCGATGGCGATCTACGTGCTGATGGCGGGCGTGCTGATCTGGCGCCCCACGGGCCTTTTTGGGGCGCGCACATGAGCCGGGAACGCCTGCTGAACGGCGCGCTGCTCTTGGCGCTGATCGTGATCCCGGGATGGGCACTCTACGCCGACGAGCCGTTCACCATCACGCTCGCCACCCGCGCGGTGATCTTCGCGCTGGCCGCCGTCGGGCTCAATATCGCGCTGGGGCTGGGCGGGCTTGTGAGCCTTGGCCACGCGGTGTTCTTCGGCATCGGCGGCTATGCCATGGGCATCCTCGCCAGCCACGCGCAGAGCTACACCCCGCTGATCGAGTGGCCTTTCGTTATCGAGGGCACGAAGTCGATGCCGGTGATCTGGCTGGTGGCGATCGTGGCCTCTTCCTCTGCTGCGCTGCTCATCGGCCTACTGAGCCTGCGCACCTCGGGCGTCTATTTCATCATGATCACGCTGGCCTTCGGTCAGATGATGTATTTCTTCGCCATCTCCTGGCCGGCCTATGGCGGCGAGGACGGGCTGTCGATCTATGTGCGCAACGGCTTTCCCGGCCTCAACACGCTTGTTCCGATCCAGTTCTACGGCCTGTGCCTCGTGCTGCTCTGCCTCGTGCTTGCCTTCAACGCGCGGCTGATGCGTTCGCCCTTCGGGCTGGCGCTCGACGCGTCGCGGCAGGTGCCCGAGCGGGTGCGCGCCGTGGGGCTCGACCCGCGGCGGCTGCAGCTGGTGGCGCTGGTGATCTCGGGCGCCATCACCGGGCTGGCAGGCGCACTCTTTGCCGATCTCAATCGGTTCGTTTCGCCCACCATGCTGAGCTGGCAGATGTCGGGCGAGATCATGGTCTTTGTGATCATCGGCGGCGTGGCACGGCTCTTCGGCCCAGTGGCGGGGGCGGGGATCTACGTGCTGCTCGAGCATCTGCTGGGCGGGGTCAGCGAGTACTGGCAGATCTTCCTCGGGCTGGTGCTGCTGATGGTGGTGCTGTTCGGCAAGGGCGGTGTGGTCGGCATGATCGCCGGGAGGCGGCGCGATGGCTGATCCGGTTCTCGCGACTCACGGCCTCAGCAAAGCCTTCGGCGCCCTGCAGGCCAGCGACGCCATCTCGCTCGACCTGCGCGCCGGAGAGATCCACGCGGTGATCGGCCCGAACGGAGCCGGCAAGTCCACCCTGATCGCGCAGATCTGCGGCTCGCTCGCGCCGGATGCGGGCCGGGTCGAGTTCCTTGGCCGCGACGTGACGCAAGAGAGCACGCAGGCGCTGGCCGCCCGCGGGCTGGCGCGGACCTTCCAGACCTCGGCGCTGGCGATGGAGGACACGGTGCTGCAGAACGTGCTCTTGGGGGCGCTGGGGGCCTCGGGGCGGCCGTGGCGGTTCTTCTCGCGCGCCTCGCGCGATGCTGCCCTACGTGACCGGGCCGAAGCGGCGCTCGAGGCGGTGGGCATCGCCGATCTCTCCGAGCTGCGCACCGCCGAGCTGAGCCACGGCCAGCGCCGCCAGCTGGAGGTGGCCGTCGCCCTGACGCTGGAGCCGAAAGCCTTCGTCATGGACGAGCCGATGGCTGGGCTGGGGCAGGAGGGCTCGAAGCGGCTCACCGGCTTCCTCGACGGGCTGCGGGCCCAGGCCCCGATCCTGCTGGTCGAGCATGACATGGACGCGGTGTTCGCACTAGCCGACCGGATCAGCGTTCTTGTCTATGGCAAGGTCATCGCCACCGGCAGCGTGGCCGAGATCCGCCGCGACCCGCTGGTGCGCGACGCCTACCTGGGGGACGAGGCATGAGCCTGCTGTCGCTGCACCGCCTCACCGCCTCCTACGGGGACAGCCAGGCGCTCTTTGGCGTTGATCTCGAGATTGCCGAGGGCGAGGCGGTGGCGATGATGGGCCGCAACGGCATGGGCAAGACCACCACGGTGCATTGCATCTGCCGGATGCTGCCGGCCCACGGAACGCTGGTCTTCGACGGGCACGACCTGTCGCGCCTGCCGAGCCACCGCGCCGCGCGGCTGGGCATCGGGCTGGTGCCCGAGGGGCGGCGCTGCTTCCGCGATCTGAGCGTCACCGAGAACCTGATCGCCGCGGCGCGCCCGGGCCATTGGGATGCCGCCCGCGTCGAGGCGCTGTTCCCGCGCCTGGCCGAGCGCCGGGGCCAGCGCGCCGCCTCGCTCTCTGGTGGCGAGCAGCAGATGCTGGCGATTGGCCGGGCCCTTATGACCAACCCGCGCCTGTTGATCCTCGACGAGGCGACCGAAGGGCTCGCCCCCACCGTGCGGCAGGAGATCTGGCAGGCGGTGGCAGCGCTCAAGGCCGAGACCGGCATGGCGCTGCTGGTGATCGACAAGTCGCTGAAGGAGTTGCGCTGGGCCTGTGACCGCGCGGTGATCCTCGAACGCGGCCGCAGCGTCTGGTCGGGCACCATGGCCGAGCTCACGCCAGAGATCGGCGAGCGCCATCTCGGGCTCTGAGGGCGGCCATTGATTTCGTTGCAGTCGCTCACTAGCCATTTCGGGGAAGACTGATCGAGGAGCGCCCGAAATGACCCAAGCCCCCGCCGATGCCGAAGCCCGCCGCGCCGCCGCGCCGGTGATCTGCTATCCCAACGAGACGCTGCCGGTGCCGGACATGGCGCTCTACGCGCAGGCGCTGGAGGGGGCCGAGGTGATCGAGACGGTCCTCGCCGCGCCCCGCGACGCCTGCAGCTTTCGCGTCGAGGCCGGGCAATTCTTCCGCATCACCAGCGTCGAGGGCCCTCAGGTCGGGGATCTCAACCTGTGGAACGCCGACGACCTGTCCGAGCGCTTCTATTCCGGCAAGACCCGCGCGCTGCACGGCACGCACCTGACCACCGGCGAGCGCATGTGGTCGGCCTTTCCGCACCTGCGCCCGATGGCCACCATCGTCGAAGATACGCTCGGCTGGTACGGGATCGACCAATATGGCGGCTCGGTGCACGACGTGATCGGCACGCGCTGCGATCCCTATACCGGCAACCTGCTCTCGGGCTCCCAGTACCATCACTGCTGTCATTCGAACCTGATCCGGGCGCTGGCCGACGCCACTGGCATGAGCTTGGCCGAGGCCGAGCCACACGTGCATGACGTGCTGAACGTGTTCATGTGCACCGGCTTCACCCGCGACACCGGGCAGTATTTCATGAAGGCCAGCCCGGTGCGCCCCGGCGACCAACTGACCTTCTTTGCCGAAATTGATTTGCTGGGCGCGCTCAGCGCCTGCCCGGGTGGCGATTGCTCGTCCGAGCACAGCTCGGACAGCGCCGCCTGCCATCCGCTGCAGGTCGAGATCCTGGCGCCGCGCGAAGGCGCTCTGGAGGGGTGGCAGGCGCCCGCGCGCAACGGATATGACCGCAGCCACGGGCGCTGAGCCTGTCTTGGGGGAGGCGGCCTTAGCTGAAGGCCGCCTCGAGTGCGATCTGCACCATGTCGCCGAACGAGCTCTGCCGGTCTTCGGAGGGCAGCGCCTCTTGGGTGAGAAGGTGGTCGGAGACGGTAAGCACGGCCAGCGCGCGCACGCCGTGGCGGGCAGCAAGATTGTAAAGCTCTGCCGCTTCCATTTCGACTCCGAGGATGCCGTGTCGCGTCATCATCTCGGTGAGGTCGGGGCGTTCATCATAGAACACGTCGGAGGAATAAATCCCGCCGACATGGCAAGTGGCTCCGGTGCCTTTCGCCGCCTCGACCGCTGCATTGAGCAGGCCGTAATCGGCGCAGGGCGCGAAGTTCAATTCCCGGAAGATGCCGCGCGACGGGGTCGACAGCGATGAGGCGGTCATCGCGACGATCACGTCGCGGATTCCCACATGTTCCTGCATCGCCCCGCAGGAACCGATCCGGATCAGCGTCTTTGCGCCGTAGTCCCGGATCAGTTCGTTGGCATAGATCGACAGGCTTGGCATGCCCATGCCCGAGCCGTGAATGGTGACGCGGTTGCCTTTCCAGGTGCCAGTGAATCCCAGCATTCCACGAACGCGGTTCACACAGACCGGATCATCGAGAAAGGTGTTGGCGGCCCATTCGGCCCGCAGCGGATCGCCGGGCATCAGCACCGTTTCGGCGATCTGCCCGGGCTCTGCGCCGATATGGACCGTCATCAGAGCGCCAGATCTTCCATCGACTTGCCCTCTTCGAGAGCGGCGACGACCCAGTTGGGCTTGCGGCCACGACCGGTCCAGGTCTGATCCGGGTCGGCGGGATTTGCGTATTTCGGAGCGCCTTTCGAGCCCTTCTTTTCGTTCGCCGCGAGGATCTCTTCGAGCGAGAAGCCAAACTCTTTCGCGGCCTGCTCGGCGGCGCGCTTGGCTTCGGCGCGACGGCGCGCGTCAATTGTCTTGAGTGCCTTTTCGACATCAGTTTTGAGCTCGGTGAGCTCTTCTTTCGAAAGGGACTCGAGATCGAAGTTCATTTTTATTCTCCTTGGTATTCTGTAGGATGCCTCCTCTTTTGGTATTTTTCTTTTTAACGGGTAAACTCAAGAGGACATTCTGTGTCAGATGAGCGAAAGTTTGCATAAAGGCATAAAGCCGCTCACCTTTTCCGGGAGCGGCTTCACAATTCCTCCATTATTGGGGGCGCAGTGCTTTATTGCGCGGCGACTGCCTGGGGATCGACCAGTGTCACGATATCCATCATGATGGTGTTCAGATTGAAGTCTTTTGGCGTGTAGACTTTTGCCACGCCCATCGCTTTGAGGCGCTTTGCATCCTCGTCGGGAATAATCCCGCCAACGATGACCGGCACATCCGAAAGCCCCTCCGCCTGCATCCGCTCCATCAGGTCCTCGACCAGAGGAATGTGGCTGCCCGACAGGATCGACAGGCCGACCACGTGGGCACCGGTCCTGGCCGCCTCGACGATCTGTTCCGGTGTCAGGCGGATACCCTCGTAGTCGATCTCCATGCCGCAATCGCGGGCGCGGAAGGCGATCTGCTCGGCGCCGTTGGAATGGCCGTCGAGCCCGGGCTTGCCGACGAGGAAACGCAGCCGGCGGCCGAGCCGGTCGCTGACAGCGTCGACCGCGTCGCGGATATCGTCGAGCCCCTCGGTCTTGTTGCTGACCGCGCGCGACACCCCGGTGGGGCCGCGATATTCGCCGTGAACGCTGCGCATCTGCTGGGCCCATTCGCCGGTGGTGACGCCGGCCTTGGCGGCCTTGATCGAGGCGGGCATGACATTGCGCCCTTCGGCCGCCGCCGCACGCAACTCGGCCAGCGCGGCGTTTACCGCGGCCTCGTCGCGCTCGGCGCGCCACGCGTTCAGGCGGGCGATCTGCTCCTGCTCGACCGCCGGGTCGACCACCATGATGCCGCCATCCTCGCCGACCAGCGGCGAGGGCTCGCCCTCGGTCCACTTGTTGACGCCGACGACGGTGGTCTCGTTGCGCTCGATCCGGTTCAGGCGCTCGGCGTTGGAGTCGACCAGCCGCGACTTCATGTAGTCGATCGCGCCGATCGCGCCGCCCATGCTGTCGATATTGCCAAGCTCGGCGCGGGCGCCGTCCTTCAGCGCCTCGACCTTGGCGTCGACCGCCGGGTTGCCGTCGAAGAGATCCTCGAATTCCAGCAGGTCGGTCTCGTAGGCGAGGATCTGCTGCATCCGCATCGACCATTGCTGGTCCCACGGGCGCGGCAGGCCAAGTGCCTCGTTCCAGGCCGGCAGCTGCACCGCACGCGCGCGGGCCTTCTTGGAGAGCGTCACGGCAAGCATCTCGATCAGGATGCGGTAGACGTTGTTCTCGGGCTGCTGCTCGGTCAGGCCGAGCGAGTTGACCTGCACGCCATAGCGGAAGCGGCGGAACTTGGGGTCTTCCACGCCGTAGCGGGTCTCGAGGATCTCGTCCCAGAGATCGACGAAGGCGCGCATCTTGCACATCTCGGTGACGAAGCGGATGCCGGCATTCACGAAGAACGAAATCCGCCCGCAGAGCGCCGGGAAATCCTCGGGCGCGACCCGCGGTTTCAGCTCGTCGAGCACCGCGATGGCGGTGGCAAGCGCAAAGGCCAGCTCCTGCTCGGGTGTCGCCCCGGCCTCCTGCAGGTGGTAGGAACACACGTTCATCGGGTTCCATTTCGGCACGTTGGTATAGCAGTACTCGGCCACGTCGCCGATCATCTTCAGCGACGGTTTCGGCGGGCAGATATAGGTGCCGCGGCTGAGGTATTCCTTGATCAGGTCGTTCTGAACGGTGCCCTGCAGCTTCGAGACATCGGCGCCCTGTTCCTCGGCCACCGCGATATAGAGCGAGAGCAGCCATGGGGCTGTGGCATTGATCGTCATCGAGGTGTTCATCTGCTCGAGCGGGATCTCTTCGAACAGGGTGCGCATATCGCCCAGGTGGCAGACCGGCACGCCGACCTTGCCGACCTCGCCGCGCGACAGGATGTGGTCGCTGTCATAGCCGGTCTGGGTCGGCAGGTCGAAGGCCACCGAAAGCCCGGTCTGACCGCGCGCGAGGTTGCTGCGGTAGAGCGCGTTCGACGCTTTCGCGGTGGAATGGCCGGCATAGGTGCGGATCAGCCAGGGCCGGTCGGCCTTGGACGCGGGGGCGCTTTGGGGGCTGTCTTTCTGAACGTCCGTCATGTCGGTCTCCGTGGGCAGATCAGAATCGTGTTTGCAAGCTTGTTGCGTTCGGGACTTGGTATGCGAAATAAAATGTCTCGTCAATTCGCCGCGCTGCGGCGTTGCCGGGCAGTTTTGCGACGCAGCGTCAGGTGAACCCGGTGTCAGGCACGAATTCTACCAAGGATTCCCCGATTCAGCGCTATTCTGGGCGCATCGCCGGCGGTTCGGCCGCGCCTTTGGCTTCGACATTGGTCGCAGCGATCCAAGTTTCTGCGGTCGCTCGGTCATAAAATTACAAAATACACCTTGGTCGTTGTTGCATTGTTGCGTGGCCAAATGTATCTCCCTAGATCGAAGCCCCGCGATTCTGCACTGCGGCGCGGGGCCGGAGGACAAGACCAGACAAGATCGACACGATCGCAACGGATTACTTGAGGAAGGAGGCCCCGATGGCTCTGGATACGCAAACCGGGATCGCGCCCTACGATGCGCCGGAAAAAGACCTCTACGAGATCGGCGAGATGCCGCCTCTCGGTTACGTGCCGAAGAAGATGTATGCTTGGGCGATCCGCCGCGAGCGTCATGGCGAGCCGGACAAGTCGTTCCAGAAGGAAGTGGTCGATACCTGGCAGGTCGACAGCCACGAGGTGCTGGTTCTGGTGATGGCGGCAGGCGTCAACTACAACGGCGTCTGGGCCGGGCTCGGGGTGCCGATCTCGCCCTTCGACGTGCACAAGCAGGAGTATCACATCGCCGGCTCCGACGCCTCGGGCATCGTCTGGGCGGTTGGTGACAAGGTCAAGCAGTGGAAAGTCGGCGACGAGGTCGTGATCCACTGCAACCAGGACGATGGCGACGACGAGGAGTGCAACGGCGGCGACCCGATGTTCTCGCCGACGCAGCGGATCTGGGGCTACGAGACCGGCGACGGCTCCTTCGCCCAGTTCGCCCGCGTGCAGGCCCAGCAGCTGATGCCGCGCCCCAAGCACCTGACCTGGGAAGAGAGCGCCTGCTACACGTTGACGCTGGCCACCGCCTACCGGATGCTCTTTGGTCACCACCCGCACGAGCTCAAACCCGGCCAGAACGTGCTGGTCTGGGGCGCCTCGGGCGGCCTCGGCTCCTATGCGATCCAGCTGATCAACACGGCCGGCGCCAACGCCATCGCGGTGATCTCGGAAGAGGACAAGCGCGACTTCGTGCTCGGCCTCGGCGCCAAGGGCGTGATCAACCGGAAGGACTTCAAGTGCTGGGGCCAGCTGCCCACGGTCAACACGCCGGAATATAATGACTGGATGAAAGAGGCCCGCAAGTTCGGCAAGGCGATCTGGGATATCACCGGCAAGGGCGTGAACGTGGACATGGTCTTCGAGCACCCGGGCGAGGCGACCTTCCCGGTCTCGACGCTGGTCTGCAAGAAGGGCGGCATGGTGGTGATCTGCGCCGGCACCACCGGTTTCAACTGCACCTTCGACGTGCGTTACATGTGGATGCACCAGAAGCGCCTGCAGGGGTCGCACTTTGCCCATCTCAAGCAGGCCGCCTCGGCCAACCGCCTGATGGTCGAGCGCCGCCTCGATCCCTGCATGTCCGAGGTGTTCGGCTGGGACGAGATCCCCGACGCCCACATGAAGATGCTACGCAACCAGCACAAGCCCGGCAACATGTCGGTGCTGGTGCAGGCGCCCAAGACCGGACTGCGCACCTTCGAGGAGGCGCTGGAGGCCCGCGGTTAACCGCTCCTTCAGGCTGACCCTGCTAGAAACGCCCGCGAATCGTGATCCGGTTCGCGGGCGTTGCCGTGTCCGGGCGGAAGGCCGCGTTGGATCAGCGGTTTGCGGCGCGCGCCCCCACCGTTTCGGGGGAGGGGATTTGCGTGAATTTATCGGGAATTGTGCAGCTGCTACGCTGGCGTTTACCTTTTGTTAACTTGGTGGGGGAGACGCTCTCCATGCGACATGAATGGATCATCGACGTGCTGACCGATCTCAGGGGATATGCACGCGCCAACGCGCTCGAGGCTCTGGCAGAGCAGCTCGCAGACGCGCAGGCCGTGGCAGAGGTCGAACTGGCGTCGTCTGCTGGGGAGCGTGGTATTGGGACGAGTGGACAGGGTACCGGCAGCGGGAGGGTTTATCGCCCCGCTTGAGAATGTGCAGCGGCTGGAGGATCTCCAGCACATCACCGAACAGATGAGGGATTGCCTGGGGATCGATCACCTCGTCTATCATTGGATTGGGGCGCAGGGGGCGCAGTACGGGTGCGGCACCTATACGCCCGACTGGCTCGCGCGCTACGTGGCGCAGGGCTACCTGCGGGTCGATCCGGTGATCCAGGGCTGTTTCCAACGCTTCCATCCGGTCGACTGGAAGGCGCTCGACTGGTCCTCGAAAGCGGCCCGGGCCTTCCTCAAGGATGCGCTGCGGCACGGCCTCGGCAATCAGGGCTTTACCGTCCCGATCCGCGGGCCGAACGGACAGTTTGCGCTCTTCACCGTCAACCACAGCTGCGAGGATGCGCTCTGGTCCAGCTTCATCGCGCAATGGCGTGCAGAGCTGATCCTCGCGGCGCATGGCATCAACGCCAAGGCGCTCGAGCTGATGCCGGGGCCGGCCACCCAGGCCCCGGTGGCGCTGTCCCCGCGCGAGCTCGACGCCATGCGCCTGCTCGCCAGCGGTCTCAGCCGGGCGCAGGTCGCCGCCGAGCTCAACATCTCCGAGCACACGGTGCGGGTCTATATCGAAGGCGCGCGTTTCAAGCTCGGGGCGCTCAACACCACCCACGCCGTGGCCCGCGCGATGAGCTGTGGGCTGATCGCGCTCTAGGCGCCCGCCGCGCGCGATGGGCTCTGGCCCTCGCCTGCGCGCGGCTTTAGGGTCCGCGCCATGGATCTGCCCGCACTGACATTCTCCGAAGACCAGGCCGAGGCCTGGGACCGCGTGGCAGAGATGCTGCGCGAGGCCGGCGTCGATCTCGACGACGGCTCCGTGGTCCCCGCCAAGGAGGGGCCGGGGCGGGTCATGGCGCTGATGGGCAAGGCGGGCTCGGGCAAGACGCTGCTGCTGTCGGAGCTCTGCAAGGCGCTGGACAGCGCCGGGGCCGAGATCGTCTCGGGCGATTACGAGAGCCGCCGCAAGGGGGACAAGCGCAGCTTCGCGGTGCTGGCCCCGACCAACAAGGCGGCCAGCGTGCTGCGCATGCGCGGGGTGCCGGCGACGACCATCCATCGCATCATCTACACGCCGGTTTACGATCCCGAATACGAGCGCATCGCCGAATGGCTGATGGGCAATGTCGAGCAGCCCGAGATCGAGGATCTGAGCCCCGAGGCACTGGAACGCGCCCGCACCTCCTACGAGGCGCACAAGTCGGTGCCCGCCGCGCTCGCCGCCGCCGGTCTGCGGGGCAGCGATTTCATCACCGGCTGGAAGCGCCGTGAGGAGCCGCTCGACATTGGCTTCGTCGACGAGGCCTCGATGCTCGACGACCGCCAGTTCGAGGACCTGCAGGAGATCTTCCCCAACCTCGTGCTGTTCGGCGATCCCGCGCAGCTCGCGCCGGTCAACCAGTCGGGCAAAATGGTGTTCGACGGCGTGCCCGACGAACAGAAGCTCGAGCTGCACCGCATCCACCGGCAGGAGGCCGACAACCCGATCCTCGACCTCGCCCATGCGCTGGCGGACCCCTCGCTCGAGTTCCAGGATTTCGAGCGTATGATCGAGGAGAAGGCGCGGCAGGACGACCGCGTTGTCTGGAGCCAGCGCGTCGAGGTCGACCTGATGGCCCGCTCGCCGGTGCTGGTCTGGCGCAACGCCACGCGCATCCGGCTGATCAATGCCTTTCGCGCGGTGCACGACGCGCCCGAGACCGAGCTGCTGCCCGGCGAGCCGCTGATCTGCGACGGGCTCGAGCTGCCGCTCAAGCACCGCAAGAAGCGGCTCGATCTCGAGGCGCGCGGCCTGATCAAGGGCGCGCAGGTGATCTATCTCGGGCCGGGGCGCAAGCCCGGCTTCTCGCGGCTGCACGTGATGGGCGCGCCCGACCCGCAGGTCTCCGCGGCCTCGATCGTGAAGATCGAGAAGCCCGACGAGGAGGAGCCCTTCATCCCCTTCGCGGCGCGCATGGGGGCGACCTTCCTGCATGGCGCCGCGGTGACCATCCACAAGGCGCAGGGCTCGCAATGGGAGCAGGTGCAGGTCTTCGCGCCCGACCTTTTCGTGGCGGCGCGCATGGGGCGGGTCGAGGCCGGCCAGCCGCTGTGGAAACGGCTGGCCTACGTGGCGATCACCCGCGCCTCCGAGCGGCTGCACTGGGTGGTGCGCAACCGCCTGTCGCGGCCCTCGGGGCTTCTGCGGACCGATGACCTCAAGGCGCCGGCCGTGGCACTGGAACTGGAAGCACAGGAAGGCGATCTGCTATGAGCGACGGTCTCGACATGCCCTCGAACTTCGCCCGTCACCTCGGCTACGAACTGGTGGAGTGGCGCGAGGACTACGCCCGCTACGAGATGCCGATCACCGAGGTGCTGGGCAATCGCGGTGGCATCCCGCATGGCGGCGTGCACGCGACCCTGCTCGACAGCGCCATGGGCATCTGCGGGTGCTGGACCGGTGACGCGGAGATCCGCAAGACCGCCCTGACCCTGTCGCTGAACGTGCAGTATATCGGTCGACCCGTCGGTACGCGTCTGATCTGCGAGGGCTTTCGCACCGGGGGAGGGCGCAGCACCTTCTTCGCCGAAGCGGTTCTTCGCGATGACACCGGCGCGCTGGTCGCAAAAGGCACCGGCGTGTTCCGGCAGCGCACGAGCTGAGCGTCGCGGCTGCGGCACGGGCTAAAGGGGGCGCTGCCCCCTCTTGGCGCAAGCGCCAATTCACCCCCGAGGTATTTGAAAACCAGAGAAGGGAAGGGCGCAGCGCCCCTGTCTTCTTCTGGCTTTAAATATCCCCGCCGGAGGCAGGCCGGCCCCTGCGGCCGGGTGCGCGGCGGGGCTCAGTAGCCGGCGGCGCGATCCACGAGATGCAGAAGCGGTTCGCCCGCCTCGCCGCGCCTGATGTTCTCCGCGATGACGCGGGAGGCGCTGGGCACCCGGGTCTCGGAGGCAATGTGCGGGGTGACGGTGACCTTTGGATGGGCCCAGAACGGATGTTCTGCCGGCAAGGGCTCGGTACGGAAGACGTCGAGTGTGGCGTGGGCGATCTGGCCGCTGTCGAGGGCGGCGATCAGCGCATCGTCGACGATCAGCGGGCCTCGGCCCGGGTTCACGATGACCGCGCCGCGGGGCAGTTGCCCGAGCCTCTCGGTGTCGAGCAGGTCGCGGGTGGCGGGCGTGTCGGGCAACAGCAGCACAAGGATCTCGGCGTTCTCGAGGGCTTCGAAGAGCCCATCGGATCCGTGCAGCGTGGTGATGCCGGCAACGGTCTTGGGGCTGCGCGACCAGCCGGTGACCGGGAAGCCGAGCCCGCGCAACGCCTCGGCGCAGGCCAAGCCCAGCGTGCCGAGCCCGAGGATGCCGACCGGACGCTCGCCGGCCAGCGGCGGCACGACCGGGCGCCACGCCTGCTCGGGGTTGGCGATGTAGGCATCCATACCGAGGTGATGGCGCAGCACATGCCCGGTGACGTATTCCACCATGCCCTGCGTCAGCCCCTCTTCGTCGACCATGCGGGCCAGAGGGACGGTCAGCGTCGGGTTGCGGGTGATCTTCTCGACCCCGGCCCAGAGGTTCAGCACCGCCTTGAGCCGCGTATAGGGGGTGAAGTCCTGCAACCAGGATCCGGGCGCGTAGACCACGTAGTCGACGCTCTCGGGGTCGGCCTCGCAGGCGAGCCTGTAGTCGAGCCCGGTCGCTTCGAGGGCGGTGCGCAACGGCGCCTCGTATTCGGCCCAGAGGTCGGGGCCGGCGGCGAAGAGGATGTTGGTCATGTCAGCGGGGCCTGTGGATGTGGGCGCTCTGCACCAGTCCGAACGCGATCATCAGGACCAGCATCGCCGAGCCGCCGTAGCTCACCAGCGGCAACGGCACGCCGACCACCGGGGCGAGGCCCATGACCATCGACATGTTGACGGCGAAGAACAGGAAGAAGGTCAGGCCGATCCCGAGGATCAGCAGCGAGGAATAGCGGTCGCGGTTCTGCAGCGCCGCGACGATGCAGAACAACAGGACCAGGACGTAAAGCACGAGCAGGGAAAAGCCGCCGACGAAGCCGAACTCCTCGGCCAGCGTGTTGAAGATGAAGTCGGTGTGCTTCTCGGGCAGGAAGTTGAGCCGCGACTGAGTACCTTGCATGAAGCCGCGCCCGGTCCAGCCGCCCGAGCCCATGGCGATCTTGGCCTGGGTGATATGGTAGCCGGCGCCGAGCGGGTCGGTGGAGGGATCGAGGAAGGTGTCGATGCGGCGGAACTGGTAGTCCTTCAGCAACTGCCAGGGCGTCCCGCGCGACAGGAATACCGTGTAGATGCCGCCTCCCGCGGCAGCGATCACCACGGCGAAATAGGCCCAGTGCACGCCCGCGAGGAACATCATCAGCCCGCCGGCGGTCATCAGCAGGATGGCGGTGCCGAGGTCGGGCTGGGTCAGGGTCAGGAAGGTCGGCGCGAGGATCAGGATCAGCGGCGCGATCACCCAGATCGGACGCGACACCCGCTTCATCGGCAACCAGTCGTAATAGGCGGCGAGTGCCATCACGAGGGCGATCTTCATCAGCTCGGAAGGCTGCAGCCGCATGAATCCAAGATCGATCCAGCGCTGGGCCCCCATGCCCACGGCGCCGAACAGTTCCACCGCGACGAGCAGCGCCAGCGCCACGAGGTAGATCAGTGCGGAGAGATTGCGCCAGAGCCAGATCGGCACCATCGCGGTGATGAACATCGCCGCGAGCCCGAGGCCGAAGCGCTCCATCTGCGGCTCGGCCCACGGCTGCAGTGCGCCGCCGGCGACCGAGTAGAGCATCAGGAAGCCGACACAGGCCACCGCGGTGAGCAGGATGATCAGCGGCCAGTTCAGGTAGAGGACCTTGCGCCAGCCCGAGGGCACCGTCTTGACGGTATATTCGAGATAGCTCATGCCCGGCGCCCCGTCTCGGCGGCGCGCTTGGCGCGCTCGGCTTCGAGCCGCTCCTGCTGGGCCTGGATGCGCTCGCGGTCGCCGGCCGGGTAGGCCTCGAGCGGCGGCGTGCCCTTGTAGAGTGCCTGAAGCGTGATGTCGCGCGCGATGGGGGCCGCCGTGGAGGAGCCGCCGCCGCCATGCTCGACGACGATCGAGACGGCGATGCGGGGGGCGTCATAGGGGGCAAAGTTCACGAAGAGCGCGTGGTCGCGCTCTTCCCAGGGCACATCCTGGTTGCGCACCACGCGGTTGAGCACTTGGCTGGTGCCGGTCTTGCCGGCGAGCCGCATGTCCTCGGCGATGATGCGGGAGCGGTAGGCGGTGCCCCGGCGGCTGTTGGAGACCACGAACATCGCCTTGCGGATCAATTTGAGGTGAGCTTCGTCGATATCGAGCGGCGTGCCGCCGCGAGACGGCGTCTGCAGGCCGCCGACGCTGCGCACGAGGCGCGGCTCGACCGAGCGCCCGGTGGCCACGCGCGCCACCATGATGGCCTGCTGCAGCGGCGAGGTCAGCACGTAGCCCTGGCCGATCGAGGCGTTCACCGTATCGCCGATGCGCCATTCGGCCCCTCGCTCGCGGCGTTTCCAGTCGCGGTCGGGCATCAGGCCGGCGGTGACCGCCGACATCGGCACGTCGGGGGCAGTGCCAAGGCCGAGCTTGCGGCCCATCTCTGCGATGCGGTCGATGCCGACCTTGAGCGCGAGGTCGTAATAGTAGACGTCGCAGCTGTCGCGCAGGCTCTGTTCGAGGTTCACGTGGCCGTGGCCGGCGCGCTTCCAGCAGTGGAACCGGCGCGAGCCGATCTCCATGTGGCCCGGGCAATAGACGGTCTCGTCCGGGCGGATCAGCCCGGCTTCGAGCGCCGCCAGCGCGGTGACGATCTTGAAGGTCGAACCCGGCGGATAGGCGTCTTGCACGGTCTTCGAGGCCAGCGGGCGGTGGTTGTTCTCGCGCAGGACGCCGTAGTCGCCGACCGAGATTCCGCGCACGAACTTGTTGGGGTCGTAGGACGGCGAGGAGGCAATGGCGAGAACGTCGCCATGCTCGAGATCGACCACCACCGCCGAGGCGCTCTCCTCGCCGAGCCTTGCCTTGATGTAGTCCTGCAGCTCGCTGTCTAGAGTCAGCTGCAGGTCGGCGCCGGCCTCGCCCTCGCGGCGGTCGAGCTCACGCATGACGCGGCCCACGGCGTTGACCTCGACCCGCTTGGCGCCGGCGGAGCCGCGCAGCTGTTCCTCGAACTTGGCCTCGACACCGACCTTGCCGATCTGGAAACGCGGGATGCGCAGCACCGGCTCGGGGTCCTCGTAGCGGGCGAGGTCGCGCTCGGAGACCGGGCCGACATAGCCCACCACATGGGCGAATGTCTCATGTTGCGGGTAGAACCGGCTGAGGCCGACCTCTGGATAGACGCCGGGCAGGGCAGGGGCGTTGACCGCGACACGGCTGATCGCCTCCCAGCTGACCCGGTCGGCCACGGTGACCTGCAGGAAGGGCGGCGAGGTGCGCATCTCCTCGAGTGCGCGGGACACATCCTCGGGCCGCAGGTCGACCAGCGCCGATAGCCGCCCGATGACGTCTTCGACATCGCCGGCATCCTCGCGTCGCATGGTGATGCGGTAGGTCTGCTCGTTCTCGGCGATGAGCCGGCCCTCGCGGTCGAAAATTCGGCCGCGCGAGGGGGGGATGAGGTGGATGTTGATGCGGTTCTCTTCCGCCATCAGGCGGAATTCGGCGGCCTGATCGACCTGCATGTGCCGCATCCGCAACCCCAGCACCCCGGCAAAGGCGATCTGGGCGCCGCCCAGCAGAAGGCCGCGCCGGGTCATCCGGCGGCTGCTTTCGGCGCTGTCCCGTGGTGTGCGTCTCACAGGCTCCTCCCGGCATGATCGAAGTCGCCCGGCGCCATCCGGCGCACCCCGAGCAGACCTTGCGACAGGATCACCACGAGCGGGTAGGCCGCGATGGTGGTGGCGTATCGCATCAGGGTCAGGAAAGCGGTTCCGGTCGGCACGATCAAGAGGGCAAGCACGAGACGGTACGCGATCGTGATCGCCAGCAGCACGATCGCGACCCGGAGCCACTCCATCAGGAAGGTGGTCTCGCGGTCGCGGCGGTCGCGCGACTTGAGGAACTCGACCGCCAGCAGCATCAGCGCGGCCCAGAGCCCGGGCGGGCGCTGGAACAGGATGTCGGCCAGCAGCATGACGCCGGCAATCGACAGCGCCGGAACGTAGTCGGGCCGCCGCAGCGCCCAGGCAAAGCACAGCGCGACAAGGACGTCGGGCCCGGCAAAGCGCGGCGGCATCATGTCGAGCGGCAGCAGGCGATAGAACATCACCAGAAGCGCGATCCCGATGAAGGCCGCGCGCATGACCCAGATGCGGGCAGGGCGGGCCTCAGCCATCGCCGGGCACCGGGGCGGGCGGCATCTCGATGGCCGGCGGCGTCGCCGGCAGGATCAGCGCCGAGGGCGAGCCGACCCGGCGCGCACCGTGGTCGCGCAGCACGCGCAGGAACTCGAGCCGTTCGTAATCGGCGGCAAGGCGCACCCGCAGGCGGCCGCCGGGATCCTCGGCCACCTGTCCGATCAGCAGCCCCGGTGGAAAGACCTCGCCATCGCCGCTGGTGACGATCCGGTCGCCGGGGCGCACCTGGTCGGGATCCTCGAGAAAGTCGATCGGCGGCGCGGCGGAGTTGTCGCCGGTGATCAGCGCCCGCTGCCCCGAGGGCTGGATGATCGCCGGGATGCGGCTGGTGGCATCGGTGAGCAGGATCACCCGGCTGGTGTTGGCCCCGACGCCCGAGATCCGTCCCACGAGGCCGATGCCGTCCATGGTGGCCCAGCCGTCAACGATGCCGTCGCGCGAGCCGACGTTGATCAGCACCGACTGACGGAACGGCGAGCCGCTATCGGCCAGCACCACGCCGGTGATGTAGGTCAGCCGCGGGTCGAGCCGCACGTTGTTGAGGTCGCGCAGCCGGGCGTTCTCCTGCTCGAGCTGCAGCGCGGCCTCCTTCCAGGCGGTCATGCGGCGCAGCTCGCGGCGCAGCTCCTGGTTCTGGTCGTAGATGCGCTGGTAGCTCTGGAAGTCGCGCAGGATGCGCACCGCGCCGGTGACCGGCGCCATGGCCCAGTCGAAGCCCGGCATCACCGTGTCGACGATCTGCGCCCGGAACCGCTCGGCCCGCGGGCTGTCGATGCGCCAGAAGATGAACAGGCCGACGAGGCACAACAGCAGGACCGCCAGAAGCAGGCGCTTCAGCGGACCGGCATAGTCCTCGGAATTGGTCCCATGCTTCGCCATTCAACTCATCTTAGCGTCGGCGGGCGGCTCCGCGAAGGGCCGTCACGAATCGTAGTCGATGGCGTGCCGCAGCTGCTTTTCGTATTCCAGCGCCTTGCCGGTGCCGAGCGCCACGCAGTTCAGGCTCTCGTCGGCGATCGACACCGCCAGCCCGGTCTGCTCGCGCAGCGCCAGGTCGAGCTCGCCCAGCAGCGCGCCGCCTCCGGTGAGCATCACGCCACGGTCGACGATGTCGGCGGCAAGATCCGGCGGGGTTGCTTCGAGCGCGGTCATCACCGCCTCGCAGATCGCCTGCACCGGCTCGGACAGCGCCTCTGCCACCTGCGCCTGGCTGATCTCGGTTTCCTTCGGCACACCGTTCAGCAGGTCGCGGCCGCGGATCTGCATCGACGAGCCGCGCCCGTCATCGGGCATGCGGGCAGTGCCGATCGAGGTCTTGATGCGCTCGGCGGTGGATTCGCCCACGAGCAGGTTCTGCTGGCGGCGCAGGTAGTTGACGATGGCTTCGTCCATGCGGTCGCCGCCCACGCGCACCGAGCGCGCATAGACGATGTCGCCCAGCGACAGCACCGCCACCTCGGTGGTGCCGCCACCGATATCGACCACCATCGAGCCTGTGGGATCGGTGATCGGCATGCCGGCCCCGATGGCCGCGGCGATGGGCTCGGCGATCAGCCCGGCCTTGCGGGCGCCGGCGCTCAGCACCGACTGGCGGATGGCGCGCTTCTCGACCGGGGTGGCGCCGTGCGGCACGCAGACGATGATCTTCGGCTTCGAGAAGGTCGAGCGCTTGTGCACCTTGCGGATGAAGTGCTTGATCATCTCCTCGGCGGTGTCGAAATCGGCGATCACGCCTTCGCGCATAGGCCGGATGGCCTCGATCGAGCCGGGGGTCCGGCCAAGCATCAGCTTGGCGTCTTCGCCCACCGCAAGCACCTTCTTGACGCCGTCCTTGATGTGGTAGGCGACGACTGAAGGCTCGGACAGCACGACCCCGCGTCCCTTGACGTAGACCAGCGTGTTTGCGGTCCCGAGGTCGATTGCCATGTCCGCCGAGAAGGCGCCCATGAGTCTGTCCAGTCCAAACATATAACGTCCTGCCCCAATGATAGGATGGGCCCGCGACTCTTCCCGAGCCCAAGCCGAAGCCCTTATAGGACCGCTCGGACGATGGCGAAAGGGGCTGGCTCGCGCAAATCAGCGTGAAACCGCCGCAATTTTTGGCCCGCGTGCAGGCGCTGTGCAGTTCCGGGAGACCGCCTCGCGGCCTTGTTGCGCGGCGCCCGGGCTGGCATAGCTCGGGGGAACGCAAGCAAGGGGACAGGCATGGGACTGACCGTCTATCTTTCCGGAGAGATCCACACCGACTGGCGCGAGCAGATCATCGAGGGCGCGCAGGGGCTCGACGTGACCTTCTCGGCGCCGGTGACCGATCACGCCGCCAGCGACGACTGCGGCGTGGCGATCCTCGGCGCCGAGGACAGCAAGTTCTGGCACGACCGCAAGGGCGCGCAGGTCAACGCCATCCGCACCCGCAAGGGCATCGCCGATGCCGACGTGGTCGTGGTGCGCTTCGGCGCCAAGTACAAGCAGTGGAACGCCGCTTTCGATGCCGGCTACGCCGCCGCGCTCGGCAAGTCGCTGATCATCCTGCAGCCGGCCGAGCATGACCACGCCCTCAAGGAGGTCGACGCCGCCGCCCTCGCGGTGGCCCGCGAGCCGGGCGAGGTGGTCGAGATCCTGCGCTACGTGCTGACCGGCACCCTGCCGGCCTGAGCCCGACGCCGGCAGCGCGCCCGCCCTTGCCACGACCGGCCGGGCAGGCGCGCCCGCATCTTCTCGACGTCGCCGGATACGCCCGCCGGAGGCAGCGCAGCCATTGCCGCCCGCGCCCCGTCGGGCAAGGCCGCATCGCTCGCCGCGCACCTCTCGGCAGGCATGGTTCGGGCGCGTCCCTGTTCTTCTCTACGTCGAAAAATACTCCCGCCGGAGGCAGGCCGCACCGTGCCGAATGTGCACCGCGGGGGCAAGGCTCCGGACCTTGCCGCTTCACGCGCCACGCCAGCCGTGGCAGGATCGCGCGTGGGTTGTGCCGCGATGCAGCAGAGCCGGGTGTCATCAGTGTCAGTCATCACAAGGAACGTGACCGTGATCAACGAATTCAAGGATTTCATCGCCAAGGGCAATGTCATGGACATGGCGGTGGGCATCATCATCGGGGCCGCCTTCACCGCCATCGTGCAGTCGCTCGTGGGCGACATCCTCAACCCGATCATCGCGCTGTTCACTGGCGGGATCGATTTCACCGGCTGGTTCTACGCGCTCGACGGCAACGAGTATGCCTCGCTCGACGCGGCGACCGAGGCCGGCGCGCCGGTCTTCGCGGTCGGCAAGTTCATCATGGCGGTGATCAACTTCTTCATCATCGCCTTCGTGGTCTTCATGCTGGTCAAGATGGTGAACCGGGTGAAGGCCGCCGCCGAGAAGCCCGACGAGGTCGCCCCCGAGGTGCCGACCGGGCCGTCGCAGCTCGACATCCTGATCGAGATCCGCGACGCGCTGAAGAAGTAAGCCGCGTGGGCGTCCTCGGGCGCCCGCAAGCCTTTCGCCCCGTGCAGCCCGGCCTCCCGCTGCGACCGGTTGCGCGGTGCGTGTCGCTTCGCTAACAGACCCGGATCAGCGAAGAGGGTGCCATGAGCCGAGCCATCAAAATCGCCTGCGGCAGCGTCGTCGTGGGCCTCGTGGTCCTTGCCATCAAGACGCTGGCCTGGTGGCTCACCGGCTCGGTGGCTCTTCTGTCGGACGCGCTCGAAAGCATCGTCAACGTGGCGACGGCGCTGGCCGCATTGGTGGCACTGCGCATCGCGGCGCAGCCGGCGGACGCGGATCACCCGTTCGGGCACCACAAGGCGGAATATTTCAGCGCCGTGCTCGAGGGCGTGCTGATCATCGTCGCGGCGATCCTGATCCTACGCGAGGCGTGGGGCGCCTGGCAGGCGCCGCGCATCATCGATGATCCGTGGCTCGGGCTCGGCATCAACCTCGTGGCCAGCGTGATCAACGCGGTCTGGTCCTTCGTGCTGATCCGTGCCGGGCGGCGGCTCTACTCTCCGGCGCTCGAGGCCGACGGCAAGCATCTGCTCACGGATGTGTTCACCTCGGTGGGTGTCACCATCGGCATCGTCGCGGCGGTGCTGACAGGCTGGAGCTGGCTCGACCCGGCGCTGGCGGCGCTGGTGGCGGTCAACATCCTCTGGGCCGGCTGGCAGGTGATGCGCCATTCGGTCGGCGGGCTCATGGACGAGGCTGCGCCGGAAGGAGAGCTCGAGCAGATGCGGGCGCTGATCTCGGCCAATGCCGAGGGCGCGGTCGAGGCGCATGACCTGCGCTCGCGCCGCGCCGGCAGTGCCCTCTTCGTGGAGTTCCACCTCGTGGTGCCGGGCGAGATGACGGTGGACGCGGCGCATGACATCTGCGACCGCCTCGAGCACGCGCTGCATGCCAGCTTCGAGGGCAGCCGGGTGACGATCCATGTCGAGCCCGAACACAAGGCCAAGCACAGCGGCATCGTGGTGCTCTGAGCTCCGGGAACGCCCGTTTATCAAAGTCAGATGGTCAGCGCGTGCCGGCGCCCGTCAGGCGCCGGCGTAACGCCTCCTCAGAGAACGCTCTCCGGCGCCGCGAAGTCGCGCCCCAGCGCCTCGGCCACCGGCGCGTTGGTGAGCTGGCCCGCGTGCACGTTCAGCCCCGCAAGCAGGTGACGGTCCTCGGCACAGGCCTTCCGCCAGCCCTTGTTCGCCAGCGCCATCACGAAGGGCAGGGTGGCGTTGCCAAGCGCGATGGTCGAGGTGCGCGGCACCGCGCCGGGCATGTTGGCGACGCAGTAATGCTGGATGCCGTCGACCTCGTAGACCGGATCGTCATGGGTCGTCGCCCGCGAGGTCTCGAAGCAGCCGCCCTGGTCGATGGCCACGTCCACCAGCACCGCGCCGGGCTTCATCAGCCCCAGCATCTCGCGGCTGATCAGCTTGGGCGCGGCGGCGCCGGGGATCAGCACCGCGCCGATCACCATGTCGGCCTCCGGCAGGAGCTCGACCAGTGCGCCCTCGGTCGAGTAGCGGTTGCGGAAGGTGGTGCCGAACACGTCATCGAGATAGCGCAGCCGCGGCAGCGAGCGGTCGAGCACGGTGACCTGCGCTCCCATGCCGGCGGCGATGCGGGCCGCGTGGGTGCCGACATTGCCGCCGCCCACCACCACCACGTTGGCCGGGCCCACGCCGGGCACACCGCCCATCAGCACGCCGCGCCCGCCATTGGCCTTCTGCAGCGACCACGCCCCCATCTGCGGCGCCAGTCGCCCGGCGACCTCGGACATCGGCGCCAGCAGCGGCAGACCGCCACGGTCGTCGGTCACGGTCTCGTAAGCGATGCAGGTGGCCCCCGAGGCCAGCAGGTCGTCGGTCTGGGCCGGGTCGGGCGCGAGGTGGAGATACGTGAAGAGCAGCTGCCCCTCGCGCAGCATGGCGCGCTCGGCCGGCTGCGGTTCCTTGACCTTGACGATCATCTCGGCCGCGTCAAAGACCTCCCGCGCGGTACCGACGATCGTGGCGCCCGCGGCGACGTAGTCGTCATCCTCGAAGCCGGCGCCGAGCCCGGCGCCGCTCTGGATCAGCACCTCGTGGCCCTGCGACACCGCTTCGCGCGCGGCGTTGGGCGTCAGGCCGACGCGGTATTCCTGCGCTTTGACCTCTGTGGGGCATCCGAGTTTCATGGCTGAGTCCTCCCTAAGTTCTCTGGGATCAGCGTGACAGCCGCGGCTTGCAATTTCCCGCCGGATTTGGTGCTTTGCAGCCCGGGTTCTTCGCAGAACCTTCGAAGATTCCGCCGTCTCGTGAAAGAACCTGCCAATGGACCTCGACGATATCGACCGCCGCATCCTGCGCGTGCTGCAAAAGCAGGGGCGCATGTCGAATGCCGAGCTCTCCGAGCAGGTGCATCTTTCGGCCTCGGCCTGCCACCGCCGGGTGCAACGGCTCGAGAGCGAAGGCATCATCCGCGGCTACGTGGCGCTGCTCGACGCGCGCAGGATGGGCATGCCGACCACGGTCTTCGTCGAAATCACCCTCAGTGCGCAGGCCGACGAGGTGCTCGAGGCGTTCGAGAAGGCGGTCTCGCGCATTCCCGATGTGCTCGAATGCCACCTGATGGCGGGCAGCGCCGATTACATCCTCAAGGTCGTGGCCGAGGATACCGAGGATTTCGCCCGCATCCACCGACAGCATCTGACCCGTCTGCCCGGCGTGGCGCAGATGCAGTCGAGCTTCGCGCTGCGCACCGTCTTCAAGACCACCGCCCTGCCGGTCTGACGCCTCGCGGTTGCGCGAACATGCTGGTCCTTCCGCGCAAGCAGTTGCGCGGGGCTCAATTGTCTGACATATCAAATGTCAGACAATTGAATGGCCGGTACGCATGCCGGGGGAGGGCAGCATGTCTTGGGATCACGTCATCATCGGAGCGGGCAGCGCGGGCTGTGTTCTGGCCAAGCGGCTGGCCGAGGCCGGGCGCCGGGTGCTGCTGCTCGAGGCGGGCGGGCGCGATACCTATCACTGGATCCACATCCCGATGGGCTACCTCTACTGCATCGACAATCCGCGCACCGACTGGTGCTACCGCACCGCGCCAGATGACGGGCTGAACGGCCGCTCGCTGCTTTACCCGCGCGGCAAGGTGCTGGGTGGCTGCTCGTCGATCAACGGCATGCTCTACCTGCGCGGGCAGGCGGCGGATTACGATGGCTGGCGCCAGATGGGCCTTGCGGGCTGGGGCTGGGACGATGTGCTGCCCTATTTCAGGAAGAGCGAGGACTTCGTCGAGGGCGAGAGCGAGATGCACGGCGCGGGCGGCGAATGGCGGGTCGAGAACCAGCGCCTGCACTGGCCGGTGCTCGACGACTGGATGGAGGCGGCGCACGAGGCCGGGCTGCCCAAGGTCACCGATTTCAACACCGGCAACAACGAGGGCGTGGGCTATTTCAGGGTGAACCAGCGCAACGGCTGGCGGATGAACACTGCCAAGGCCTTCCTGCGCACCACCGACAGCGAGACCCTCCGGGTCGAGACCCATGCCCATGTCACCGGGCTGATCTTCGAGGGCCGCAAGGTCGTGGGGGTGGCCTACGAGCAGGGCGGCCAGCCGCGCGAGGCGCGCTGCGGCGGCGACGTGATCCTCTCGGCCGGTGCGGTGAATTCGCCGCAGCTGCTGCAGCTCTCGGGCATCGGTCCGGCAGAGGAGTTGCGCGCGCACGGGATCGAGGTGCGGCACGACGCGCCCGGAGTGGGCGGCAACTTGCAGGACCACCTGCAGCTGCGCTGCGCATGGCGCCTCACCGGGGCCAAGACCCTCAACCAGATGGCCAACTCGCTCATGGGCAAGCTGGCGATCGGGCTGGAATACGTGGCCCGGCGCTCCGGACCGATGTCGATGGCGCCCTCGCAGCTCGGCGCCTTCGCCAAGTCCCGCGAGGGGCTCACCACGCCGGACGTGGAGTTCCACGTGCAACCGCTGTCGCTCGACGCCTTCGGCCAGCCGCTGCACAGCTACCCGGCGATCACCGCCAGTGTCTGCAACCTCCGCCCCGAGAGCCGCGGCACGATTCGGTTGGCCTCGAACGATCCCAAGGATGCGCCGGTGATCGCGCCGAATTACCTCTCGACCGAGGGCGACCGCCGCGTCGCGGTGGACAGCATCCGCCTGTCGCGCCGCATCATGACGCAAGGGGCAATGGCGAAATACGCCCCCGAAGAGGTCAAGCCGGGGGCGGATCACCAGACGGACGCGGAGGTGGCGCAAGCCGCCGGCGACGTGGGCACGACGATCTTCCACCCGGTGGGCACGGTGCGCATGGGGCTGGACGAGGCGGCGCCGCTCGATGCGGAATGCCGGATGAAGGGGCTCGACGGGCTGCGGGTGGTCGATGCCAGCGTCATGCCGACCATCACCAGCGGCAACACCAACGCGCCCACGATCATGATCGCCGAAAAGGCGGCGGAAATGATCCTGCGTGGATGACCGGGGCGCGCCTGCCGGGCCGTTGGGCCGGTGGCAGGCTCGGGACGCCTCCGGCGGGAGTATTTGCGACGTAGAGAAGAGCGGGGCGTGGCGCCGGGGCGGCCGGTGATCGGGAATGCCCGCCTTTTGGGGGCGTTGTTCGGAGGGAGCCCGGCCCTGGCGTGTCTGGCGGGTGCGGGATGCCTCCGGCGGGAGTATTTTCAACGTAGAGAAGGAGCAGGGTTGCGGGAGGGCAGCGTGAGGGGGGTCAGTCCTGCTTGGGCTTGTCGTCGTACTGGCCCGAGAGGATGCGGGCGGCGTTGCCCTCGGGGTCGTCATACTGCTTGGTGCGCACTGTGATGACGAAGAACAGCAGCCCCATGCCGCCGAGGAAGAGCGAGATCGGGATCAGGTAGAGCAGGATGTTCATGGCGGGTCCTTGGGGCTTGGGGGCTTGCGGCTTGGTCAGCGCAGGCGGAGCGCGTTCAGCGACACGGTAATCGACGAGGCGGACATCGCAAGCGCGGCGATCAGCGGCGAGCACAGCCCGGCGATGGCCAGCGGCACGGCGATGACGTTGTACCACGTGGCGATGGCAAAGTTCTCGCGGATGCGGCGGGTGGCTTTCTTCGACAGGGTCAGCGCCTCGGGCAGCGGGGCGAGCGAGTTGCCGAGCAGCACGATGTCGGAGGCGACGCGGGCGGCGTCGAGCGCCGTGGCCGGCGAGATCGACACATGCGCGCCGGCGAGCGCCGCGGTGTCGTTGAGCCCGTCGCCCACCATCAGCACGCGCGCGCCTTCATCGGTGAGCGCCTTGATGCGGGCGGCCTTGTCCTGCGGCAGTGCTTCGGCGATCCATTGCGGGATGCCCAGCCGGCGCGCCAGCGCCTCGACCGCGGCGGTGCTGTCGCCGGAGATCAGGATCACCCGCTTGCCGGCCTTGATGAGCGCGCTCACGGTTTCCTCGGCGCCGTCGCGCAGGCTGTCGGCGAAGGTGAAGACCTGCGCCGGGCCGTCTCCCACGGCGAGCCAGGTGGCGGTGAGGTCCGAACTGCCGCCGCCGACCCAGGCGGCGCGGCCGAGCCGCACGCGGCGGCCCTGCCAGAGGCCTTGTGTGCCGTGGCCCGGCACCTCGGTGATCCCGGTCACCGGGGCGGGGGCGAGCCCCCTGGCGCGCAGGGCGGTCGTCAGCGCGACCGAGAGCGGGTGGGACGAGCCCTCGGCCAGCGCCAGCGCGATCTCGAGATCGGCGCGGGTGAAATCCTCGACATTGGTGACCTCGGGCGCACCGGCGGTGAGCGTGCCGGTCTTGTCGAACACCACCGTGTCGATCTCGGACAGGCGTTCGAGCGCAGTGGCGTCCTTGATCAGAAGGCCCTTCCTGAACAGCCGCCCCGACGCGGCGGTGGTCACTGCGGGCACCGCGAGGCCGAGGGCGCAGGGGCAGGTGATGATCAGCACCGCCGCCGCGATGTTGAGCGCGACGCGGAAATCCTGCGTGTAGAGATACCAGCCGATGAAGGCGAGGGCCGAGAGGATGTGCACGCCCGGCGCGTAGAGCTTGGCGGCCTTGTCGGCCAGCGGCGTGTAGTTGGCGCGGCCCGACTCGGCCACCGCCACCAGATCCGCCATGCGATGCAGCGAGGTTTCGCGGCCCACGGCGCTGGCGCGCACCACCAGCGGGCCGGTGAGATTGACCTCGCCGGCGCTGACCAGCGTGCCCGGCGCCGCGTAGACCGGTACCGTCTCGCCGGTGAGCAGAGAGCGGTCGAGCTCGGACTGGCCCTCCGCGATCTCGCCATCGACCGGCATGCGCCCGCCGGGGCGCACCCGCAGCAGATCACCGATGCGCAGATCGGCGACCGAGACCTGCTCCTCGCCATCGTCGGTCAGGCGCCAGGCGCGCGGCACCTCGAGCGCCGCCAGTTCCTCGGCGGCGGAGCGCGCGATGGAGCGGGTGCGATGGTCGAGATAGCGCCCCGTCAGCAGGAAGAAGGTCAGCGCGATGGCGGCGTCGAAATAGGCGTGCTCGCCCGAGAGCGAGGTCTCCCAGAGCGAGGTCACCACCGCTAGCAGGATCGCGAGCGAGATCGGCACGTCCATGTTGAGCCGACCGGCGCGGAGCGCGCTCCAGGCGTTGCGGAAGAAGATCTGCCCCGAGAAGGCAATGGTCGGCAGTGTGATCGCCGCCGACACCCAATGGAACATGTCGCGGGTCGGGCCTTCGGCGCCGGACCAGACCGAGATCGACAGCAGCATGACGTTCATCATGGCGAAGCCCGCCACCGCGAGCCGCATCAAGAGGTCGCGACCAGCCTTGTCGGTCTGGGTGGCCGAGAGCGCGCCGGTGTCGAGCTCGTGGGCCTCGTAGCCGGCGGCGGTGACCACCGGGATCAGGTCCTCGGCACTGAGCCCGGCATCGGCCTCGATTGCCACGCGCTTCATGGTGAGGTTGACGCGGGCGCTGCGCACGCCCGGGGCAGCGGCGAGCGCGGCCTCCACGCCGCGGATGCAGTTGGCGCAATGGATGGTCGGCAGCGACAACACCACGTGGCTGTCATCGGGCAGCTGCGCCTCGGCCAGGGCCTCGGCGGCGGGAGCGGCAGAGCAGGCGGGGCAGGCCGAGACCTGCGGGCGCATCGCTGCGGTCATCGCGTCATTCCTTGACGTAGAGTTCCAGGCGCTGCTCGAAGAGGGTGCCGTCATGGGCCTCTGCGGTCAGCCAGATGTTCCAGTAGCCCGGCGCCAGCGCATCTTCGGCCACGTAGGCGCGGCCATCGAAGCGGAACGCGGGCTCGCGGTCGTCGCGCACCGTGGTGGTGCGGCCGACCTTGGCCGAGAAGCCGGCCGGGCGCACCGGGTAGCCCTTTTCATCGATAATGGCGAGGGCGAGGAGGCCGTCCTCGTGGCTGGTCTCGACCGTCCAGCCGAGCGCCTCCTGCGCCGCGCGTCGGTCGTCGAAGGTCTGGCTGGCGACGTAGGAGTTCTTTACCTGCAGGCCGGGGAAGGTGTTCACCGCGTTGAAGGCCAGCGCCAGGTTGACCGCGATGATCACTCCGAAGGCGCCGACGAAGATGGCCAGAACGTGCCAGCCGGTGAGTTTGAAATCCTTGGTCATCAGTTGTCCCGTCCGTTGAACACGGTGTCCTTGGTGGCGCTGTGGCCGGTGGTGGTGTCCTCGAGCCGCAGCTCGAAGCCGGTGCGCTCGGCCTGCGCCTCCGGGCTGCCGCTCGGGGCGGTCACGTAGACGCGCTGCAGGTAGGTCTCGTTGGCGGGCACATCGACGATAAGATCGTCCTCACCCTCGAGCGTGATGGCAAGCCCGTCATTGTCGGCGATCGACAGCGCGTAGGGCCGTTCCTCGCCATGCTTGTTGCGCAGGCGCACGTCGTAGGTGTTGCGGATCGAGCCGTCCGAGAGCACCACGAAGGTCGGGTTGCGCACCGGGGCGACGGTCATCTCGACATCGGGGCGCAGCACCAGCGCCACCAGCAGTCCGACGCCGACCAGCGACCAGAGCGCGGTATAGAGGATCACCCGGGGGCGGAAAACGTGCTTCCACACCGGTCGCGGCGTCTCGCCGGCGCGTTCGCGGGTCTCGTCGGAGAGGGCGAGGTAGTCGATCAGGCCCCGCGGCTTGCCGATCTTCTCCATCACGTCGTCGCAGGCATCGATGCAGAGCGCGCAGGTGATGCAGGCGAGCTGCTGGCCATCGCGGATGTCGATCCCCATCGGGCAGACGTTGACGCAGGCGTGGCAGTCGATGCAGTCGCCGAGGTTCTCGGCGCCGGCGCCCTTGCGGTGCTTGCCCCGCGGCTCGCCGCGCCAGTCGCGGTAGCCCACGGTCAGCGTGTCCTCGTCCATCATCGCGGCCTGGATGCGCGGCCACGGGCAGGCATAGATGCAGATCTGCTCGCGGGCGAAGCCGCCGAAGGCGAAGGTGGTAGCGGTGAGCACCAGCATGGTGGTGTAGGCCACCGGATGGGCATTGCCGGTCACGAGATTGACCATCAGCGTCGGGGCGTCGGTGAAGTAGAAGATCCACGCGCCGCCGGTGGCCAGCGCGATCAGGAACCACGCCACCCATTTGGTGATCCGAAGGCGCAGCTTGCGGGCGTCCATCT
The DNA here is from genome assembly GCF_017309175.1 of Salipiger bermudensis. Lineage (NCBI taxonomy): Bacteria > Pseudomonadati > Pseudomonadota > Alphaproteobacteria > Rhodobacterales > Roseobacteraceae > Salipiger > Salipiger bermudensis. Next base: position 56,966 of record NZ_JAEKJV010000008.1, on the reverse strand, counting down.
TCTTTTGCCGGTGCAGGCGCAGGCGGGCGTTGCGGTCGCCCTCGATCCAGCGCTCGACCAGGATGAAGAGATCGGTCCAGACGGTCTGCGGGCAGGCATAGCCGCACCAGACCCGCCCGAGCGCCGAGGTGAAGAGGAAGAGCCCGAGCCCGGCCATCACCAGAAGGCCGGCGACGAAGTAGAACTCGTGCGGCCAGATCTCGATGAAAAAGAAGAAGAAGCGACGGTTGGCGAGGTCGAGCAGCACCGCCTGGTCGGGCAGTTCCGGGCCACGGTCCCAGCGAATCCACGGGGTGATGTAGTAGATGCCCAGCATCAGCCCCATCAGCCACCATTTGAGATTGCGGAATGTCCCGCTCACGCGGCGCGGGAAGATCGGCTCGCGCGCCTCGTAGAGGGAGGGGGCAGGTTGATGGGTCTCAGCCACGGGGATTCGCTCCGGTGTCGGTTTGCCTGTTGTCGGTCCTTTTCGCGCCGGTGGGTCGCGCAAACATTGATATGCATCAATATCTACATCCCCGATTAAGCTTTGACGGCCTCCCGTCGCAGCCACGATACGAAGTGTCGCAGGGGCGGGCGGGCGACCCCGGGGCGGGTCACGAGATAATAGCCCTTCTTGCGGGTGTCCTCGAACAGCAGGCGCAGCCGCCCGGCCTGAATGTCGGGCTCGACGAAGAGCCGGGCGGTGATCGCCACGCCCTGACCCTGCCTTGCGGCCTCGATCATCATGTTGCCGGGCAGGCCGGTCATGCCGCGGCTGCGGTCCTGTTCGACGCCATGCTCGGCGAACCAGTCGGTGGCCTCGTTTGTGCCAAGCTCCTGCAGCCACGGGAACGGGCGCAGGTCTGCGGGGCTGGCGATCTCGCACTCTCCGACGAGGTCGGTGGCGGCGACCACGACGATGGGCGAGAGCACCAGAAGCGTGCTCTCGAGCCCCGGCCAGTCACCATTGCCATAGCGGATCGCCACGTCGAGCCCGCCGGGCTCGAGCGTGCGCAGCGCGGCGGAGGGGTCGATGGTCAGGCTGATCTCGGGGTGGCGGCTGCGGAACAGCGGCAGGCGAGGCATCAGCCAGACCGCGGCAAAGCCCGGCGTCGCCGAGATCTCGAGCGGGCGGTCGGCATCCCGCCCGGTCAGCTCCTGGGTGGTCTGCAGCATGGTTCCGAAGCCCTCGAGCAGCGCCTCGGCCAGCCGCTCGCCCTCGGCGCTGAGCCGCATCCGCCGCCCGTGCCGGTCGAGCAGGGGCACGCCCATGTGGGTTTCGAGGTTGCGGATCTGCTGGCTGATCGCCGCGTGGCTCACATTGAGCGCGCCGCCCGCCTCGGCGACCGAACCGCAATCGGCATAGGCGGCGAAGGCGCGCAGCGCCGAGAGAGGCGGGAGGGCAGACCAGTCCATGTCAGGTGAGCTTACATAGGTGCATTCTTCCTGACTCGCCCGAAACGCAGCAATGCGTCAAGTATGAGCGTAGGAAAACGCCAGAACAGGAGAAGCGATATGCTCGGGATCTACGCAAAATCTTTCATGACTGCCAGCCGTCTGGAGCAGGACAAGCGCCGCTGGAGCGTCAGCGAGCGCAACGAGGCCGAGAGGCTGCGCCGCACCAATGGCCGCCAGGAAGCGCGCCGCTGGTGACACAAAAAGATACATCGTTCAGTGAGGATTTCGGGGCCCGCTCTTGATCGCATCGAGGGTGGGCCCTTACTCTCAGGTATCCCTCGTACGAGTGCTGCCGTTTGGGCACAAAAAAGCGCCGGTGCCCCTGGAAACGCGCGAACAGGTGGGGCACCGGCGCTGGCCTCCGGGCCTTGCGGCCCGAAGGTTTTCTCTGGAGGGGTTATTCGCCCCCGCCGAGCCCGTGGACGTAGGTGGCCACGGCGCGGATCTCCGCTTCGCTCAGATCGGCCCCGCCCATCGCAGGCATGACGCCGTAACGGGCGTTGTAGACCGTCTCGTGCAGCGTCTCGTAATCGCCGCCATAGAGCCAGATCGCGTCGGTCAGGTTCGGCGCGCCCTGCATCCGGTCGCCGGTGCCATCCTCTGCGTGGCAGGAGGCGCAGTTGATGTCGTAGACCTCGGCACCGGCCTCGACCAGCGAGGCATCCCGGGGCTCTTCGCCCGAGAGCGTCATGACGAAGTTGACGACCTGATCGATCTCTTCACCGCTGAGCAAGTCATCCCGACCGAAAGCCGGCATCGCGGACTGGCGAAGCCACTCCTCATCCGTGTCCTCGTTCCGGATCCCCGCGGTCACCGTGTAGTGGATGTCCTCGATCGTGCCGCCCCAGAGCCAGTCGTCGTCCAGCAGGTTGGGATAACCCTTTGCACCGGCCGCACCCGACCCGTGACACTGGGCGCACCAGGTGCGGAACACCGCGGCGCCGGCGTTCTGCGCGTAGGTGTTCAGCTCGGGGTCGCCGGCGATCTCGGTCAGCTCGGCCGAGGCCAGACGCTCGTTGATCGGCGCCAGTTCGGCCTCGTGATCCTGGATCGCCTGTTCGACATTGCCGCGGGTCGACCAGCCCAGAAGGCCGGCGGTCGCGGTGCGCACGCCCGGCCAGGCCGGGTAGGCGATGGTGTAACCGACGCCCCAGACGATGCAGGCATAGAAGATCATCAGCCACCACTTCGGCAGCGGCTTGTTGTACTCCTCGATGCCGTCCCAGGAATGGCCGGTCGTCTCGTAGTCTTGGTCGTCTTTCTTGTTGTTGTCACTCATGTCCCGTCTCCTCAGTCCTGGGCGGGGTCGGCCTTATGGGGCGCGATCGGTTTGTCTTCGTTGCGGAACGGGATGTTGGCGACGTCCTCATGGGTCTTGCGGCTGCCCGGGCGCAGGGCCCAGACGATCACACCAAGGAAGAAGACGAACATCGCCAGCAGGCCCCAGCTGTCCGCGAAGTGACGCAGCGTGTTGTAAAGCTCTGGATCCATCACGCGACCTCAGCGGCTTGCATCGGGTTCGAAGGTCGAGAAATCGACCAGCGTACCGAGCATCTGAAGGTAGGCGATCAGGGCGTCGAGCTCGGAGATCCCGGGCTGGCCGTCGAAGTTGCGCACGTTGACGTCGTCGCCGTAGCGCTCGAGCAGCCCGTCATAGTCGCTGTCGGGGTTCGACTGCGCCAGGAAGTCCTGGAAGCCGGCCTCGATCATCTCTTCGGTGTAGGGCACGCCCACGAAGCGATGCGTCGACATCAGGTCCTGGATGTGCTCGCCCTCGATCAGCTTGGCTTCGAGGAAGCCGTACTTGGGCATGACCGATTCCGGCACCACCGATTGCGGATCGCGCAGGTGGTCGACGTGCCACTCGTCCGAGTAGCGGCCGCCGACGCGGGCGAGGTCGGGCCCCGTCCGCTTCGAGCCCCACTGGAACGGGTGGTCGTATTGCGACTCCGCCGCCAGAGAGTAGTGGCCGTAACGTTCGACCTCGTCGCGCATCGGGCGGATCATCTGCGAGTGGCAGACGTAGCAGCCCTCGCGGATGTAGATGTCCCGCCCGGCCAGCTCCAGCGGCGTGTAAGGCCGCATGCCCTCGACCTCCTCGATGGTGTTCTCGAGGTAGAAGAGCGGCAAGATCTGGACCAGGCCCCCGATGGTCACCACCAGGAAGGCGAAGATGGCCAGCAGGGTGACGTTCTTCTCGAGGATTCCGTGTTTGTCGAGAATGCTCATTGTCTCGGCCCTCCTTATTCGGCCGGGGTGGCGTGAGCAGCCGCAGCGCTGGCCTCGACGGCCGGTGCCCGCTTCACGGTCATCCAGAGGTTGTAGCACATGATGATCGAGCCGGTGATGTAGAGGCCACCGCCGAGGGCGCGGACAACATACATCGGGAACTTGGCGGACACGGTGTCGGCGAAGGAGTTCACCAGGAAGCCGTTGGCATCCACCTCACGCCACATCAGGCCTTCCATGATGCCGGTCACCCACATCGAGGCGGCGTAGAGCACGATGCCGATGGTGGCGAGCCAGAAGTGCCAGGACACGAGGCTGAGCGAATACAGACGCTCGCGGTTCCAGAGCTTGGGCGTCAGGAAGTAGAGCGCACCGAAGGTGATCATTCCGTTCCAGCCAAGCGCGCCGGAGTGCACGTGGCCAATGGTCCAGTCGGTGTAGTGCGACAGCGAGTTCACCGCGCGGATCGACATCATCGGGCCTTCGAAGGTGGACATGCCGTAGAAGCCGACCGAGATCACCAGCATTCGCATGATGGGGTCGGTGCGCAGCTTGTCCCAGGCGCCCGAGAGGGTCATCAGGCCGTTGATCATGCCACCCCAGGAGGGCATCCAGAGCACGATCGAGAACACCATGCCGAGGGTCGAGGCCCAGTCGGGCAGGGCGGTGTAGTGCAGGTGGTGCGGACCGGCCCAGATGTAGATGAAGATCAGCGCCCAGAAGTGCACGATCGAGAGCTTGTAGGAGAACACAGGGCGCTCGGCCTGCTTGGGCACGAAGTAATACATCATGCCGAGGAAGCCCGCAGTCAGGAAGAAGCCCACGGCGTTGTGGCCGTACCACCACTGGGTCATCGCGTCCTGCACGCCCGAGAACACCTGCACCGACTTGGAGCCCCAGATCGAGACCGGGATGCTGAGGTTGTTGAACACGTGCAGCATGGCGACGGTGATGATGAAGCTCAGGTAGAACCAGTTCGCCACGTAGATGTGGGGTTCCTTGCGCTTCACGATGGTGCCGACGAAGACCGCGAGATAGGCCAGCCAGACGATGGTCAGCCAGAGATCGACGTACCATTCGGGCTCGGCATATTCCTTCGACTGGGTGCCACCGAGCAGGTAGCCGGTCGCGGCGAGGACGATGAACAGGTTGTAGCCCCAGAACACGAACCACGCGAGGTTGCCGCCCCAGAGACGGGCGGCCGAGGTGCGCTGGACGACGTAGAAGGACGTTGCGATCAGGGCGTTGCCACCGAAGGCGAAGATCACCGCCGATGTGTGCAGCGGACGCAGCCTGCCGAAGTTCATGTAGCCCTGGGCCCAGTCGAAATTGAGCACCGGGAAGGCGAGCTGCGCGGCGATAAAGGTGCCGGCGGCAAAGCCCACCACGCCCCAGAAGGCTGTGGCGATGACGCCGTAGCGTACCACGCCGTCGAGATAGGAGGTTTCCAGCACCTTGGCGGGTACGGGTTCATCGGTTTGGCGGAGGGTCCACAGGAAAAGCCCGGCTGTCACCAGGAAGATGATGATGGCGTGGACCATGTAAGCCGCATCCCGAGCGTAGTTGGCCGCGATCAGCGAGAAGATCGCCACCACGCCAAGCAAGATGAGCTTGAGGTAATTGATCATTGTTCGTCCCTTCGTCTCTCTCCCGCACGATTCGTTGCCGCGCGGGCGGTTTTAGACTGACCGGTTAATGCGGATTTCCCTCCCGGATCACTTTGATCTGTATCAAGGCTTTCCGCCCAAGGCCTTGAGCATTGTCAAAGTGCGGTCATTCGCGCCGCCGTAGAGTGTGAGCGAGGCCACAGAACTTCCGAGGAGACGAAAAGATGGGCTACAAGACAATTCTTACCGTGGTCAGCGACGAGGCCCTGGCCCAGTCGACCGTGGACCATGCCGCCGCACTCGCCGCCGGCTGGGATGCGCATCTCGATGCATTGTGCTTTGGCGTCGACCGGACCCAGACCGGCTATTATTACGCCGGTGCCAACGCGATGATTTTGCAGGAGACGATCACCCGCGCCACCTCCGATGCCGAGAAGCTCGCGGGCGTTGTCCGCGCCGCGCTGGGCAAGAAAGAGGCGCGCTGGGCGGTCGAGGACGGCGTCGCGCAGCTTGCGGATATCGGCCGCCACGTGGCCGGTCGGGCGCGCTTTGCCGATCTCGTGGTGCTGCCCAAGCCCTATGGCAAGGAACATGGCGTCGAGCTCGAGCCGGTGACCGAGGGGGCGCTCTTCGAGGGCCAGACCCCTGTGTTGGTGGTGCCCGACACGGTCACCCCGACCGCGACGCCGTCGCGCGTCGTGATTGGCTGGAACGAGAGCAACGAGGCGCTGCGCGCGGTTCGGGCGTCGCTTCCGCTGCTGCAGAGCGCCGACAACGTGCACGTGGTGGTCATCGATCCGCCGCAGCATGGGCCGAACCGCTCGGATCCGGGCGGGGCGCTGTCGCAGTACCTCGCACGGCACGGCGTCAAGACCGAGATCGACGTGCTGTCGAAGACCATGCCGCGGGTGTCGGACGTGCTCTGCCGCCACGTGCAGGATCTTGATGCGGACATGATCGTGATGGGGGCTTATGGCCACTCGCGCTTCCGCGAAGCGATCCTCGGCGGGGCAACCCGCAACATGCTCGAACAGGCGGAGGTGCCGGTCTTCCTGGCCCATTGAGCTGGATCAGACCGCAAGACGCAGAACACGGGGCGGCGCATCATGCGCCGCCTTTCTCGTTTGCGGGCGGCGCGAAACCGCCGAGCCGGGGCACCGTAGACTTGGGCGCATGACCGGGCCGGGCTACGCTTCCCCCGATTGCAAAAGGGAGGCATCACTCATGTCCTACGTATCCGGTTTCATGGCCGCCGTTCCGATCGAGAACAAGGACGCCTATCGCGTCAGTGCAGAGAAGAGCTGGCAGCTGTTCAAGGATTACGGCGCCACCGGCATTCGTGAATGCTGGGAAGCGGATGTGCCCGACGGCGAGGTGACGTCCCTTCCGATGGCGGTGAAGCGTCAGGAGGGCGAGGCGGTGGTGTTCTCTTGGATCCTCTGGCCTGACAAGGCGACCTGCGATGCCTGCTGGGCCTCGATGGAGACAGATCCGCGCTGGGGCGAGATGATGGACATGCCGTTCGACGGCAAGCGCATGATCTTCGGCGGCTTCGAGACCCTGTTCGAAGCCTGAGACCAAGCTTCAGGCGAAGACGCCGCCATCGGCGTCGTCGCCGGCCTCTTCGAGCAGGCGGGACATGTCGGGCACGGTGACGTGGCGCTTGCCCTCGAGCTCGATGACCCCGTCCTTGCGCAGCGCCGAGATCTGCCGGCTCACGGTTTCCAGCGTCAGGCCGAGGTAATCGGCCATCGCCTCGCGGGTCAGCGGCAGGTCGAAGACGATGTTGCCATGCGCCGTGGTCATGTTGATCGAGGCATCGCGGCGGGCAATGATCGACAGCAGCGAGGCGATCTTCTCGCGCGCGGTCTTGCGCCCCAGCACCAGCATCCATTCGCGCGCGGCGTCGAGCTCGTCGAGGGTCATCTCCAGCAATCGCTGGGCGATGTGCGGGGTCTGGCGCATCAGCTCTTCGAAGGGCGACTTGCGGAAGCAGCACATCACCAGATCGGTGGTCGCAACCACGTCATAGGCGGCATTGGAGCGGCCGGGCCTGCCGACGAAATCGCTCGGCAGCAGAAGGCCCACCATCTGGGTGCGCCCGTCTTCCATCGTCTGCGTCAGGGTGGCGATGCCCGACACCACGGAGCCGACGAAATCCATCCGGTCGCCGGACCAGATAACGGTCTGGCCGGCCTCGAACTTCCGGTAGTACTTGATCTCTTCCAGGCGCTCGAGTTCATCCGACTCGCAGCGCGCACAGACGGCTCTGTGACGGATCGGGCACTCGGCGCATTCCTGCGAAACGGAGAGGCTGCGTTCGTTAAGCATAATTTTAGAACAATCCTGTCTACTGGCCCGACGGAAGATCGAAACGAATACGCGGTCTTGATCTGGGTCAAAGTTGCGCTAGTGGCTCCTTTCTAAATGTAAGCGCATGAACACTCGAACACAACTCTCGCGGTTGGGGCTCTTCGACGCGAAGGTCCCCCGGTACACGAGCTACCCCACAGCCCCGCATTTCTCGAATGCGGTCACACCGGGGCAATTTGCCTCCTGGATCGAGGCCGTGCCGGAAAACGGAACGGTATCGCTCTACCTGCATGTGCCGTTCTGTCGCAGACTTTGCTGGTTCTGCGCCTGCCGGACGCAGGGCACCGCGACGCTTGGTCCGGTGGAGACCTATGTCGAAACCCTCAAGGCCGAGCTCGACCTGCTCAAGCGGCACCTGCCGCGTGGCGTGAAGCTGTCGCGTCTGCATTGGGGCGGCGGCACGCCGACTCTGCTGTCGCCGGATCTCATGCGGGCGCTGATCGACAAGGTGCACGAGGTGGCGGAGTTCGCCGACAATGCCGAGTTCTCGGTCGAGATCGACCCCAACGAACTGGATGGCGAGCGGCTGGATGTTCTGGCCGCAGGCGGCATGAATCGCGCCTCGATCGGGGTGCAGGATTTCGACGAGGAGATCCAGCAGACCATCGGACGGCCGCAAGGCTACGACGTGACCCGCGAAGCGGTCGAGATGATCCGCGAGCGCGGCGTGCACAGCCTCAACGCCGATATCCTCTACGGCCTGCCGCACCAGACACGCTCGCGTATCACCGAAACGGTGCAGAAGCTGCTCTCCTTCGCGCCCGACCGGGTAGCCCTCTACGGCTACGCGCATGTGCCGTGGATGGCCAAGCGCCAGCAGATGATCCCCTCCGAGGCGCTGCCCACCCCGTCCGAGCGGCTCGACCTCTTCGACACCGCGCGCAGGCTCTTCGTCTGGGACGGCTATGCCGAGATCGGCATCGACCACTTCGCGGCGCCCGATGACGGGCTCGCCATCGCCCAGAAGACCGGGCGGCTGCGGCGCAATTTCCAGGGCTATACCGATGACACCTCCGAGGTGCTGATCGGGCTCGGGGCCTCGTCGATCTCAAAATTCCCGCAGGGCTACGCGCAGAACGCGCCTTCGACCGGTGTCTATACCGGGTCGATCCGCGACGGGCGCTTCGCCACCGCGAAAGGCCACGCCTTCAGCGGGGAAGACACGCTGCGGGCGCGGATGATCGAGATGCTGATGTGCGATTTCCGAATCCGCTCGGGCGAGCTGATGCGCGATTACGGCATCAGTGAGAGCGCGCTGAATGCCATGTTCAAGCGGGTGAACAATGCCTTCGAGGGGCTGCTGGAGATCACCGAAGACGGGCTTTTCGTGCCGGTCGAGGCGCGGCCCCTGACGCGGATGATCGCGCGCCATTTCGATGCCTACGACCTGTCCAAGGCCGGTCACAGCTCGGCGGTCTGATCTGATAGAGAGACGCGCCCGGCCCTTCGCGAGAGGGCCGGGCGTTTCGCGTCTCTAGCCGGCCAGCTCGAAGGCGGCGGCAAAGAGCCTGCGGGTGTAGTCGGATTTCGGGCGCTCGAAGACCTCGCGGGCCTCGCCCATCTCGACCACGTCGCCCTGCTTCATCACGATGATCTTGTGGCTCATGGCGCGCACCACCTTGAGGTCGTGCGAGATGAACAGGTAGGCGAGGTCGTACTTGCGCTGAAGCTCGCGCAGGAGGTCGACGATCTGCACCTGCACCGTCATGTCGAGCGCCGAGGTCGGCTCATCGAGCACAACCAGCCGGGGCCGCAGCACCATGGCGCGGGCGATGGCGATGCGCTGGCGCTGACCGCCGGAGAACTCGTGCGGGTAGCGGTGCTTGCTGGCCGGGTCGAGCCCCACCTCGCGCATCACCTCGTCCACCGCCTGAGAGGCAGGCTTGCCATCAGGCGAGCCGTGCACGCCCAGACCTTCTGCGATGATCTGTTCGCAGGTCATGCGTGGCGAGAGCGAGCCGAACGGGTCCTGGAACACGATCTGGATCTCGGAGCGTAGCTTGCGCAGCTGCCGGGTCGACCAGCCGCGCACGTCCTGCCCGCGATAGGTGATGCCGCCCTCGGACTGGATCAGCCGCATCATGGCGAGCGCCAGCGTGGTCTTGCCCGAGCCGCTTTCGCCGACGATGCCCACGGTCTCGCCGGCGCGCACGGTGAAGCTTGCGTCGTTCACGGCCTTCACGTGGCCCACGGTCTTCTTCAGGAAGCCCTGCTGGATCGGGAACCAGATCTTCAGATGGTCGGCGCTGGCGATCTCTTCCGATCCGGTCTCGACCGGATCGGGCAGTCCCGTGCTCTCGGCCGAGATCAGCATCCGGGTATAGGGGTGCTGCGGATTATCGAAGATATCCTTGGTGCGGCCCTGCTCGACGATCTCGCCCTGCTTCATCACGCAGACCCGGTCGGCGAAGCGGCGCACGATGTTGAGGTCGTGGGTGATGAACAGGAGGCTCATGTGCTCGGCCTCCTTGAGCTCGGCCAGAAGCTCGAGGATCTGCGCCTGGATGGTCACGTCGAGCGCCGTGGTGGGCTCATCGGCGATCAGCAGGTCGGGGCCGTTGGCCAGCGCCATGGCGATCATCACGCGCTGACGCTGCCCGCCCGAGAGCTGGTGCGGATAGGCCGAGAGCCGGCTTTCGGGATCGCGGATGCCCACCTTGTTGAGCAGGTCGATGATCCGGGCGCGCGCCTTGTCGCCGGTCAGACCCTGATGCAGGGCGATGCTCTCCGAAAGTTGCTTCTCCAGGGTGTGCAGCGGGTTCAGCGAGGTCATCGGCTCCTGAAAGATGAAGCTGATGTCGTTGCCGCGCACCTCGCGAAGAAGCTTGCCCGGCGCGCCGATCATCTCCTTGCCCTTGTAGGTGACCGAGCCCTCGACGCGGGCGGCATCGCCCAGAAGCGACACGGTCGAGAGCGCCGTGACCGACTTGCCCGAGCCCGACTCGCCCACCAGCGCGACGGTCTCGCCCTTTTGCAGGTCGAAGGAGACGCCCTTGACCGCGCGGGTCTCCTTGCCGTCCTGCCGGAAGCTGACGACGAGGTCTTTCACCTCGAGAAGCGTGCTCATGAGAAGGTCTTCCTCGGGTCGAAGGCATCGCGCACGCCTTCGAAGATGAAGACGAGCAGGGAGAGCATCAGCGCGAAGACGGTGAAGGCGGTGAAGCCCAGCCACGGAGCCTGCAGGTTCTGCTTGGCCTGCAGTGTCAGCTCGCCCAGAGACGGTGCCGAGGAGGGCAGGCCGAAGCCAAGGAAATCGAGGCTCGCGAGCGTGCTGATCGTGCCGGTCACGATGAAGGGCAGCATGGTGAGCGTGGCGACCATGGCGTTGGGCAGCATGTGGCGGAACATGATGGTGGCGTTCGACACGCCGAGCGCCTTGGCGGCGCGCACGTATTCGAGGTTGCGTGCGCGCAGGAACTCGGCCCGCACGACACCCACGAGCGCGGTCCAGCCGAACAGCACGGTGAGGATCACCAAGAGCCAGAAACTTCGGCCCAGGATCGCGAAGAGGATGATGATGACGTAGAGCGACGGAGTCGCCGACCAGATCTCGATCACGCGCTGGAAGATGAGGTCCAGCCAGCCGCCGAAATAGCCCTGCAGCGCGCCCGCGACGACGCCGATCAGAGAGGCGCTGACCGTCACGATCAGGGTGAAGAGGATCGACAGGCGGAAGCCATAGATCACCCGCGCGGCGACATCGCGCTTGGTGTCGTCGGTGCCAAGCCAGTTCTGCGCATTGGGCGGCAGGGGGGCGGCGCCGGGACGGTCGACGGGGGTGTTGAAGCTGTAGGGGATCGGCGGCCAGAGCATCCAGCCCTTGTCGAAGTCGCCCTCCAGCGTCTCGCCGGCATCCACCGCCTCGATCAGGCCTTCGGGGTCGTCGAAGCACATGTCGAGCCCGCCGGTCTTGATCAGGCACTGAACCTCGGGGTCGCGATAGACCGCCTCGGTGCGGAAATCGCCGCCAAACGCGGTCTCCGGGTAGAAGGAGAAGATCGGCATCCGGTACTCGCCGCGGTAGTTCACGAGGATCGGCTTGTCGTTGGCGATGAACTCGGCAAACAGCGACAGGGTGAAGAGGATGGTGAAGATCACCAGCGACCAGAAGGCGCGACCGTTCTTGCGGAAGTTCCGCCAGCGCCGCTGGTTCAGCGGCGACAGCGCGAAGCGGCCGGGTTTCGGCATCGGCGCCACCGGCTTGCCGGGCTCGGGGTTGGGGCGGATGCCGCCTCCGCCCTCGCGGCCGTCATCGGTACGCACGGGATCGGGCTCGTAGCTCATCTCAGCCCTCCCGCTTCTCGAAGTCGATGCGCGGATCGACCAGCACGTACATCAGGTCCGACAGGATGCCGACCACGAGGCCGATCAGGCCGAAGATGAACAGCGTGCCGAAGATCACCGGGTAATCGCGCGCCACCGCCGCCTCAAAGCCGAGACGGCCCAGCCCGTCGAGCGAGAAGATCGTCTCAATGATCAGGCTGCCCGAGAAGAACACGCCGATGAACACCGCCGGGAAGCCGGCGATGACGATCAGCATGGCGTTGCGGAAGACGTGGCCATAGAGCACCCGGCGCTCGGTCAGGCCCTTGGCGCGGGCGGTCATCACGTAGTGTTTCTTGATCTCGTCGAGAAAGCTGTTCTTGGTCAGCAGCGTCAGCGTGGCGAAGGCGGCAATGGTCGAGGCGATCACCGGCAGCGCGATGTGCCAGAAATAGTCGGCGATCTTCGCGGGCCAACTCAGCATTTCCCAGTTGTCCGACGTGAGGCCGCGAAGCGGGAAGATCTGCCAGTAGGAGCCACCGGCGAAGAGCACCAGCAGCAGGATCGCGAAAAGGAAGCCGGGAATGGCATAGGCCACGATGATCACGCCCGAGGTCCAGGTGTCGAAGGTGCCGCCATCCTGAACCGCCTTCTTGATGCCGAGCGGGATCGAGATGGCGTAGGCGATCAGCGTCGACCACAGGCCAAGTGAGATCGACACCGGCATCTTCTCGAGCACCAGATCGATGACGCTGATCGAGCGGAAGTAGCTCTCGCCGAAATCGAGCCGCATGTAGTTCCACAGCATGTTGAAGAAACGCTCGACAGGCGGCTTGTCGAAGCCGAACTCGCGCTCGAGCTCCTCGATGAAATCGGGCGGCAGGCCGCGGGCGCCGGCATATTCGTCGCTTCCGCCGCCGCTGCCGGAGGCGACCTCGCCGCCACCGCCGGCAAAACCCTCAAACACGTCGCCCTGGCCTTGCACCTGGGCGATGATCTGTTCGATCGGGCCGCCGGGCACGAACTGCACCAGCGTGAAATTGATGACCATGATGCCCAGCAACGTGGGGATGATCAGCAGCAGTCGTCTTAGGATATAGGCGCCCATGGCCGGCTTACAGTGCTCCTGCGGCGCGCAGCTCGGCGGCCTTGTCTTCGTCCCACCACCACAGCGACATCACGCCGAGTCCGTAGGCGGGCGGGGTGTCCTCGTAGGGGCGGCTATAGGCATCGAGATAGGCGATGTTGTGCACGCCCTTGTACCACTGTGGCACCCAGATGTGCATCGCCCGGAGCACCCGGTCGAGCGCATGAACCGCGGTGGTCAGCGCCTCGCGGCTCTCGGCATCGGCGATGGCGCGGATCAGCGTGTCGACGCCCTCGTTCTTCAGCCCCGCGATGTTCGACGAGCCGGGCACGTCGGCGGTTTCCGAGCCGAAGACCGAGCGCAGCTCGTCGCCCGGCGTCTGGCTCATGGCGAAGCGCTGGGTGACGATGTCGTACTCGAAGTTCTTTTGGCGCTCCTGCGCTTCGGCGGCATCAACCCGGTTGGCGCGGGCCTCGATGCCGAGGCGTTTGAGGTTCTCGATATAGGGGTTGATGATGCGCTCGAAGGAGGGGCTGTCATTGAGCACCTCGATGGTCAGGCGCTCGCCATCCTTGTAGCGGAAGCCATCATCGCCCACTTCCCACCCGGCCTCGTTCAGCAGCCGACCGGCCTGCCGCAGGGTGCGGCGGTCGGCGAGCTCGGTCGAGCTCGAGGTGGCCGGGGTGAAGGCCTCGTCGGTGAACACCGTCTCGGGGATGTGCTCGCGGATCGGCTCGAGCAGTTCCAGCTCGGCCTCGGACGGCATGCCGGTGGCCTGCAGGGTCTGGGAGTTTTCCCAGAAGCTGTCGGTGCGGTCATAAAGGCCGTAGAACAGGCTCTCGTTCGCCCATTCGAAGTTGAACGCCATGCCGATCGCTTCGCGCAGGCGAGGATCCTGGAACTTCTCGCGGCGCAGGTTGAACCAGAAGCCCTGGGTGCCGGCGGGGCGGCCGTCGGGCAGGGTCTCGACTTCGATGGTGCCCTCCTCGATGGCCGGGAAGTTGTAACCGGTGGCCCAGATCCGCGACTGGTACTCCTCGCGGTAGGTATAGGCACCGCCCTTGAAGGCCTCGAAGGCAGTTGTGTAATCGGCGAAATACTCGACGCGGAGGATGTCGAAATTGTTCTGGCCCACGTTCACGGGCAGATCCTTGGCCCAGTAGTCGTCGCGCAGCTTGTAGGCGACCGAGCGGCCGGGATCGACCGACAGCAGCTCGTAGGCGCCCGAGCCCATCGGCGGCTCGAGGCTGCTCTCGGCGAAGTCGCGATCCTCGTAATAGGCCTTGGAGAAGATCGGCAGGCCGCCCGCGGTCATCAGCAGCTCGCGCAGCGGGCCCTCGGGATCGAAGGTGAACTTCACCGTGTGCTCGTCGAGCGCCTCGGCTTTCTCGATGTCGTTGAACTGCACGCGGAAGCTCGGCAAGCCCTTCTCGACGAGGATGTTGAACGAGAACACCACGTCTTCGGCGGTGACCGGCGTGCCGTCGCGGAACGTGGCCTCGGGGCGCATGTGGAAAATGATCCACTCGCGGCTCTCGGGGTATTCGACGCTCTCGGCGACGAGGCCGTACATGCTGTCGGGCTCGTCCAGCGTGCCGGTGAGCAGGCTGTCGTAGAACGCCGTCGACATGGCGGCGGCGTTGCCCTTGAGGATGTAGGGGGTGAGGCTGTCGAAGGTGCCGAACGCCCAAGTCGACATCTCGCCGCCCTTGGGGGCCTCCGGGTTCACGTAGTCGAAATGCGCGAAACCTTCGGGATATTTCAGCTCGCCGAAGGACGAGACGCCGTGCGAGGTGATGATGGTCTCGCCATCCTGCGTGCCGTCCTGGGCCAAGGCGCCCGGGGCCGAAAGCGCAAGGCTGAGAGCGAATAGCGCTGATCCGAGGGACAGGGCAGGTCGGGCGGTGGCGGCGCGCGTCATCGTTCGGATCATCTGGGCTCCCCTTGCTGGCGGCTTCTTCCGTGCCGGTTGATGTAAGCTAAGGGTGCGCGGCGACCACATTCAAGCGGTGTTTGCTAGAGTTTGCGTGAACGACGCGCGATTTCGCCGTGTCGCGGCGGCGCTGTGCGAGACAGGAACGAGCAACGAAAAAGGCCGCGGCGAAGCGCGGCCTTTCGGAATTCGAAAACCGATCTCTGGGATCAGTTGGTGCCCTGAAGATAGGCGATCAGGTTAACCCGGTCGGCCGGCTTGTTGAGACCTGCAAAGCTCATCGTGGTGCCCGGCGCGGTGTTGCGCGGGCTCTCGAGGAAGGCGAACAGGTTCTCGGGGCTCCAGACGTCGCCCACCTGGTCGAGCGCGCCGGAATAGCCGAAGCCGCCAACGGCGCCGATCTCGCGGCCCACCACACCATTCAGGTGCGGGCCGGTGGCGTCGGAACCATCGAGCTTGTGGCACGCGCGGCACTTGCCGAAGACACGCTCGCCGGCACCGGCATCCGCCTCGGCCATCAGCGTGGCGAAATCCACTTCCTCTTCCGGTTCGGCAGCGCCTTCGCTGCCGGTGTCGATGACGTATGCAGCCGCGTGCTCCTCACCGTGGCCGCCACCCGTGCTGTAGAGTGACTCGCCAACCCAGTTGCCCAGCAGGTAGATCAGAAGCGCACCGCAGAGTCCGCCTACCGCTTTGGTAATCGTCATCGTGTCAAACATATGCTGTGTGTCCCAAGAATGTCCTCCGGCCGGTGTCTACGGCTTCCCTTGTCGTCTGGCAAGGTATAGAAGCCGCGACCAATCGCGCAAGAGGCCATTGCGCATCGATAAAGAGAGAATTGGACGCACCCATGACCGATCGGATCGCCTTTCAGGGAGAGCTTGGCGCCTATTCGCACGAGGCCTGCCGCGATGCCCGGCCCGACATGGAGGCACTGCCCTGCCACACCTTCGAAGAGGTGATCGACGCGGTGCAGAGCGGCCGCGCCAAGCTCGCGATGCTGCCGGTGGAAAACACCACCTATGGTCGGGTGGCCGACATCCACCGTCTGCTGCCCGCAAGCGGCCTGCGCATCGTCGACGAGGCCTTTGTACGGGTGCATATCAGCCTGATGGCGTTGCCCGGGGTGAAGCTCGAAGAGTTGAAGAAGGTGCGCGCCCATCTGGTGCTGATCCCGCAGGCGGCGAGCTTTCTCGAGAAATACGACATCAAGGGCGAGGCGGCGGCGGACAGCGCCGGTGCGGCGGCCGAGCTGGCCGAGGGCGGCATGCGCGACGAGGGCGTTCTGGCCTCTGACCTCGCCGCCGAGACCTATGGGCTCGAGATCCTTGCGCAGCATATCGAGGACCACGCCCACAACACCACGCGCTTCCTGATCATGGGCAAAGAGGCCGACCTGACGCGCCGCGGCACCCATGGCATGATGACCACCTTCATCTTCGAGGTGCGCAACATCCCGGCGGCGCTCTATAAGGCGATGGGCGGCTTCGCCACCAACGGCGTCAACATGACCAAGCTCGAGAGCTACATGGTCAACGGCTCCTTCACCGCGACGCAGTTCTACGCCGATATCGAGGGTCATCCCGAGGATTCGGCGGTGAAGCGCGCGCTGGACGAGCTTGAGTATTTCACCAATCGACTGGAGATTCTCGGCGTCTATCCCCGCGATCCGCGGCGCGACTGACGCTCCGGGGAGGGGAGACGACATGGACGACACCCAGATCATCGCGCGGGTCAGCGCGACCCCGGCGCGCCGGGTCATCGGCGTGGGCACGCTGGCCGCCCTCGGTGCGCTGCTGCTGTGGCTGCTGGTGGCCGAGCCCCCGGCCGAGATCTATTGGCAGGCGGTGCTTCTGCTGCTCGGCGTCGCGGCGCTGTGGATGGCGCAGATGATGTGGCGTGCCACCGGGCGCGAGCTGATCCTCACCGAGCACGGGCTGAGCGACAGCTCCGGCGCAGTGCTGGCGCGGGTCGAGGACATCGCCAAGGTCGACCGCTCGATGTTCGCCATGAAGCCCTCGAACGGCTTCCTGATTCAGCTCAACGAGAAACAGCCGCGCGCCTGGCAGCCCGGGCTGTGGTGGCGGATGGGCAAGCGGGTCGCCGTGGGCGGCGTCACCGCCGGGCGCGACACCAAGCCGATGGCGGATGCGCTGTCGATGCTTGTGGCGCGTCACAAGGGTGAGGCGCAGTTCTAGCGCGCTGCTCTGACCGCGGGCGCCGCCCGCGACCGACGGGCGTCCTCGCCGTCAAGGCCGCCCGTGACCATTGCCATCAGCCGCGACCGTGGCCGCGATTGGGCTCGATGTTGTTGGAGCCGTCCTCGTTGCTGCAATCTGTCGCGTTCTCGGCGTTGTTGTTGCACAGCGATTCGCCGGGGGCGTCCTGGTCGCCATTGCCCCAGCCATTGTTTTCGCCCTGGGCACCGGCAAACAGCACCTGCGGCGCATAGCGCGGGTGGGTGAAGCTGTAGGTCTTGAGCTCGAGCGGATCGAGGCCGACGTTGAAGATCGGGTAATAGTCCTCGCTGGCTTCGACCATGATCACCTGACCGTTGTTGGCCATGACCGGCAGCCGGTTGGCGTAGTTGTCTGCCTCGTTCCCGGTGAGCTCTTCATATTCGCCGCGTGCTGCTGACCAGACCACCGAGTACTTGCGGCTGTTGGCGTTGTACTCGACCACGGTGATCCGAAGATCGGCGCTGTAGCGCCCGGTCAGTTCATCTGGTTCGGTGACGTTCTTGGTGAGCACGCCGAACAGCTTGAAGCTGTTGTCGATAAAGGTGTCGTCGATTTCCTCGGTCTCGCGCGAGAGCATGTCGCCGATGGCGTAGTTGGCCTTCTGGTTGACCGATTGCTGGCGGAACACATCGAAATAGACCCAAGCCGCGCCGAACAGCACGAAGAGCACCGGCAGCATGAACATCACCTCGATGGTGACGTATCCCTCATTGTCTCGGCGGAACTTGCGGAGAAGGGCCTTGATCGTTGTCGTATTCATGTCTCTCTCCTCCTTTACATCGGCTCGTGAACGAAGGTGGAGGTCGACACCACACCGGTAAAGCCGTTCTCATCAAGCTTCACGGGGGACCCGATGCGCGAGACCGGGGTGATCGGCTTGTATTTGTAGCAGGCCCGCAGGAGCATGGTTTCATGCTCTTGGCCAAACTCGAAAGTCCGCTGCGGCGTCACGTCGAGCGCGACATCGGTGCACTCGATGCTGGACGGCGGGTCGGTCCAGTCGCGCATGTCGAGGCCGATCATCTCGAGATGCAGCATCGTGCTGCAATCGCCGAGAATTGTTGTCCGGTCACAGATCATCTGCTTGAGCTGCGCATGAGTGTAGGTGTGGCCGGTGCCGAGCTTTACTTCGCGCACGGTCAGATCCAGCGCCCGCTCGAGTTGGGTGTGGCGCAGCGTCATCGCGCCGACCTCGATGGTCGACAGGGCGATGCCCACCATCATCGGCATCCAGAGCGCGAAGGGGACGACCGCTGAGCCGTCTTCGCTCTTGCGGAAGCGGCGGAGGGTCTTGGCGATGCGGGCGATCATTGGGTCAGCCTCAGCTGGTTCAGCGTCTGGGCAATGGTCGAGAAGGCCTCGGAGATCTCGACGCCTTCGACGCGGAAGAAGTGTGCCGGCGAAGAGGCGCAGCTCTCCATCACGTTGGCCCCGTGGTCCGACACCTCGAAACCGATGGACCAGATCAGAATGCCCTGCCTCTTGGCGGCGGTACAGACACTGCTGAGCAGCGTGTCGCCGGTCGCAGCGTCATATTTCTGGTAATAGAAGCTGCTGCGGTTCCACGAGTTCACGTAATAATTCAGGTAGTGCCAAAGGTTGTACTGCGACCAGTGCTCGACCTCGTTCTCGTCGTTGTAGGCCCAGTTCTGGATCCGGAACGAGCGGTCGTGCTGGCCGTCGGTCATCAGCACGATGGTCTTGAGCACGTCGGTATCGGAGTAGGCGACCGGCCGGCCCTCGAACACCGCGTCGACGGTGCCGTCGGCGATCATGCCGGACGCGATGGGCCGGGTCGACGGGTCGAGCAGGGCGCTGGCCCATTTCATGCCCATGAAGATCGAGGTGCCGGCGCGCGGCTGCAGCTGGCTGATCTGCGTCTTGAGCGCGCCCGCGTCCTGGCTCCAGGGGCGGATCTGCTCGTAGGCGTAGCGCGGGCAGACCGTGTCTGTCAGCGAGTTGCTGCCGGAATAGTTCCACTGGAAGTGCTGCATCTGATCGTAGGTCAGCGAGAGGTCGAGCGCCGCCGAGTTGAAGGCGCTGTTCGGCATCTCGAGGCAGTACGAGTCGTCGTGCATGTAGTTCACGTTGAGATAGCTCAGGATCTCGGGTCCGGCATTCACGTGCTCGGAGTAGGGCACCAGCGAGATCGACACGAGATCCTCGGAGCCGTCGTCGAGCAGCGTATCGACGAAATCGGACGCGGCTGTCTGGAGCTCGGCCATCTTGTCGCCGTCATCCATCGAGCCCGAGATGTCGAGCACCATCGAGACCTCGACCTTGTTGATGCGCTCCATCGCCTGCGAGTGGCCGCCGGCCTGCATGTTTTCGATGCCGATCAGCTGCATGAAGTTCGACGGCATGGTGCGGTAGCCGTCGGCGGTGACGGTGCGGTAGTTCAGCCCCTCGTCGACATTGACCGAGACCAGCGCATCGGCCAGGCTCATCTTGGACATGTAGTCTTCGACGACGCCTTGCGCGTCGAGCTCGTTGTCGAGGTCGGCGGCCGCAAGCACCGCGCGGTCGAGCGTGTTCTGGATCTTGGTGCGCTGAAGCTCGGCATACATCATGTCGATGCCGATGCCGCCGAAGATCATCATCAGCAGCGACAAGGCGACCGCCATGATCGTCATGCTGCCCGATTCGGCCCGGCGAAAGCCCTGAAGCTGTGCGACGAGAGCGGACACAGCGGTATCCGTCCGTCGGAGGCACGCGCCTCCGAAAGCATAAATCTGCTTCATTTTCCCGACTCCTTCCCCCCGGAATTTTTCCGGGAAGCCCCACTCGATACATTCCTGCGACGGCATTGGTTATGCCCCGCCATCATGGCCAAATTGGGGCCAATTTGATGGTAAACTCTTGCAACTACTGAGCTTACTGCGGACAAAACCGGCCGGACTTTCGGCGTTGTTGCGGCGCTGAGGACAATGCCCCGCGCTAGCGCTAATGAACCATGAATTCCGCTTCTCGAATCCGGCGCAAAAAGGGTTTTGCCAAACGATTCTGGCAAACTAGAGTTAACGCCAACAGCCGATCATGACCCGCAACAGGGCAGGCGGCCGAGGGAGGAGATACCATGTGCGCAGCACCGGCGAATGAGCCGACGTTCCGCGAGAGCGTCGATCTGATGTTCAATCGGGCCGCGGCCCTGATGGACCTGCCCCCGGGGCTCGAGGAAAAGATCAGGGTCTGCAACGGCACCTACACGGTGCGCTTCGGGGTAAGGCTGCGCGGCCAGATTCACACCTTCACCGGCTACCGCGCGGTGCATTCCGAACACATGGAGCCGGTCAAGGGCGGCATCCGCTACGCCTCGGCGGTCGATCAGGACGAGGTCGAGGCACTGGCGGCGCTGATGACCTACAAATGCGCTCTGGTCGAGGCGCCGTTCGGCGGCTCCAAGGGCGGGCTCTGCATCAACCCGCGCGATTACGACGAGTACGAGCTCGAGCAGATCACCCGGCGTTTCGCCTACGAGCTGATCAAGCGCGACCTGATCAATCCGAGCCAGAACGTGCCCGCTCCCGACATGGGCACCAGCGAGCGCGAGATGGCGTGGATGGCCGATCAATACGCCCGCATGAACACCACCGACATCAACTCGCGCGCCTGCGTGACGGGCAAGCCGCTCAATGCGGGCGGCATCGCCGGTCGGGTCGAGGCGACAGGGCGTGGCGTGCAATACGCCCTGCGCGAGTTCTTCCGCCATCCCGAGGATGTCGCCGTCGCCGGCCTTTCGGGCAAGCTCGAAGGCAAGCGGGTGGTGGTGCAGGGGCTCGGCAACGTGGGCTACCACGCCGCCAAGTTCCTGTCCGAGGATGACGGCGCGCTGATCGTCGGCATCATCGAACGCGACGGCGCGCTCTACGATCCCAGTGGCCTCAATGTCGAGCGGGTGCGCGACTGGCTGGTGCGCCATGGCGGGCTGCGCGGCTACCCCGAGGCCAACAGCGTCGCCGATGGCGGCAGCGTGATGGAGAGCGATTGCGATATCCTCATCCCCGCGGCGCTCGAGGGGGTGATCAACCTCACCAACGCCCACCAGATCCAGGCCAAGCTGATCATCGAGGCCGCCAACGGCCCGATCACCGCCGGCGCCGACGACATCCTGCGCAATCGCGGCACGGTGATCATTCCCGATCTCTATGCCAATGCCGGTGGTGTGACGGTGAGCTATTTCGAATGGGTGAAGAACCTCAGCCACATCCGCTTCGGCCGGATGCAGCGGCGCCAGGAGGAGTCGCGCCACCAGCTCGTGGTCGACGAGCTCGAGCGGCTCGATCACATGCTGGGCGACGCCTGGAGCCTGACGCCGAGCTTCAAGGAAAAGTACCTGCGCGGCGCCGACGAACTCGAGCTGGTGCGCTCGGGGCTCGATGACACCATGCGCATCGCCTACCAGTCGATGCGCGAGGTGTGGCACGGGCGCGACGATGTCACCGACCTGCGCACTGCCGCCTTCATCGTCGCCATCGACCGGGTGGCGAGCAGCTACCGCGCCAAGGGGCTCTGAACCCGGGCCGAGCAGAGCCTTGCCGGGGCGGCGTGACAGCGCCGCCAGCCCGCGCTATGGCTCTGGCCGTCGAATTCACAGCAGGAGCCCGCGCCATGATCCTTCGCCTGACCCTCGCCCTTGGTCTTCTGGCCAGTCTTCCCGCCGCCGCCGATGCGCAGCAGGACAAGGCTGCCGCCTGCGCGGAGTCCGCGGGCATCGTCATGCAGGCGGTCGAGGCGCGCAAGCAGGGGGCTGCAAAGTCGAAGGCCCGCGCGGCCCTGCGCGAGCAGATCGGTGACCGTGGCGCCGGCGACATGCTGGCCGACTGGATCTGGTCGCTGCCCGAGGATCAGCTTACCGACGAGGTCGGCGCGGCGTGGGAGGCCCAGTGCCTCGCGCAGTGATGCGCGGTCAGGTGCCGTGTATTTGAGACAAGCTGCTCAGACCATCTGGACTCGGCCCGCCGCTGGCCCGATATTCGCAACATGAGTCTGCCCCCCGGTTTCCTAGACGAGCTGCGCAACCGCACGAGCCTGGTTCAGGTCGTGGGGCGCAAGGTCATGTGGGACAATCGCAAGTCCAACCAGGCCAAGGGCGACATGTGGGCGCCGTGCCCGTTCCACCAGGAAAAGTCGGCCTCCTTCCACGTCGATGACCGCAAGGGCTTTTACTACTGCTTCGGCTGCCACGCGAAGGGTGACGCGATCTCCTTCGTGCGCGAGAGCGAGAATGTCGAGTTCATGGAGGCGATCGAGATCCTTGCCCGCGAGGCCGGGATGCCGATGCCGGCGCGCGATCCGCAGGCTGCCAAGAAGGCCGACCGCCGCGAGCAGCTTTCCGAGGTCATGGAGCAGGCGGTGCGCTTCTTCCGCATGCAGCTGCGCGCCGGCGCCGCCACCGAGGCGCGCGCCTATCTCGACCGGCGCGGCCTCAAGGAAGACGTGCGCGACCGCTTCGAGATCGGCTTCGCGCCGGAGGGCTGGCAAAATCTCTGGGATCACCTGCGCGGGCAGGGCGTGGCCGAGGACCTGATCCTCGGGGCGGGGCTGGCCAAGGCTTCGGACCGGGGCAAGGCGCCCTACGACGTGTTCCGCAACCGCATCATGTTCCCGATCCGCGATGCCCGTGGCCGCGCCATCGCTTTCGGTGGCCGCGCCATGGATCCGCGCGACAACGCCAAGTACCTCAACTCACCCGAGACCGAGCTCTTCGACAAGGGGCGCAACCTCTACAACCATGCGCCCGCGCGCGAGGCGGCGGGCAAGGGCCAGCCGCTGATCGTGGCCGAGGGCTACATGGACGTGATCGCGCTCTCCGAGGCCGGGTTCGGCGCCTCGGTGGCGCCGCTGGGCACGGCGGTGACCGAGACCCAGATGCAGCTGCTCTGGCGCATCACCGACGAGCCGATCGTGGCGCTTGATGGGGACAAGGCAGGGCTGCGCGCCGCCTACCGGGTGATCGACCTCGCCCTGCCGCTCTTGCAGGCGGGCAAGACGCTGCGTTTCGCGCTGATGCCCGAGGGCAAGGATCCGGACGACCTGCTGCGCGCCGAAGGGGCGGGGGCGGTGAGCAAGGTGCTCGAGGGCGCCATGCCGATGGTGCAGTTGCTCTGGCGGCGCGAGACCGAGGGCAAGGTGTTCGACAGCCCCGAGCGCAAGGCGGCGCTCGATGCGCGGCTGCGCGACGTGCTGCGCCAGATCCAGGACCCGGGCCTGCGGCGCCATTACGGTGACGAGATCAAGGAACTGCGCTTCCAGCTGTTCCGCCCGCAACGCCCCAAGCGGGCGTTTGGCGGCGGCTCTGGCGGCCCGCGCCGCGCCTGGAATGCGCCCGCGCCGCCAAGCGCCAGCGTCAAGAGCTCGCTGCTGGTCGCCGCCGGCGACACCGCGGAGAACGAGCTGCGCGAGGCGGTGATCCTCGCCGTGCTGCTCTCGACGCCCGAGCTGATCGCCGAGTTCGAGCAGGGGCTGGAAATGCTCAACTGTACCGACCCGGTACGCGCCTCGCTGCGCGACGTGCTGTTGCGCAACAATGCCGACAGCGCCGCCGCCCTGCGCGAGGAGGCGGAGTACAGAATCGGGCCCGAGCCCCTTGAAAACCTGCTCGCGGCACGCCATGTCGCGGTCGTTCCCTGTGTGCGACGACCCGGTGACATCGAACTGGCACGGATGACCGTGGCCGAGGAGTTGTCGAAGATCACCGCGCGCTCCGGCGCCGCGGCCGAGATCGCCGAAGCCGAGGAAGACTTGGAACACCTCGCCGACGAGGCGCTGACCTGGCGCCTCGCCCAGGCCGCAAAGGCCCGCAACGAGGCGGTGCTGCGCAAGGACGAGGGCGAGATGGATTACGATTTCGGGCCCAACGGGGCCCGATTGGACAAGGACGAACGAGACGCCTTCAAGGCGCTAACGGAACAGATTCGCTTTTCCAAGCACGGGAACTAACTGTGCGGAGAGGGAAAACTGGAGGAAAACGGGGTAAACGGGTGGCCGAATCAGTTGATTCCCCCCATGATTCGCAGCAACGAATCAATCTATCCTTTGCGACCGCCGGCCAGTCCGGCCGCCTCCCTTTGACGGAGCTCTAAATGGCAGCCAAAGACAACGACGACGCCAAGCCGGAAACTCAGGACGATGCTCACAGCCTCGACATGAGCCAGGCCGCGGTCAAAAAGATGATCGCCGAGGCGCGCGAGCGTGGCTACATCACCTACGACCAGCTCAACCAGGTCCTTCCCCCCGATCAGGTCTCGTCCGACCAGATCGAGGATGTGATGTCGATGCTCTCGGAAATGGGCATCCAAGTCACCGAGGAAGACGAAGAGGCCGAGGAAGACGCCAACAAGGGCTCGACCGAACTGGTCGACGCCTCCAAGGGGCGTGACGTCGCGCTGTCTTCGGGCGCCAATGAAAAGCTCGACCGCACCGATGACCCGGTGCGCATGTACCTGCGCGAGATGGGCTCGGTCGAGCTGCTGTCGCGCGAGGGCGAGATCGCCATCGCCAAGCGCATCGAGGCCGGCCGCAACACGATGATCCTCGGGCTTTGCGAAAGCCCGCTGACCTTCCAGGCGATCACCATCTGGCACCAGGAACTTCTCGAAGAAGAGATCCTGCTGCGCGACGTGATCGACCTCGAGACCACCTTCGGCAACCAGATGGACGAAGAGGGCGGGCTCGAGGAGCCGGTTGTCGACGCCACGGCCGCCACCGCTGAAAAGCCCAAGAAGGACGAGCCGGAATACGACGCCGACGGCAATCCCATCGCCCGCGACGATGATGACGACGACGAAGAGCAGGCCAACATGTCGCTCGCCGCGATGGAGGCCGCGCTCAAGCCGCGCGTGCTCGAGACGCTCGAGCGCATTGCCGGCGATTACGAGCAGCTCGCCGCCATGCAGGACGCCCGCATCAGCGCGACGCTGAACGAGGACGGGTCCTTCTCGCAGGCCGACGAGGCCCAGTACCAGCAGCTCCGCTCCGAGATCGTCGAGCTGGTGAACGGCCTGCACCTGCACAACAACCGCATCGAGGCGCTGATCGACCAGCTCTACGGCATCAATCGCCGTATCATGTCGATCGACTCGAGCATGGTGAAGCTTGCCGATCAGGCCCGCATCAACCGTCGCGAGTTCATCGACGAGTATCGCGGCCACGAGCTCGACCCGAACTGGGTGGAGCGGATGTCGGAAAAGCCTGGTCGCGGCTGGCAGATGCTGATCGAGCGTTTCGAGGACAAGATCGAGGGGCTGCGTTCGGACATGGCGCAGGTCGGTCAGTATGTCGGCCTCGATATCAGCGAATTCCGCCGCATCGTCGGTCAGGTGCAGAAGGGCGAGAAAGAGGCGCGCCAGGCCAAGAAGGAAATGGTCGAGGCCAACCTGCGCCTGGTGATCTCGATCGCCAAGAAATACACCAACCGCGGGCTGCAGTTCCTCGACCTGATCCAGGAAGGCAACATCGGCCTGATGAAGGCTGTCGACAAGTTCGAGTATCGCCGGGGCTACAAGTTCTCGACCTACGCGACGTGGTGGATCCGCCAGGCGATCACCCGCTCGATCGCCGACCAGGCGCGCACCATCCGTATCCCGGTGCACATGATCGAGACGATCAACAAGCTGGTCCGCACCGGCCGCCAGATGCTGCACGAGATCGGCCGCGAGCCGACCCCGGAGGAGCTGGCCGAGAAGCTGCAGATGCCGCTCGAGAAGGTCCGTAAGGTGATGAAGATCGCCAAGGAGCCGATCTCGCTCGAAACGCCGATCGGCGACGAGGAAGATTCGCAGCTTGGCGATTTCATCGAGGACAAGAACGCCATCCTGCCGCTCGACAGCGCCATTCAGGAAAACCTCAAGGAGACCACCACCCGCGTACTCTCTTCGCTCACCCCGCGCGAGGAGCGGGTTCTGCGGATGCGTTTCGGCATCGGCATGAACACCGACCACACGCTGGAAGAGGTCGGCCAGCAGTTCTCGGTGACGCGCGAGCGGATCCGTCAGATCGAGGCCAAGGCGCTGCGCAAGCTCAAGCATCCGAGCCGCTCGCGCAAGCTGCGCAGCTTCCTCGACCAGTAAGGCCCGCGCGGGCCGGGAAGGAGAGGGCAGATGTCGCTCTTGTCGCGTCTCTTCGGCGGTGGCGGTCCGAAACCGGAACCCAAGGCCGAAACCATCGACTACAACGGGTTCCGGATCACTCCGGAACCCATGCCCGCCGAGGGCCAGTTCCGCATCGCGGCGCTGATCGAGGCCGAGGTCGATGGGGAAATGAAGACCCATCACCTCGTCCGTGCCGATGTCATCCGTGACCGGGAAGAGGCCGAGCAGGCCTCGATCCGCAAGGCCAAGCAGATGATCGACGAGCAGGGCGCGCGGCTCTTCGGCTGAGCGCGCCCCAAGGCTTGACGGCGGGGCAGCGGCCGCTAACTCCGGCTCATGCCTGATTATCGCACCACCTGCCAGATCCATGCCGCCGTGCTCGCGGCGCTGTTCGCCACCTACCTGCTGCTGCCCTTCGCGCCCTTGTGGGTGTTCGGACAGGAGGCTCTGCCGGGTGCCGTCTTCATGACGCGCCGTGCCTCGGTGGTCTTCCTTGGCATCGCGGCGATGCTCATGCTGTCGCGTAACGCGCCGCGCTCGGAGGCGCGACAGGCGATCGTGATCGGCCTGATCATCGTCTATCTCGGGCTCGCCTTGATCGGCGCCCAGGCGACGCTGCGGGGCGTCGCGGGGTGGCTGACATGGCTCACGGTCGCGGCCGAGCTGGTGCTGGCCGCGAGCCTCGTTCCGCACCTGCGCTCGCGCGAGACGGCCTGACAGGCGCTTTCTACCGGAGCGGACACTGAAAGGCCCTCGCGATGGTTCGCGAGGGCCTTTCTCTTTGCGGCTATGAAGGACCTCAGCCGCTCGGCACGACGAAGACTTCCTGCACATTGGCGCGCTTGTTGGCGCCGAGCGCGTAGACCACGGCCTCGGCGATGTCCTCGGGCTTGAGCTTGTCGGGCTTGGCCTCGTCGAAGAACGGCGTGTCGACCATGCCGGGCGCCACCACGGTCACCCGTGCGCCCCACTCGCGGAATTCCTCCGCGAGATTGCCGCCATAGCCATGCACGAACCACTTGGTCGCGCTATAGACCGAGCCCTTGATGTGCGTGCGGCCCGCCGCGGAGCCGGTCAGCAGCAGGTGCCCGCCATTCTTTTTGAAGTAGGTCGAGGCGGCCTTGGCGGTCCACAGCACGCCCATCACGTTGAGCTGGACCATGCTCTGCCACTCCTCGGGGTCACCGGCCAGTGTTCCAGCGCCCGAGACGCCCATGCCGGCATTGGCGAAGGCGGCATCTACATCGCCGAAGTGTTCGGCGAGCTTCGCCATCGCCTTGGTCTGCGCCTCGAGCGAGGTGGCGTCGCCCGGAAGCGACAGCGCGTGCTCGCCAAGCTCGTCCACCAGCGCCGAGAGCTTATCCTCGGAGCGGGCAAAGAGGCCGACATTCCAGCCGGCCGCGACCGCCTTGCGCGCGGTTTCGGCGCCGATGCCCGAGCTTGCGCCAGTGATGAAGAGGGTCTTGCGGGTCATTTGAAACCTCCGATTTTCTTCTGTCCCACAACGCCTGTGAGGTCGTGTGGTTGCGGATGCTCTCAAGCTGGTCGGAACCAAGCCGCGCCAGACTGCGTTAAATGGGCAACATCGGAGGATCTTCTGCCATGACCCGCCTTTTCGTCCTGACCGCCGCAGCCACCTGCGTTTCCGTCGCCGCCTTCGCTGCGACCGAAGCGCTGATGACCGACGAGCCCGAGGTGATCGAAATCAGCGTGTCGGCGGACGAGCTTGCAGACTGCCGCGAAACACTCCGCGAAGTTGGTCAGATGCCCGCAGTGACCGATGGCGGCTCGCCGATCCTGTTTGACGACACCGCCGAGCTGCCGCAGGTTGCCTGCGTCGTGAGCGAGGCCTGATCGGCTCGGCTGGCCGCCCGCCTGCTTCCGCGCTAGAAAGCGGGTAAAGGGGCACGCGCATGGCGCAAACGACATTCTCGATACAGACCAGTGGGCAAGGGCTCTACGAGTTCACTCGCGAGGTGGCGAGTTGGGTCTCTGCTCAAAAGCGGGACGATGCGCTGCTCACGCTCTTTGTGTGCCACACCTCTGCCTCACTGCTGATACAGGAGAATGCCGATCCCGAGGTGCAGACCGACCTGCGAAACTACTTCCATCGGCTGGTGCCGCCTTCGAGTGATCCGTCGATGGATTACCTCACCCATACCTACGAAGGGCCGGACGACATGCCGGCCCATATCAAGGCTGCAATGATGCCGGTTTCGCTATCGATCCCGGTCAGCCGGGGCCGCATGGTGCTTGGAACGTGGCAGGGAATTTACCTTTTCGAACATCGGGATGCAGCGCACCGGCGCGAGGTCGCCGCACATCTCGCCTGAGGGCTGGGCGCTCACCCCCCCTCATCTAGTTGCTCAAATTATCCTCTACCCAATCTCTGGCGGCTCCCCTATAGTGGCTGTGGATAAGTGGGGCGTAACCCCACGCCGAGGCAGACACCAAACGGATAGGGGGACAGGCATGCGCTGCCCGTTTTGCGGACATATCGACACGCAGGTGAAAGATTCCCGACCGGCGGAAGAGCACGTGTCGATCCGGCGCCGTCGCTTCTGCCCGGCCTGCGGTGGCCGTTTCACCACCTACGAGCGGGTGCAGCTGCGCGATCTCGTGGTGATCAAGTCGAACGGACGGCGCGAGGATTTCGATCGCGACAAGCTCGAACGCTCGATCCGCATCGCGCTGCAGAAACGCCCCATAGAGCCCGAGCGCGTGGATCAGATGATCAGCGGCATCGTGCGCCGCCTCGAGAGCCTCGGCGAGACCGACATCCCCTCGAAGCAGATCGGCGAGATCGTCATGGAGACGCTCGCCCGCATCGACACTGTCGCCTATGTGCGCTTTGCCAGCGTCTACAAGAACTTCCAGGCGGCGGACGATTTCGACAAGTTCGTCAGCGAACTGCGCCCTGACGCGACGACTGCCGAGAAGTGACCGACGACCTCCGGCACATGGCCCACGCCCTGCGGTTGGGCCGGAGACGGATGGGCCAGTGCTGGCCCAACCCGGCGGTTGGGTGTGTCATCGTCAAGGATGGACGCGTCGTCGGACGTGGCGCCACCGCGCCCGGGGGCAGGCCCCATGCCGAGCCGCAGGCGCTGGCGCAGGCCGGCGAGGCGGCGCGCGGCGCCACCGCCTACGTGACGCTCGAGCCGTGCTCGCATCACGGCAAGACGCCGCCTTGTGCCGAGGCGCTGGTGAAGGCCGGCGTGGCGCGGGTCGTCGCACCGCTTGCGGACAATGACGCGCGGGTCTCGGGGCAGGGGTTTGCGCATCTGCGCAAGCATGGCATCGAGGTGACCACGGGCGTGCTGGCGGAGGAGGCGGCCCGCGATCACGCCGGCTTCTTCCTGCGCAACGATCACGGGCGGCCGCTGGTGACGCTGAAGCTTGCGAACAGTTTCGACGGCCGCATCGCCACCGCCACGGGCGAGAGCCAGTGGATCACCGGACCCGAGGCGCGGCGCTACGTGCACGGCCTGCGGGCCAGCCATGACGCGGTGATGGTGGGGGCAGGGACGGCGCGCGCCGACGATCCGGCGCTCACCGTGCGCGGCTGGGGCGAGGTGCAGCAGCCGGTGCGGGTGATCGTCTCGCGGCTCATCGACGTGCCGCTGATGAGCACGCTGGCCAGCTCTGCCCGCGAGGTGCCAGTCTGGCTGGCGCACGGCTCGGACGCAGCGTCGATGACGAAGCGGGCATGGCAGAGTTGCGGCGCCAAGCTGCTTCAGTGCAAAGTCTCTGGTGGCCGCATCGACCCCCATGCGCTGCTTTCGGCGCTGGGCAAGGAAGGGCTGACGCGGGTGTTCTGCGAGGGCGGGGGGCAGCTGGCCGCCTCGCTCCTGGCGGCGGATCTGGTCGACGAGCTCGTGGGCTTTACCGCCGGCATCGCCGTGGGCGCCGAGGGCCGTCCGGGGATCGGCGCCATGGGTGTCGACCGTTTGGCCGAGGCACCGCGTTTCGAGTTGGAAGAGGTTCGGGCGGTCGGCGGCGATGTTCTGCATCGCTGGCGCCGCGGCGGGGCCGCACAACGCTGACCGGCCCCAAGGCTGGCGGGGCTCAGCCCCGCCGCATGTGCACTCAGTGCACCGTCACCGGCGCAAAATCGTTCTGCCGCGCGAGGATGAAGGCCTGCTTGCGGTCCTTGACCAGCGCAAGACGCTCGCCTTCCGCATTGTGCACCGCATAGAGCGTCTCAAGCCCGCCAAGCTGGCCCTGGATCTCTTCCGGGAGGTCTCCGGCGGCGACGGCACGCACGTAGACGATGCGCTCTTCGCCCGGTGTCTGGAATTCGTACTTGGTATTCATCGAATTACCCCTTTCTGATCGAGATCGTCTGAACCACCGTCTCGGGTCGGGAGATGGTCAGATCCACGTGCAGCAAGCCATTCTCCATGACAGCCTCGCCCACTTCTACGCCGTCGGCCAAGACGAAACTGCGCTGGAACTGTCGCGA
Source organism: Salipiger bermudensis (assembly GCF_017309175.1). Taxonomy (NCBI): domain Bacteria; kingdom Pseudomonadati; phylum Pseudomonadota; class Alphaproteobacteria; order Rhodobacterales; family Roseobacteraceae; genus Salipiger; species Salipiger bermudensis. Next base: position 26,240 of record NZ_JAEKJV010000008.1, on the reverse strand, counting down.
GGCAATGCCACGATGCAGGAATATGCGTTCGCTGCCGTCGTCACCTTGCCGCCCGCGGATCACCAGTTGGCGATCCTCGACAGTGATCGACAGGTCGTCTTCCGAGAACCCGGCCACGGCAAGCGTGATCCGGTAGGAGCGTTCCGAGGTCTGTTCGATATTGAAGGGCGGATAGCCCTCGCTCGATTTCGCCGTGCGTTCCAGCAGGCGCTCGAGTTGCTCGAAGCCGAGCATGTGCGGGTAGGAACCCAAAGTCATCTTGCTCATGACATGTCCTTTGCAGAAAGCGACCGTCCGCCGGGCCCCGCATTCGGCAACCCGACTGAAATCAATATGGGAAGCCCCCGGAATATCCGCAAGGGCTTTGCCAGAGCGATTGGACTTGCTATCTAAGGGGTCTGTATCGCAAGGAGTTTGCCCGCATGGAGACGCCGCAAGACATCTCGATGAAAACCGAGGAAGTGCTGCGTGTCGAGCTTGAGGTCTTCAAACGCGAACACCGCGATCTCGACGACGCCATCGCGGCCCTGCAGGACCGCGGCATGGGCGACCAGCTGACGCTTCAACGTCTGAAGAAGAAGAAGCTGTTCCTGAAGGACAAGATCGCCCTCATCGAAGACCGGCTGACCCCCGACATCATCGCCTGAGGGCTGCTCAGCCGAGGCTGAGCGCGGTCTGCTTGAGCATCTCCGCCGAGCGGCGCAGCGCGCTTGCCTCGTCCTCGGCCAGTTCCGGCAGCAGTGTGGTCATCACGCCGCTGCGGCCGACCACGCGGGGCAGGCTGAGCGCCACATCGGTCACGCCCTCGACCTCCGGTGTCACGATCGAGACCGACAGCACGCTGCGCTGGTCGTCGCGCACCGCCTGCACGATGCGCGCAAGCCCCGCGCCGATGCCGTACCACGTGGCGCCCTTGCCCTCGATGATGCGGTAGGCAGCGCGGCGCACGCCCTCATCGATGCGTTCGCGCACCGACTGGGTGATCGCGGCACCCACCTGCACACCGAAGCGCGCCACCGGCTCCGAGCCGGCCCGCGCCGAGGCCCAGGCCAGCACCTCCGAGTCGCCATGCTCGCCCAGCACGTAGGCATGCACCGATTGCGGCGCCACGCCGAGATGGTCGCCCAGCAGGCTGCGGAAACGCGCGGTATCGAGGATGGTGCCCGAGCCGATGACCTTCTCGCGCGGCAGGCCCGAGATGCGCAGCGCCACCTCGGTCATCACGTCGACCGGGTTCGAGGCCACCAGCAACATGGTCTCCGGGGCGGCCTTCTGCACGCCCGCGATGACCTGCGCGAAGACCTCGGCGTTGCGCGACAGAAGGCTGATCCGGTCTTCTCCGGGCTTCTGTGCGACGCCGGCGGCGAGGATCACCAGATCGGCGCCCTCGAGCGCGTCGTAGTCGCCAGCCGAGACCCGGCAGGGATGGGCGAAGGGCACCGCATGGGCGATGTCCTCGGCCTGCGCCACTGCGAGTGCCATGTTGCGGTCGACGAGGACGATCTCGCTGGCGCCGCCGCGCAGTGCGAGCGCGTAGCCCGCCGCGGAGCCCACCATGCCCGCGCCCACGATCCCGATCTTCATGACGATTCTCCTCAGTGCTGTCGGGAGGAGGTTTGCACGCTAACGGCGAGGGCGATAGGGGCGGGGGTCCTTGTGCGGGTCTTCGGGGCAGGGATGGCCCAGAGAATTGGCGAGAAGTGGCCTCGGCAAAGCTCCGAGCGCCGCCTGCGCGGATTCAAGCCCGCCTCGATCTGCAGTGCCTGAGAATGAAAGGCGGCGGAGCCAGCGCCCTTCAGACGTCGAGCTTTGCCATCAGCGTGCGCAGCACCGTGCGCTCGTCTTCATCGAGCTTCGCGGTGCGGCTGCGGAACAGCGTCGCCTGGCTGCGCAGCACGGGCTCATCGTCGATCACCTTGAGGTGGTTGGCCCGCAGCGTGTCTCCGGTCGAGGTGATGTCGGCCACCGCCTCGGCGGTAAGGTTCTTCACCGTGCCCTCGGTGGCGCCCTGCGAGTCCACGAGCTGGTAATCCGCCACGCCGCCATGGCGCAGATACTCGCGCACCAGCCGGTGATACTTGGTGGCGATCCGCATCCGGAAGCCGTGTTCGGCGCGGAACGCCGCCGCCGCCGCGTCGAGATCGTCGAGCGTATCGACATCGACCCAGCAGGCGGGCACCGCGACGATCAGGTCGGCCTGTCCGAAGCCCAGCTCGGCCAGCGGCTCGACCTTCTGGTCCCACTGCACCAGCTTCTCGCGGATGAGATCGGTGCCGGTGACGCCAAGGTGGATGCGCCCGGCAGCCAGCTCGCGCGGGATCTCTCCTGCCGAGAGCAGCACCAGGTCGACGCCTTCGACCCCGTCCACCGCGCCGGCATATTCCCGGTCGTTGCCAGTGCGGGCAAGGCCCACGCCACGGGCTCCGAACCAGTCGAAGGTCTTCTCCATCAGGCGGCCCTTCGAGGGCACCCCAAGCTTCACACTCATGCCCGCTCTCCCGTCTGCAGAAGCAGCCCCGGACGGATGACCCCGCCCACGGCCGGGGCGGCGCGGCCATTGCCCAGCCGCTCGGTCAGCGCGTCATAGCGCCCCCCGGTGGCCACCGGGGGCAGGTCGGGGCGCGCGGTGGGCACGAAGCCGAAGACGAAGCCGTCGTAATATTCCATCGAGCTGCGCCCGTAGCTTGCCTCGAATTCCAGCGTGGCCACGTCGATCCCGCGTGCCGCAAGCGCCTCGCAGCGGCGCTCGAAGCGCTCGACCGCCGGCAGCAGCGCCGGCATGTCGACGGCGATGTCATGCAGCTGTTCCAACGCAAAGGAGCAGGTCTCGCGCACCGCCAGCAGCGTGTCGATCAGCGCCACCTGGCTCTCGCAGAGCGGGCCTTCGGCGGCGTCCTCGCGCAGCGCGGCGATGCGCGCGGCGACCTCGGTCTCCGAACGCAGGCCGATCGCCGGGGCTGCGGTGTCCATCGGGTTCTCTGCGGCCAGCAAGGCCTTGCGCGACGGCGGCACCGGGCTGCGGCCCGAGTAGCGGTCGAGCAGAGCGCGGAACCGGCGCGGACGCCAGATGTGGCGCATCAGCGCGGACCGGCGGCGCTCGGAGGTCTCGAGCCCGGCCACGGCGGCGGTCAGGATGCCGATATCGCCGGTCACCGCGCGCAGCCGATAGGGCGCCAGCGTCTCGGCGAAAAGCGCGAAGACCTCGGCATCGGCCTGCGCCGGATCGTCATCGGCGAACAGCTCGAAGCCGACCTGGAAATACTCCGGCGCGCGCTCGGGATGCTCTTCCTGGCGGCGAAAGACCTCGCCGGCATAGGTGTAGCGCGACGGCGCGGCGCCGGTCTCCATGTGCATCTGAACCACCGGCACGGTGAAGTCGGGCCGCAGCATGACCTCGCCGCGGGCGGGGTCGTGGGTCACGTAGGTGCGGGCGCGGATGTCCTCGCCATAAAGGTCGAGCAGGGTTTCCGCCGGCTGCAGGATGGCGCAGTCGACATTCTCGGCCCCGGCCTCGAGAAACCGGGCCCGCAGGCGGACGGCTTCGGCGCGTTCCTGCGCGGTGGTCACGCCCATTGGTTCAGGATCTCTCTCACCTTGGCGACCAGATCGCCGCGCGCCACCTCGTATTGCGAGGGGCGCTCCTTCCATTCCTCGAGGCTGGCGCTCTCGGCCAGCTTGGCGCCGAGGACCAGGTCCTTGATCTGCACCACGCCGCGCTCCTTCTCGTCGCCGCCCTCGATGACGGCGACCGGCGAGCTGCGCTTGTCGGCATATTTGAGCTGGTTGCCGAAATTCTTCGGATTGCCGAGATAGACCTCGGCACGGATGCCCGCGTTGCGCAGCTCGGCCACCATGGCCTGGTAATCGGCCATGCGGTCGCGATCCATCACCGTCACCACCACGGGGCCCTGCACGGCGCCGCCGATGCGGCCCTTCTCGCGCAGCGCTGCCAGCAGCCGGTCGACGCCGATGGAGACGCCGGTGGCAGGCACCGCCTGACCGGTGAAGCGCTTGACGAGATCGTCGTAGCGTCCGCCACCGGCCACCGAGCCGAACTGGCGCTTGCGGCCCTTCTCGTCGAAGATCTCGAAGGTCAGCTCGGCCTCGAAGACCGGGCCGGTGTAATATCCAAGGCCGCGCACGACGCTGGGGTCGATCTCGATGCGGTCGGGGCCATAGCCCTGCGCCGCCAGCAGCGCGCCGATCTCTTCGAGCTCGTCGACCCCCTCGGCCCCGATCTCGGAGCTGCCGACAGCGGCGCGGAGGTTGGCCACCGTGGCGGCGGCATCGGCACCCTTGGAGGTCAGGAAGGCGACCACCGGCTCGGCCTGCGCGTCCGACAGGCCCACGCCGTCGATATAGGCGCCCGAGGCATCGAGCCTGCCCTTGCCGAGCAGCTCGCGCACGCCGGCCTCGCCGACCTTGTCGAACTTGTCGATGGTGCGCAGCACCGCGTCGCGCTGCGCGTCATCCTCGAGCCCCATGGTCTCGAGCACGCCGTTCAGCACCTTGCGGTTGTTGACCCGCACCAGATAGTCGCCGCGCGGAATGCCGACCACTTCCAGCGTGTCGGCCAGCATGGCGCAGATCTCGGCATCCGCCGCGACGCTCGCGGCGCCCACGGTATCGGCGTCGCATTGGTAGAACTGGCGGAAGCGGCCTGGGCCGGGCTTCTCGTTGCGCCAGACCGGGCCCATGGCGTAGCGGCGATAGGGCAGGGGCAGGTCGTTGCGGTGCTGGGCATAGACCCGCGCCAAGGGCGCCGTCAGGTCGTAGCGCAGCGCCATCCAGCTCTCGTCCTCGTCCTGCCAGGCGAACACGCCCTCGTTGGGCCGGTCGACATCGGGGAGGAACTTGCCGAGCGCCTCGACGGTCTCCACCGCGCTCGATTCCAGCGCATCGAAGCCGTAGCGATGATACACCCCGGCGATGGCCTCGAGCATCTCGGCGCGCTCGGTCACTTCGGGACCGAAATAGTCGCGGAAGCCCTTCGGCGTCTGTGCCTTGGGGCGGGGGGCTTTTTTCACTTTGGCCATGGCGGGCTCCGGGCTCGTCCAGATTGCGCGCCCCCCTTAGCCGCTTGCGCGTGCGGGGGCAAGCGACCGGCGGTGTGCAGCGGCCCGGCGTTACATCCTGCGGCTTGCGTCGGGTGCCTCCGGCGGGGATATTTAGAGCCAGAAGAAGACAGGGGCGCCGCGCTCCCCACCCGCCCTGGTTTCTTCTGGCACAAAATATCCCGGGGGGAGGCCGCCAGGCCGGGGGGGCAGCGCCCCCATACGCCCTTTCCAAGCCGCGCGGCGCGGCATAAGCGGCGCGGCCTATGTGGCGCGACAAAAGGAGCCGGAGACATGCCAAGCGACACCGACAGCCTGCAGGAACGCATCGCCTATCTCGAGCGGGCGGTGGATGATCTTTCCGAGACCGTGGCGCGTCAGGACTGCGACATCGCGCTGCTCACCCGTCGTGTGGCGCTGCTGCTCGAGCGCGAGGCGGCGCGGCAGGACGAGGGGGTCGGCGCGGTGGTGATGGGCGACGAGCGCCCGCCGCACTACTGAGGCGCGGCGCGCGGCCGGGGTGAGGCGTCCGGCTCAGAAATCCTCCACCGCCATCACGCCGTCGAGCGATTTCACCGCGCCCTTGATCTCGGGGGTGACGGGGAATTCCTGCCTGAGATCCATCTCGACCTCACCCGGCAAGCCGGAGCCTGCGAAGCACAGCCGCACCGGGCCGCGCCCGGCGCGCGGCATCTGCTCGGCGGCGCGGCCCAGAACCGAGGCGACCTGCGCCACGGTGTCGGGATTCTCGATGTAGATCTTCATGCCCGCGGCGCCGGCATCGGCCACGACCTGCTCGACCGGTCCGAAGGAGCGGGCCAGCAGCTTCAGCTGGTCCGACTCCATCGTCGCCTCGACGGTGACCACCACCTTGGTGCCGGTCTCCAGCAGGTCGCGCGCCTTTTCCAGCGTGTCCGAGAAGATCGTCACCTCGTAGGCGCCGCTCGGGTCCGAGAGCTGGGCGAAGGCGAAGCGGTTGCCCTTGGCCGACTTGCGCTCCTGCCGGCCCGCCACCACGCCGCCCATCTTGGCGATACAGGCGCCGCCGCGGGCCTTGTCCTCGACCTCGTCCAGCGTCAGCACGTCGCGACGCTTGAGCGCCGGCATGTAATCGTCGAGCGGGTGGCCCGAGAGATAGAAGCCGATCGCCTTGAACTCTTCCGAGAGCCGCTCGGCGGGCAGCCAGTCGGGCGCCGGCGACAGCCGCGGCTCGGGCAGGTCGTCGCCGGCCTCGCCGAAGAGCGACACCTGCGCCGAGGCCTTCTGCTCGTGGATCGCGGCGGAATACGCGACCAGCGCGTCGAGCGATTCGAAGATCCGCCGGCGGTTGCGGTCGAGCTGGTCGAAGCAGCCGGCCCGCGCCATCATCTCGAGCGGCCGCTTGCCGACGCGCTTGAGATCGACCCGGCGGGCGAAATCGTAGACGTTGACGAAAGGCTTGTCGGGGCTCCTGGGGTCCTCGGGCACGGAGCGGCGCCCCTCGACCACCAGCCGCATCGCATCAAGCCCGACATTCTTCAGCGCGCCGAGCGCATAGACCAGCTTGCCGTCCTCGACGTCAAAGCTCGCCTGGGACCGGTTCACGCAGGGCGGGATGTAGTCGAGCTTGAGGCCCTTCTTGGTCTCGTAGAAATAGACCGCCAGCTTCTCGGTGAGATGGATATCGCAGTTCATCACGCCGGCCATGAACTCGACCGGGTGGTTCGCCTTGAGCCAGGCGGTCTGGTAGCTCACCACCGCGTAGGCGGCGGCGTGGGACTTGTTGAAGCCGTAGTTGGCGAATTTCTCGAGCAGGTCGAAGACCTCGGTGGCCTTCTTCTTCTCGACGCCGTTCTTGGCGGCGCCGGACTCGAACTTCGGGCGCTCGGCGTCCATCGCCTCCTTGATCTTCTTGCCCATGGCGCGGCGCAGCAGGTCGGCGCCGCCGAGCGAGTAGCCCGCCATCTCCTGGGCGATCTGCATCACCTGTTCCTGGTAGACGATGATGCCCTGGGTCTCGGCAAGGATGTGGTCGATCGAGGGGTGCACGGAGGTGATCTCGCGCTGGCCGTTCTTGACCTCGCAATAGACCGGGATGTTCTCCATCGGGCCGGGACGATAGAGCGCCACGAGGGCCACGATGTCCTCGATGCAGGTCGGTTTCATGCGCTTGAGCGCGTCCATCATGCCGGTGGATTCCACCTGGAACACGGCGACGGTCTTGGCCGAGGCGTAGAGCTTGTAGGTCTTGTCGTCATCCAGTGGGATGAGGTTCATCTGGTTCTCGCCGCCCTCGGCCGGCTCGTAGAGCTGGGTGCCGTCGGCGGCGACATGGATGGGGCGGCCGGACTTGAGGATCAGGTCGACGGCGTTCTGGATCACCGTGAGCGTCTTCAGGCCGAGGAAGTCGAACTTCACCAGACCCGCCTGTTCCACCCATTTCATGTTGAACTGGGTCGCCGGCATGTCCGAGCGTGGATCCTGGTAGAGCGGCACCAGCTCGTCGGTGGGGCGGTCGGCGATGACCACGCCGGCGGCGTGGGTGCCGGCGGAGCGCAGCAGCCCCTCGACCTGCATGCCGTATTTCAGCAGCCGGTCGACGACCTCCTCGCGCTCGGCCTCCTCGCGCAGGCGCGGCTCGTCCTGCAGCGCCTTTTCGATCGAGACAGGCTTCACGCCCTCCACGGGGATCATCTTCGACAGCCGGTCGACCTGGCCGTAGGGCATCTGCAGCACCCGGCCCATGTCGCGCACCGCGGCCTTGGAGAGCAGCGCGCCGAAGGTGATGATCTGGCCCACCTTGTCGCGGCCGTATTTCTCCTGAACGTAGCGGATCACCTCTTCTCGGCGGTCCATGCAGAAGTCGATGTCGAAGTCCGGCATCGAGACCCGTTCGGGGTTGAGGAAGCGCTCGAACAGCAGCGAATAGCGCAGCGGGTCGAGGTCGGTGATGGTCAGTGCGTAGGCCACCAGAGAGCCCGCGCCCGAGCCCCGGCCGGGACCGACGGGAATGTCGTGATCCTTGGCCCATTTGATGAAGTCGGCAACGATCAGGAAGTAGCCTGGAAAGCCCATGCCCTCGATGATGCCGAGCTCGAAATCGAGCCGCTCCTGGTATTTCTCCACCGTCACCGCGTGCGGGATCACCGACAGGCGCTTCTGCAGACCCTCGTTGGCCTGACGGCGCAGTTCGACCACCTCGTCATCTGCGAATTTCGGCAGGATCGGATCGCGGCGGTAGGCCATGAAGGCACAGCGCTTGGCGATCTCGACGGTGTTTTCCAGCGCCTCGGGCAAATCGGCGAAGAGCGTCGCCATCTCCTGCGGGGTCTTGAGGTAGTGCTGCGGGGTCAGCCGCCGGCGCGGCTCCTGCTGGTCGACATAGGCGCCCTCGGCGATGCAGATCATCGCGTCATGCGCCTCGTACATGTTCTCCTTAGGGAAATACACGTCGTTGGTCGCCACCAGCGGGATGCCCATCTCGTAGGCCATCTCCACGTGGCCGCGCTCGGTCAGGCGCTCGGCCTCGGGCAGGCCGTCCTCGCCGGGATGACGCTGCAATTCGACATAGAGCCGGTCCTGATAGATCTGGTGCAGCCGGGTCAGCAGGGTCTGCGCCGCGGCGCGGTGGTTCTCGCGCAGGAGGCGGCCGACCGGGCCGTCTGGTCCGCCGGAGAGGCAGATCACGCCCTCGCCATACTCTTCGAGCTCGTCCAGCAGCACATGTGCCAGCTCGCCGTCGCGCCGCAGGTAGAGGCACGAGTTGAGCTTCATCAGGTTCTCGTAGCCGCGCTCGTTCTGGGCCAGCAGCACCACCGGCGCCGGCGCCTTCGGGCGTTCTCCCGGGGCCGGCTGCACGTAGCGCAGATCGACCTGGCAGCCGACGATCGGCTGCACCCCGGCGCCGCTCGCGGTCACCGAGAACTCGAGCGCCGAGAACAGGTTGTTGGTGTCGGTCACCGCCACGGCGGGCATCTCCATGGCCTCGCAGAGGCCGGGAAGCTTCTTCAGGCGGATGGCGCCTTCGAGCAGGGAGTATTCGGTGTGAACGCGGAGGTGGATGAATCGGGGATCTGCCATGCGCCCGACATTATGGCGCGCCCGCGCCCGGCGAAAGACCCGACTCACGCCCCGGTGTCTTCGCGCCGCGCGCCTGCGGCATCGCTCGGTGAGGGCCATGGTCGGACGGAATCCACCCCAATCACCACATTTCGATAGCGAGTTTGCCCAATTTTCCCCTCAGTTTCTGGTGACTTTGGGTGACACGACACTTCTTCCCTGCCGTGGCGCCTTGTGTTGCGCTGCGGTCCTACATAGACGGTCCGGGTTTCTCCCCCTTCCGAGCGCGGCATATGGCAATGGACAAGGCTCTCGATTCCTATTCTCCCGACATCACTGGCATGACCTTCGCCGAGACCGGCGCCGGCCAGATGCCGACCTACGGCCAAACGCCCGAGCGGCGCGCGGGCCTCTCGACCCGGACCAGCGAGCGCCGCCGCAAGGCGCTTCTGGCTGCGGCGAAGCTGGCACCGGGCCTGACCGCCCGGCATCTGGCGAAGCGCTACCTGTGCTCTGCAGCCAATATCGACCGTGCCCGGCTCTGCGGTGCGGGCAAGGCCGAGTTCCTGCCCTCGGGCGAGGCGGCGGCGGTGCTGCGCCACGCTCCGATGGCCGAGCCCACCGGTCAGCGCATCCTTCTGGTGCATGGCCATGACGGCAATGTGCGCCAGTTCGGCCGCATGATCCGCGCGCTGCAGAACGCGGGCGCCGAAGTCGATGCGCTGCTGCTTCCGGGCCATATCGAGCCCGATCGGGACCCGTGCAGCATCGCCGACATCACCCGTGCGATCCACGACTGCGCCCGGACCCATGGCCCCTATGACGGAGCGATCGCCCATTGCGTCAGTGCCAACGGTCTGATCTTCGCGCTCGAGGACGGGCTAGAATGCGGCCGCGTGGTGCTCATCTCGGCGCCACTCGACCAGCGCAAGCTGCTGCGGCTCGGCGGCTCCCAATACGGCATCGAAGGCGACTGTCTCGAGCGCTTCGTCGACGAGGTCGTCCGTCTGAGCGCCCCGTACCCGGCCGAGGCGCCATGGCGTGCCATCGCCGCAACGCGTTCCGAGCCGATGCTCGCCGTGCATGCGCGCAACGACTACGCTGCTCCGGCAGAGGATCTCGAGCCGCTGGCGGATGTCTGGGCCGAAGGTCGAATCGAGATCTTCGAGAACGCGGATCACAACACCATCGTCGGCCAGTCCGCGCCGGTGCAGTGCGTCACCGACTTCCTCACTCGCGATTTCCGCCAACCCGATGAGGCCGGCGCCAGCTGATGGCGCGACCTTGGAGGGTGACGCCAAGTTTGGTGGCACCCTCCGCCCATCTGCCTCTCAAATGGGCATTTTCCTCTTGCCAAGCGGGAAACCCGGAACCTAGCCTGTAGCGGATCGATAAAGGTCCGCACGCTTTCTACGCCGCATCGAGGGTGTGCATGACAGGGACGGGGTATCGCGGCGGGTTCTTCATATGGATATCTGCTTTCTTCTGAACGGGGAAAGAGTGGAGCTGCGCGGCGTATCCCCGACGCGCACGGCTCTCGACTGGCTGCGCGAGGAGCGTGGTCTCAGCGGCACCAAGGAAGGCTGCAACGAAGGCGATTGCGGCGCCTGCACGGTGATGGTCACCGACGCGCACGGCTCGCGGGCACTCAACGCCTGCATCCTGTTCCTGCCGCAGTTGCATGGCAAGGCGCTGCGCACCGTCGAGGGGCTCGCCGGCCCCGACGGCAGCCTGCACCCGGTGCAGGAAGCGATGGTCACGCATCACGGCTCGCAATGCGGCTTCTGCACGCCGGGATTCGTGGTCTCGATGGCCAAGGCGCACAAGGTCGGCGACACCCACTTCGATGACGCGCTGGCGGGCAATCTCTGCCGTTGCACCGGCTACGCCCCCATCGTGCGCGCGGCCGAGGCCGCCGCCGACGCGCCGGTGCCGGACTGGATGGAAGAGCCCGCGCTTCCCGAGGTGGCCGGGCAGGTCTCGTCCGCCGATCTCAGCGCGCACTCGCCCTCAAGCAGCGATGAGCTGGCCGAGCTGGTGGCCAAGCACCCCTCGGCCACCATCGTCGCCGGCGCCACCGATGTCGGGCTTTGGGTTACCAAGCAGCTGCGCGAGCTGCCGGAGGTGATTTTTCTCAACCGCTGCGAGGACCTGCAGCAGATCGAGGTCACGGATGAGGCCATTCGGATCGGGGCCGGCGTCACCATGGACCGGGTGCTCGATCTGATGCGGGAGCACTACCCGAGCTATGCCGGGATGCTGCGCCGCTACGGCTCGGCGCAGGTGCGCGCCGCCGCCACCATCGGCGGCAACATCGCCAACGGCTCGCCGATCGGGGACAACCCCCCGGCGCTGATCGCGCTGGGCGCGCGGCTGCACCTGCGCTTCCGCGACACGCGGCGCGAGATGGCGCTGGAGGAGTTCTTCATCGAGTACGGCAAGCAGGATCGCTACCCGGGCGAGTTCGTCGAGGCGGTGACGATCCCGCGCCAGCCCGATCGGCTGAAGGTCTACAAGCTTTCGAAACGTTTCGATCAGGACATCTCGGCGGTCTGCGGCGCGTTCAACGTGACCGTCGAGGACGGCAAGGTCGTGACGGCCCGCATCGCCTTTGGTGGCATGGCGGGCATCCCCAAGCGCGCCGCCGCGGTCGAAGCGGCGCTGACCGGCAAGCCGTGGAATGACGAGGCGGTGGTGTCCGCGTGGGACGCGTGGGAGCAGGATTTCGCGCCGCTTTCGGACATGCGGGCGAATGCCGAGTACCGGCTCGCCGCGGCGCGCAACATGCTTACCCGCTGCCTGCTCGAGGACATGGGCGCGGCCACAGACGTCCGGGAGGTGCGGGCATGAGCGTTACGAAACCGCTGCCGCATGACGCGGCGCCGCTGCATGTGACCGGCAAGGCCCGCTACATCGACGACATCCCCGTGCCGTCGAACTGCCTGCACATGGCCTTCGGTCTGTCGGAGATCGCCTCGGGCCGGATCCGCGAGATCGACCTTTCCGAGGTGCGCCGTGCGCCCGGCGTGGTGAAGGTCTGGGAGGCCAAGGACCTGCCCTCGGATTGCGACTGTTCTCCCTCGCTGCATGACGAGCCGCTGCTTTCCGGGGCCTCGGTGCATTACGTGGGCCAGCCGGTCTTCATGGTGGCCGCGACCAGCCATCTTGCTGCCCGCAAGGCGGTGCGCAAGGCGAAGATCAGCTACCAGCCGCGCGACGCGGTGCTGACCGTCGACGAGGCGATGGCCGCCGACAGCCGCTTCGAGGACGGCCCGCGGATCTGGGAGAAAGGCGACGCCGACGCCGCCATGGCCGAGGCGGAGCACACGGTCTCGGGCACGCTCGAGATGGGCGGGCAGGAGCATTTCTACCTCGAAGGGCAGGCCGCCATGGTTCTGCCGCAGGAAAACGGCGACCTGCTGGTGCACAGCTCGACCCAGCACCCGAGCGAGATCCAGCACAAGGTTGCGCACGCGCTGCACCTGCCGATGCATGGCGTGCGGGTCGAGACCCGGCGCATGGGCGGCGGTTTCGGCGGCAAGGAGAGCCAGGGCAACGCGCTGGCCATTGCCTGCGCGGTGGCGGCGGCCGAGACCGGACGGCCCGCCAAGATGCGCTACGACCGCGACGATGACATGGTGATCACCGGCAAGCGCCATGATTTCCGTATCGAGTACAGCGCCGGTTTCGACGGCGACGGGCGCCTCAAGGCGGTGGATTTCGTGCAATATGCGCGCTGCGGCTGGGCGCAGGATCTGTCGTTGCCGGTTGCGGACCGGGCCATGCTGCACTCGGACAACGCCTATGACATTCCCAGCCTGCGGGTCGAGAGCCACCGGCTGAAGACCAACACCCAGAGCGCCACCGCCTATCGCGGCTTTGGCGGGCCGCAGGGCATGCTGGGGATCGAGCGGGTGCTCGACCACGTGGCCCATGCGCTGGGGCGCGATCCGCTCGAGATCCGGCGGTTGAATTATTACTCCGATGTCGGCGCGGTCGAGAGCCCGGACGGGGGGCTGTCTGCCCCCCGGGCGCCTGCGGAGCAGGCACCTCCCCCCGAGGATATTTCCGGCCAGGAGAAACAGGCTGCCGCGGAAGAGGACCTGACCTCGCGCGGGGCGGTTTCGAGCGTGCCGGAGGGGGCTGCGCCGGCGGTTCCGGCGTGGGGGCAGGTGACGCATTACGGTCAGCCGGTGGAGGATTTCATCCTCGGCGGGCTGACGGAGCGGCTGGCGGAGAGCTGCGATTACGCGGCGCGGCGCGCGGCGGTGGCGGAGTGGAACGCCCACACGCCGCTGTTGAAGCGCGGCATCGCGCTGACGCCGGTGAAGTTCGGCATCTCCTTCACGCTCACCCATCTCAACCAGGCCGGTGCGCTGGTGCATGTCTACCAGGACGGTTCGGTGGCGCTGAACCATGGCGGCACCGAGATGGGGCAGGGGCTGTTCCAGAAGGTGGCACAGGTGGCGGCGGCGCGGTTCGGCCTGCCGCTCGATATGGTGCGGATCACCGCGACCGACACCGCCAAGGTGCCCAACACCTCGGCCACCGCCGCCTCCTCGGGCTCGGACCTGAACGGCATGGCGGTCAAGGCCGCCTGCGACACCATCCGCGACCGCATGGCCGAGCACCTGGCGGGGCTATTCCAGGCCAAGACCTCGGAAGTGGTCTTTGCCGGCGGGGAGGTCACGGTCGGAAGCGAGACGATGAGCTTCGCGCAGGCGGCCAAGCTCTGCTACGAGGGGCGGGTGAGCCTGTCGTCGACCGGGTTCTACAAGACGCCCAAGGTCGCGTGGGACCGGATCAAGGGGCAGGGGCGGCCGTTCTTCTACTTCGCCTATGGCGCGGCCTGCACCGAGGTGGTGCTCGACACGCTGACCGGCGAGTACCGCATCCTGCGCACCGACATCCTGCACGATTGCGGCGCCTCGCTGAACCCGGCGCTGGATATCGGCCAGATCGAGGGCGGCTACGTGCAGGGCGCCGGCTGGCTCACCACCGAGGAGCTGGTCTGGGACGAGGACGGGCGGCTGCGCACCCATGCGCCCTCGACCTACAAGATCCCGGCCTGTTCCGACCGGCCCGAGATCTTCAACGTGGCGCTCTGGGAAGGCCGCAACGAGGAAGAGACGATCTATCGCTCCAAGGCGGTGGGCGAGCCGCCGTTCATGCTGGGCATCTCGGCCTTCCTGGCGCTGTCGGACGCGGTGGCGGCCTGCGGCACGCGCTACCCGGCGCTCGACGCGCCGGCGACACCGGAGCGCGTGCTGAAGGCAATCCGGGCGGTGCGCGATGAGCTTTGATCTGGAGGCGTTGCGCCGCGCGGTGGACCGGCATGGGCGGGTGGCGCGTGTGGTCGTGGCCGAGGTCGCGGGCTCGGTGCCACGCGGCCCGGGCACGGCGATGCTGGTTTGGGCCGAGGGCGGTGGCCTGGCGCAGTTCGGCACCATCGGTGGCGGCGCGCTCGAGCTGGCGGCGGCGGAGGCGGCGCTGGGTCGCGAGGGGCTGACACGCCATCCGCTGGGGCCGTCTCTGGGGCAGTGCTGTGGCGGCGCGGTGGTGCTGCTGACCGAGCATTTCGATGCCGCGCGGGTCGCGGCGCTCGGGGGGCAGGAGGTGATCGTGCGCGGGCCGGGGGAGATGCCGCTGGCGGTGCGGCGGCTCATCGACCGGGCGCGGGGACAGGGCGTGCGCCCCGAGCCGCAGCTGGTGCAGGGCTGGATGGTCGAGCCGGTGGCACGGGCCGAGCGGCAGCTCTGGATCTGGGGCGCGGGCCATGTGGGACGCGCCGTGGTGGCGACGCTGGCGCCCTTGCCGGAGCTGGCGATCACCTGGATCGACACCGCGCCCGAGCGGTTTCCGCAGGAGGTGCCCGAGGGGGTGACCGTGGTGCCGGCGGCGCAGCCGGAGCGTCTGGTGCGCCACGCGCCCGAGAGCGCCGAGCACCTGATCTTGACCTACAGCCACGAGATCGATTTCGCGCTGTGCCATGCATTGCTGGAGCACGGGTTCGGCTTTGCCGGGCTGATCGGGTCCGAGACGAAATGGGCCCGGTTCCGCAAGCGATTGGCGACGCTGGGTCATCCTGATGCCCGGATCGCGCGCATCTGCTGCCCAATTGGGCAGAAATCCTACGGCAAGCACCCGCAGGCCATTGCCATCGGGGTGGCTGCGCATCTACTCAACCGTGAAACAGGGGATGGACAGGCGTGGCAGACACACTTCTCAGCATCCGGGGCCTGACCAAGGCCTATCCGGGCGTCGTGGCCAATGACGACGTCTCCTTCGAGATCCAGAAAGGCGAGATCCACGCGTTGCTGGGCGAGAACGGCGCCGGCAAGTCGACGCTGGTGAAGATGATCTTCGGCCTGGTGAAGCCCGATCGCGGCGAGATGCTGCTCGACGGCAGCGCCTACACGCCGGGCAAGCCCTCGGACGCGCGCCGGGCGGGCGTGGCGATGGTGTTCCAGCATTTCTCGCTCTTCGAGGCGCTGGACGTGGCCGAGAACGTGGCGCTGGGCATGGAGAACCCGCCCAAACCCCGCGATCTGGCGCGGCAGATCCGCGAGGTCTCGGAGACCTACGGGTTGCCGCTCGATCCTTCGCGCACCGTGGGCACGCTGTCGGCGGGCGAGCGCCAGCGGGTCGAGATCATCCGCTGCCTGCTGCAGCACCCGCGGCTCCTGATCATGGACGAACCGACCTCGGTGCTGACGCCGCAGGAGGTGGAGATCCTGTTCGAGACGCTGGCCAAGCTGAAGGCGGAGGGCACGTCCATCCTTTATATCTCGCACAAGCTCGAAGAGATCCGCACGCTCTGCGACGAGGCGACGATCCTGCGGCTGGGCAAGAATGTCGGCACCTGCACGCCGCGCGACGTCACCGCGCGGCAGATGGCCGAGATGATGGTGGGCTCGAGCTTTGCCACGCCCGAGGCGCGCAGCGCCGAGAAGGGCGCGGTGCTGCTCAAGTGCGACGCGCTCTCGATGCCGGCACCGGGCGCCTTCGGCACGCCGCTGCGGGAGGTCTCGCTGGAGGTCCGCGCGGGCGAAGTGCTGGGGATCGGCGGCGTCGCCGGCAACGGGCAGGACGAGCTGCTGATGGCGCTGTCGGGCGAGCGGCTGGCGCCCAAGGGGGCGATCTGGTTCAAGGGTGAGGACATCAGCCGGGCCGGGCCTATGGCGCGCCGCGACGCGGGGCTTCTGTCTGGGCCCGAGGAACGTCTCGGACATGCGGCGGCCCCCAATATGAGCCTGACCGAGAATGGCGTGCTGACCGCCTCGCGGCGGAAGGGACTGGTCTCGAACGGCTTCATCGACTGGGGCCGTGCCACGGGCTTTGCCGAGGAGGTGATCGAGCGCTTCGACGTGCGCACGCCGGGGCCGGGCACGGCGGCGCGGGCGCTGTCGGGCGGCAACCTGCAGAAATACGTGGTCGGCCGCGAGATCCAGCAGGATCCGGATGTCTTCGTGGTGAACCAGCCCACATGGGGCGTGGATGCGGCGGCGGCGGCGGCGATCCGTCAGGCGCTGCTCGACCTGGCCGCCAAGGGCGCGGCGATCATCTGCATCAGCCAGGATCTGGACGAGCTGATGGAAATTTCCGACCGCTTCGGCGCTCTGAACGAGGGGCGGCTGTCGCCGACCCGCGCGGTGAGCGAGCTGGATATCGAGAAGATCGGCCTGATGATGGGCGGTGCGCATGACATGGAGGTGGCCCATGTGGATCGCTGACCGCAGCAGAGTTTTCGTCCGAAAACTCTGTGACTCGAGGGCGGACGCGAAGATTTTTCCTGCGAAAAATCTTCCGGAGGCGCGCGCATGATCCGGCTGGAGAAACGCCCGCAGCCCTCGACGCTCTGGACCGCGCTGACGCCGGTGCTGGCCGTGCTGCTGACGATGATCGTTGGCGGCATCATGTTCGCTGCGCTCGGCAAGCCGCCGCTCGAGGCGATCCGCACGATCTTCTGGGATCCGTTGTTTCACCCGCAATTCGCCTCGTATTCGCGGCCGCAGCTGCTGGTGAAGGCGGGGCCGCTGATCCTCATTGCCATCGGGCTCTCGGTCGGCTTCCGGGCAGGGATCTGGAACATCGGGGCCGAGGGGCAATACATCATGGGGGCGGTGATCGGCGCCGCGGTGGGGCTCGCCTTCTACCCGTCCGACAGCGTGCTGCTGTTTCCGCTGATGGTGGTGGCGGGCGCGCTGGGCGGCTGGCTCTGGGCGATGATCCCGGCACTGCTCAAGACGCGCTTCGGCACCAACGAGATCCTCGTCTCGCTGATGCTGGTCTACGTGGCCGAGAACATCCTCGCCTCGGCCTCCTCGAGCTGGCTGCGCAATCCCGAGGGGCAGGGCTTCCCGGGCTCGCGCAACTTCAAGCAATGGCCGGCGGTGTTCAATGACGAGCTCATCGCCAATACCGGCATGCACTGGGGCGTGGTCGCGGCCTTCATCGCGGTGATCGGCGCCTACGTGCTGATGGCGCGCCACATCCAGGGCTTCAACATCCGCCTGACCGGCGAGGCACCGCGCGCGGCGCGCTTCTCGGGGGTGAACCCGGTGCGCATCGTGCTGCTTTGCCTTGGCGTCTCGGGGGCGCTGGCCGGCATGGCGGGGCTGTTCGAGGTCACCGGGCCCGCGGGTCAGATCAGCATCGATTTCGGCTCGGGCTATGGCTTCACCGCGATCATCGTTGCCTTTCTCGGACGGCTCAACCCGTTCGGCATACTGCTCGCGGGACTGCTGATGGCGCTGACCTATATCGGCGGCGAGCTGGCGCAGCTCATGCTGGGCCTGCCCGGCGCATCGATCCAGCTCTTTCAGGGCATGCTGCTGTTCTTCCTGCTCGCCACGGACGTGTTCACGAATTACCGCATCCGCTTTGTCGGACGGGAGGTGGCGTGATGGATCCCGTTCTTCTCGTTGCTTCGATCATGGTCTCGGCGACGCCGATCCTGCTGGCCGCCATCGGCGAGCTGGTGACCGAGAAATCCGGCGTGCTGAACCTCGGGGTCGAGGGCATGATGATCACCGGCGCGGTGATGGGCTTTGCCATCGCCGTCTCGACCGGCTCGCCGCTTCTGGGCTTTCTCGGCGCGGCCGTCGCCTCGGCGGTGCTGTCGCTGAGCTTCGGCCTCCTGACCCAGTACCTCCTGTCGAACCAGGTCGCCACCGGCCTCGGACTGACGCTGGTGGGGCTGGGCCTCTCGGCGCTGATCGGCTCCAACTACGAGGGCCAGCGGGCGCCGAACCTGCCCAAGCTCGACATCCCCGTGCTGGGCGACATCCCGGTGCTCGGGCGGATGCTGTTCTCGCATGACTTTGTCGTCTACCTGAGTCTCGCGCTGGTCGTCGCGGTCTGGGCCTTCCTCAAGTACACCCGCGCCGGCCTGATCCTGCGCGCGGTGGGGGAGGATCACGAGAGCGCCCACGCGCTGGGCTACAAGGTGGTGCGGGTGCGCATGGCGGCGATCGCCTTCGGCGGCGCCTGCGCCGGGCTCGGCGGCGCGTATGTCAGCCTCGTGCGGGTGCCGCAATGGACCGAGGGCATGACCGCCGGCGCCGGCTGGATCGCGCTGGCCATCGTGGTGTTCTCGTCGTGGCGGCCGCTGGGCGTTCTGGTGGGGGCCTACCTGTTCGGCGGCGTCACGGTGATCCAGCTCAACCTGCAGGCTGCTGGCACCACGGTGCCGGTCGAACTCTTGTCGATGTCGCCCTACCTGATCACCATCCTCGTGCTGGTCGTCATCTCGGCGCGCGGGGCGCATGGCGCGCCGGGCTCGCTTGGCCGGCCGTTCCACGCCAGCTCGTGAGGCGCGATGCCGGGGAGGGAAAGGCATATGAAGGGCAAGGCGCGGGTGCAGGCGGCGCTCGACGGGCGCGACCCGCGCTTCGGCGCGCGCATTCTCTGGGGGCTTTACGGGGTGATCATCCTCTCGGCGGTGGTGCTTACGCTGGAGAGCATGGACAGCCTGCCTCCGCTGATCCATCGCCTGCTCGGCTGGGCCGAGTTCGCCATCCTCGGAGTGTTCGCAGGGGAGTACCTTCTGCGGCTCTGGGCGGCGCCGTCGCGATGGCGCTACGCGCTGAGCTTCTGGGGTATCGTCGACCTGCTTTCGGTGCTTCCGGGGCTGCTGCTTCTGCAACCGCAGACCCAGAGCCTGCGCGTGCTGCGCCTGATGCGGGTGTTCCGGCTGCTGAAGCTGCTGCGTCTGCGCCGCGCCTCGCGCCGGCTCGAGGACGCGTTGCGCGCCTCGCGCGAGGAGCTGATCCTGTTCACCGCGGTGGCGGTGCTGGTGCTCTTCGTGGCGTCGGTGGGGATCCATTTCTTCGAGCACGAGGCGCAGCCGGAGAAATTCGGGTCGATCCCGAAATGCATGTGGTGGGCGCTCGCAACGCTGAGCACGGTGGGGTATGGCGATGTCTACCCGATCACCGCGGGGGGGCGCATCTTCACTGGGCTCACGGTGCTGATCGGGGTGGGTATCGTCGCCATTCCGGCCGGGATCATCACCTCGGAACTGCTGCGGCAGAAGCCGCGCCCGGAGCGCCCTTCGCAGGGTACGCAGACCGAAACACCAACAAAGACTGAAAAACCAATGGGAGACCAAGAATGATCAAACGCAGAACGCTTCTCGCCGCCTCCGCGGCGCTCGGCCTCGTGATGGGCGGGACCGCCTTCGCACAGGACGTGCCGAAGATCGGTTTCGTCTATGTGGGGCCGGTGAACGACGGGGGCTGGTCGCAGCACCACCACGAATCCGCGATGCAGATGAAGGAGCATTTCGGCGATGCCATCGAGGTGATCGAGCAGGAGAGCGTGCCCGAGGGCGCCGATGCCGAGCGCGTGCTGACCCAGATGGCGCTGTCCGGCGCCGACCTGATCTTCACCACCTCCTTCGGCTACATGGACCCCACCATCAACGTCGCCGAGAAGTTCCCTGACGTGAAGTTCGAGCACGCCACCGGCTACAAGACCGCCGACAACGTCTCGGCCTACTCGGCGCGCTTTTACGAGGGTCGCGCGATCACCGGCTATCTTGCCGGCGCGATGTCCGAGACCAACAAGATCGGCTATATCGGCTCCTTCCCGATCCCGGAAGTGATCCGCGGCATCAACTCCTCCTACCTGCACGCCAAGCAGGCCAACCCCGATGTCGAGATCGCCGTGGTCTGGCTCAACACCTGGTTCGACCCGGCCAAGGAAGCCGACGCAACGCAGGCGTTGCTCGACCAGGGTGCCGACGTGGTGCTGGCCCACACCGACTCCACCGCGCCGCTGGCGGTGCTCGAGAAGGCCGGCGCCTACGGCTTCGGCCAGGCCGCCGACATGGCCGAGTACAAGCCGACGCCGCGGATCTCGTCGATCATCGACGACTGGGCACCCTACTACATCGAGCGCGTGCAGGCGGTCCTCGACGGCACCTGGGAGAGCCACAACACCTGGCAGGGCATTGGTGACGGCATGGTCGGCATCGGCGAGTTCACCGGCCCGATCCCCGAGGACGTGCTGGCCCACGTGACGCAGATGAAGGACGACATCGCGTCCGGCGCCTACCACCCGTTCACCGGCCCGATCAACAAGCAGGACGGCTCGGCCTGGCTCGCCGAGGGCGAAGTCGCCGATGACGGCACGCTGGCGGGCATGAACTTCTACGTCGAAGGCGTGAGCGGCTCGATCCCGAACTGAGCTCTTGGGCTTTGACTGGTCACTGGCACCGCCGGCGCATCTGCCCGGCGGTGCTTTTGCTTGGGGCGGTCGGGATGTGAGTATTTACCGACGTAGAGAAGACAGGAGCGCGGCGCGTCTCGAAGGAGGTGGGGCGCGGGGTGGCTGCGGGATCGGGCGGGCGCTGCGGTGCGTGTGCCCAGTGGTGGTGAGGGCCGGGATGGTCGGGATTTGAGTATTTGTCGACGTAGAGAAGAGCAGAGGTCGGCGCTGCCGGTGGCGGTGGTGCTCGGGGCAGCGGTGTGGCCGGGCGGCGAGCCGTCTCCGACGCTGCGGCGGCGGGCGAAGCGCGCGGTGGCGCTGTGGCAGTCGGACGAGGTCGGGGCGATCCTCGGCTGTGGAGGAGAGGGCGCGCATGCGCCGTCCGAGGCCGAGGTGATCTGCCGGCTGGCGCGCGAGGCGGGGGTGCCGGAGGAGGCGCTCTTCCGGGAGGACCGGTCGACCACGACGGAGGAGAACCTGCGTCTCGCGCTCCCGGTTCTGGAAGAGATGGGCGCGCGCGACGTGGTGATCGTCAGCGAGGCCTATCACTTGCCGCGAGCGCTGCTGGTGGCGCGGCGGCTGGGGCTCAGGGCACGCGGGGCGGCGCCGGGCCTCCGGGGCGCGCGGGTGCGCGCTCAGGCAAGGGCGGTGCTGCGCGAGATCCCGGCGTTTGTCTGGTACTGGCTGCGTGGGGCAGGGCGCTAGCGTGGCCGCTCAGAGCACGCCGATCTCGGCCAGCGCACCGGCCAGTTCCGGCGGCAGCGCGTCCTCGTCCTGGCGGTTGGCTGGAAGATCGCGGGGGGCATCCTCCGGGGCGAGGTAGCGCCATCCCTGAAACGGTCGCCGCGGCGCCGTGGTGACGCGGATCAGCCCCGGCTGCAGCACGATGGCGCAGCGCTCCACGCCATCCGAGCCGGTCACCGGATCGAGCCGCAGGATCGGCTGGCGGCACTGGATCAGACCCTTGAAGACCCAGTAGATGCTGCCGCCGTTCAGCACCTCGGCCTCGCGGCGCGGCCACATCCGGGTGACGTGGCGCGGCAGGCCGTCCTCGGTCTGGGCGGCGCGGCTGGCCTGCCAGGCCGCGAGCGTCTCGAGGCTTTCGGTCCCGGCGCTGAGCTTTATCAGGTGCGTGAACTTGTCCACAGAGTCCTCCACAGATGCCGCAGCATATTGTAGTTTGCCCCGGATCGGTTGCAAGTAGTGGTGGCGTAACGTCGATGCGAGTCTGTCTCGAAGGCTCTGGACGTGCTAGCTTCGTGCCTGCTATCAGGCCTGTTCTGCCAAAGAGGATTCCGCTGCCATGAGCCGTTTCGCCGCCCCCATTGCCGAACAGATCTGGGACATGAAGTACCGCTTCAAGGAGGCGGACGGTACCCCGATCGACATGAGCGTCGAGGACAGCTGGCGCCGCATCGCGCGTTCGCTCGCCTCTGTCGAGAAAGACGCCGAGCGCTGGGAAGAGACGTTTTTCGAGGCACTTGAGGATTTCAAATACCTCCCCGCAGGCCGCATCACCGCCGGCGCCGGCACCGCGCGCTCGGTGACGCTGTTCAACTGCTTCGTCATGGGCACCGTGCCGGACAGCATGTCGGGCATCTTCGACATGCTCAAGGAGGCTGCGCTGACGATGCAGCAGGGCGGGGGAATCGGCTACGATTTCTCGACCATCCGGCCCAAGGGCGCGATCGTGCACGGGGTTGCCGCCGACGCCTCCGGGCCGCTCTCGTTCATGGATGTCTGGGACGCCATGTGCCGCACCATCATGTCGGCGGGCTCGCGCCGCGGCGCGATGATGGCCACCATGCGCTGCGACCACCCCGACGTGGAGCAGTTCATCGCCGCCAAGTCCGACAGCGCGCGGCTGCGCATGTTCAACCTGTCGGTGCTGGTCACCGATCCGTTCATGGAAGCGGTGAAGGCGGACGGCTCCTGGGATCTCAAGTTCGACGGCAAGGTCTATCACACCGTCAAGGCGCGGGACCTGTGGAACAAGATCATGAAGGCGACCTATGATTACGCCGAGCCCGGCGTGATCTTCATCGACCGCATCAACGAGGCCAACAACCTCAACTATGTCGAGCAGATCGCCGCGACCAACCCCTGCGGCGAGCAGCCACTGCCGCCCTACGGTGCCTGCCTGCTGGGCTCGATCAACCTCGCGCGGCTGGTCACCGACCCGTTCACCGACGCGGCCGAGATCGACGACGCGGCGCTGGAAACGCTCGTCGCCACCGCCGTGCGCATGATGGACAACGTGGTCGACGCCTCGCGTTTCCCGCTGCCCGAGCAGGAAGAAGAAGCTCAGAACAAGCGCCGCATCGGCCTTGGCGTCACCGGTCTTGCCGACGCGCTGCTGATGAAGGGGCTGCGCTACGGCTCCGAGGAGGCCGCCGCCCAGACCGAGGACTGGCTGCACCGCATCGCCCGCGCCTCCTATCTTGCCTCGGTCGAGCTGGCGAAAGAGAAGGGCGCCTTCCCGCTCTTCGACGCCGAGAAGTACCTCGCCTCGGGCAACATGATGAACATGGACGAGGACGTGCGCGAGGCGATCCGCACCCACGGCATCCGCAACGCGCTGCTGACCTCGATCGCGCCCACCGGGACGATCTCGCTCTATGCTGGCAACGTCTCGTCGGGCATCGAGCCGGTCTTCGCCTATGCCTACAAGCGCAAGGTGCTGCAGAAGGACGGCACCCGGACCGAGGAAGAGGTGGTCGATTACGCGGTCCAGATGTGGCGCGACCTGAAGGGCGACGCCGAGCTGCCGGACTACTTCGTCAACGCCCAGACGCTTGATCCGCAGGATCACGTGCGCATGCAGGCGGCGGCGCAGAAATGGATCGACAGTTCGATCTCGAAGACCATCAACTGCCCCGAGGACATCTCCTTCGAGGCGTTCAAGGACGTCTACATGCAGGCCTACGAGACCGGCTGCAAGGGCTGCACCACCTATCGTCCGAACGACGTGACCGGCTCGGTCCTGTCGGTGTCGGAGGAGAAGAAGGCGGCGCCCGAGGCGGTCGCGACGCCGGCGGCAGAGCCCAACCAGCCGCATGGCGACGTGATCTACATGGCCGAGCCGCTGGACCGTCCGCAGGCGCTCGAGGGGCAGACCTACAAGCTCAAGTGGCCCGACAGCGAGCACGCCATCTACCTGACGATCAACGACATCATCGTCGGCGGTCATCGCCGCCCCTTCGAGGTCTTCATCAACTCGAAGAACATGGAGCACTACGCCTGGACCGTGGCACTCACGCGGATGATCTCGGCGGTGTTCCGGCGCGGCGGTGACGTGTCCTTCGTGGTCGAGGAGCTCAAGGCGGTGTTCGACCCGCGCGGCGGCGCCTGGGTGCAGGGCAAGTACATCCCGTCGATCCTGGCGGCCATCGGCGGCGTGATCGAGCGTCACCTGATCGCCACCGGCTTTCTCGAGGGCGAGGGCATGGGTCTCAAGACCGATCCGCAGGCCAAGGTCGTCGGCCTCGACGCGCCCCGCGGCAAGGCGTGCCCGTCCTGCGGCCAGTTCTCGATGATGATGGTCGAGGGCTGCATGACCTGCTCGAGCTGCGGGCACTCGAAGTGTGGGTGAGCTGAAGGGGTTACTTATATGTGGCGTGCCACGCGACATGACCTAACCGTCTCACAAGGTCATTTTGGCTGAGATGATCAAGAAACGGCCTCGGGGAGCACCCGAGGCCGTTTGCATGTCTGGCTGTGGCGACGCCTGGTGGTGTTGTTCTGGGCAGCAGGCCAAGTCGACATTCGTTGCGCGTCATGTGATCGTATGAACGAAGTCAGGCGCAGAAAGTGGGTGCGGTCCATTGCCGACGTTGCGCCACGGGTGCCGCAGCGCAGCTCTCTCGAACCCGACCTTGCCGTTTTCTACGCAGCACCCTCCGAACCAAAAGATCGCCCGACGTCTCACAAGAGAGTGAACTTATTTCCAGAGGCTCCACCAAGGGTGAGGTTTCTGAGTAAAAAGGTGTAGTTGCCCCGTACTTCTGGTCTCCGTGAAGTAATCTGCAGCTAGGGTGAGCTGAGTGCCAGCCTGAATACCCAAAACGGCAAGCCCTCGATACTTGATGCCGGGGTTTTTTGCCCCCTCCTTGCGCTCGTTCTGGAAGACGTAATATACACGATCTCGGTTTGCGCCTGCATCACGATCTGCTTGAGCGGATAGGGTCCTCGAGACGGACTCCTCGCTATCAAGGATCAAGCTCACGTGGAACGGAGTTTGATTGATGGTCAGCGTGATTTTGCGCTCACCTTTCCCGTTTATGCCATCATATGTGAGCGACCCTTCCCAGACGCCTCCCAAGTAGGGGAATATGACTGCTTGCACTTGCGGCACCCAACGCCACGCTAGATAGAATAGCAGCGGAAAGCCGGTGATGCCGTAGGATACCAATTTCATTATCGACAAGTAGTCGTCTACGACGTTATTCCCGTAAACGCCTAAGTATACCATAAGCATGACCAGTGACGTCACGCCTGCAATCAAGGCAATAGACATAATTTTAAAAGGCAAAAGGTGAAGCATGGTGGATACTCAAGATTGCGACGATGGTGATGATCTTGATCAACTTATGCTGGCCACTGTCGATGAGCGCCAGTCGCACTCAACTCTGATCGTGTGTTTTTTCACAGGTGAAGGAGCTCCACCACACACAGCTGCGATGTTGAGGGTGCCTGCGCCCCCCATTGCCTCAAGCGTTATGGACAGTTTTCATGTCCAAATTGACGCTGCCATTGAGCTGAACCCCGCTGTCCACGATGGAGCAATTTTGGTAGGGAGAAGCCGCACCTCTGAAGATTATGCCATCCGAGGTTGGTCATACCGCCTTTTTCCTCCTCACAATGGGGCCTGCCAAGAGGCGAACCGCGGCTCGGCTTTCAACAGTGGACTCGCGATGTCGACGGTTGAGGGCATCGACGCAGTTTACTTGGCATCTAATAATACCGTCAGTAAATTCGTGCACGGACACCACATTTTACTAAGATGACAAACAATCGCCCCTTTCAAGCGTATTAGCGTCCTCATCCATTGGCGCCCTGCCATAATCAACCCATTGGCCTGTCCTAGTAGTAGCGGCCCGCGGCGGACACTCAGCACGTAGTGCAAATGCTGCAGTATGCAGGTAG
Organism: Salipiger bermudensis; assembly: GCF_017309175.1. Classification (NCBI taxonomy): domain Bacteria; kingdom Pseudomonadati; phylum Pseudomonadota; class Alphaproteobacteria; order Rhodobacterales; family Roseobacteraceae; genus Salipiger; species Salipiger bermudensis. The sequence continues at coordinate 291 of NZ_JAEKJV010000008.1, read as the reverse complement.
CCCGAATTCTGGACATGCGCTGACGGGACGGATTTCCGATGCTTGAATGTGGTTGAGTTGACTTCCGGCAGTGTGCAGTTTCGCGCTGAAATGTCTGATCAAATGTCTACTTGATGCAAAACCTGAATAAATTGATCGATAGTGCCCCATAGCGTGGTGTAGGAATCCGCGGGCGTCGCCACATGCGACGCTGGCGGTCACCGTCGATCTTCGGAGAAGGTTCGGGTTGCGACACCTGAAACCTGAGACGGAGATGACGATGACCGACGACAGAATGGCTCTGATGGAGCT
>NZ_JAEKJV010000007.1:0-256324 GCF_017309175.1 Salipiger bermudensis | reverse complement strand
CATCGTCGCGATCAACAAGGACGAAGAGGCGCCGATCTTCCAGGTCGCCGATTTCGGCCTCGTGGCGGACCTCTTCGAAGCGGTGCCGGCGCTGACCGAAAAGGTCTGAGCCCCGCGCCAGAGACAGCGAAAGGCCCGCCGGAAACGGCGGGCCTTTTTCGTTGCAGTGTTTTGCGGGAGCCCGTGCAACCATGCAGGGCGGCTGTGCAATCGCGGCCGTTGCCGCGGCGCAGCGAAGTGTTAGCTATCCAGTCAAATCCCATGCTGGAAAGGACTGACACCATGGCACTCAAGCTCAAGATCATCACCGCAAGCACGCGCCCGGGCCGCATCGGTCCGATCATCAGCAACTGGACCGCCGACCAAGCCAAGGCCCACGGCAAGTTCGATGTCGAGATCGTCGACCTTGCCTCCTTCGACCTGCCGCTGCTCGACGAGCCGAACCACCCGGCGATGCAGGACTACCAGCACGAGCACACCAAGAAATGGAGCGCCGCCATCGGGGATGCCGACGCGTTCCTCTTCGTGACCCCGGAATACAACTACTTCCCGCCCGCCTCGATCGTGAACGCGATCCAGGCTCTGGTTCTGGAATGGGCCCGCAAGCCCGCCGGCGTCGTCTCCTATGGCGGCATCTCGGGCGGCATGCGCGGTGCGCAGGAGCTGCGTGCCCTGCTGGCCAACATGAACGTCATGCCGCTCAAGCAGGTTGTGCCGATCCCGATGGTCTTCGGCGACATCACCGAAGAGCAGACCCTGACCCCGAACGAGGAAGTGCAGAAGGGCGCCGCCGGCCTCCTCGACGAGCTTCACGTCTGGGCCGAGGCGCTCAAGCCGGCCCGCGGCTGAGCCTCGACATCGTCTCGACATGGAACGGGCGCCGGATCCCTCCGGCGCCCGTTTCGTTTGCCTGACCCTCGGCTTCGGCTCAGCTAGACACCTGCTCGCGCAGGATCGAGGCGGTGAGCGAGATCATCAGGTAGATGCCCGAGAAGATCAGGAAGGCGAGGATGGTGTTCTCGAAGCTGCGCGGATAGCTCGGATCCTCGGAGGCCACAGGCACCACCGAGGTCGTCAGGTAGCGCGCCTGGCTGTCGGCATCGCGGCGCGCCTGCTCGAGACGCTCCAGCGCGGATTGCAGCATCAGGTCACGGGTCGCCAGATCGGCCTCGGCAAGCTGCACCTGCACCGCGATCTCGGCCAGCGAGTTCTCGCCCGTAGTGGCGGTGGTCATGTCGGCATTGAGCTCGGCCAGCAGGTTCTCGAGCCGGCGGACCTCTCCCTCGGCGCCCTGTACGCGCGCCGAGTTGGGACGGGCGTTGTCGAGCTGGGCCTGCAGCGCGAGCTTCTTCTCCTGCAACTGGATCTCGATATTGTTGATCTGGCTGCGCAGGGCGGCGATGCGGCCCTCGGGGTCGATCACCGCGCCTTCCTGCTGCATCCGCACCAGTTTCTCCTGCGCCGCGGCGCGGGCCTGCTCGGCCTCGGCGAGTCCCTCCTCGGCATCGGTCACCGCGTTCGACCGCTTGCGCAGCGACAGGTTGTCGACCCGCTCCTCGGCGTAGCCGATCAGCGCGCGGCTGAACTGGGCGGCGGTCTCGGGATCGGCGGCCATGATCTCCATCTTCAAAACGCCTTCGGTCGGATCGTAGCCGATCTCGATATTGCGCTTGTAGAGCTTGTAGGCCTCCTCGTTCGAGGCGCCGGGATCGAGCCGCTGGATCGGGTCGATCCAGTCCTGCTCGTAATGCGCCTTGAAGCCCTCGTCCCCATCGAGCCGCAGCATGGCGTCCTTCGAGAGCAGATAGCTCTGCACCGCGATGGCGTCCTGATTGGTGGCGAACTGGGTGCCGGAGAACAGGCTGCCCATCGAGGAACCGGAGTTCTCGGCCTTGAGGATGAGGAATTCCGACTTCGTGGCATACATCGGCGTGGCGACGACGTAGAAATAGTAGCCCGCGATCAGCGTCGGCAGCAGGACGAAGAAGGCCAGCCGGGTCAGCAGCAGCATGAGCCGCTTGCGACGGCGCGCGGCAAGCTCCTGCTGGATCTTGGAGATCTCGGCGGCGCGGCGTTCGGCCGGGCTGGCGGTCTCGGTCGAGGGCAGCTGGATCTTGTTGCCGCCGGCGGGCACGGTCTGCGGCAGCTGCACCTTGCCATCCGGCCGTTGCGCGGGCGGCTGACCGGGTGCTGCGGCACCGGGCGGCACCGCCCCTGCCCCGCCTGCGCCACCGGCCTCCGGCACCACGAGCTCGAGCATGTTGGCGCGCTGGAACGGGTCGATGCCGCGGGCCCGCAGCAGGCGCACCGCGTCGAAATCCGAGGTCGGAGCGAGCCCGTGCTTCTGCGCCACCCGCCGCGCCATGCGCAGCTGGCGCCCGGTCAGCCCCTCGCGGCGGATCGCATCCATGTCGACTTCGCCCGCGACCTGCGCCGCCGAGCTGACCTCGCCTGCGCGGGCCTTGGCGGCTTCTTGCGAGGGCGCGAATTGCGGGCGCTGCCGCGGCGTCTCGCCGGGCGCGGACGACGCCTGTCCCTGTGCCTGTGCCGGCTTCGCGGCAGAGGCCCGCGCGGGTTGCGTCGGCTTCGCCGCCGGCGCTGCAGCGGCCCGGCTCGGCTGCTCGCTGCGCGGCTGCGGCGGGACCTGCGGGGCGCTGGCCTCCTCTGGTGCGTGGGAGACGGGGGCGCTGCGGCGGACGCGGAACTTTCTAGCCTTGGGTTTCGTAGTCATAGAGCTGCTTCGCTTCTTCCAAGGTTTCAAACATGTGCAGCTTGCCGTCCATCAGCACGGCTGCTTTGCGCGCGAACTTCTCGAGGATCTGCGGCTGGTGCGAGACGATGATGATCGTCGTGGTGCGCAGCCGTTCGGCAAGGATGTCGCCGGCCTTGCGGTTGAACTCGACATCGGTCGAATTCGGCATGCCTTCGTCGATCAGGTAGATGTCGAAGTCGAGGGCCAGCATCAGCGAAAAGGTGAACCGCGACCGCATGCCGCTGGAATAGGTGCCGATCGGCTGGTCGAAATACTCGCCCAGCCCGCAGAGCCAGCGGCAGAAGCTCTCGACGTAGTCGGGATCGATGCCGTACATGCGCGCGATGAAGCGGGCGTTCTCGCGGGCCGAGATCTTCGAGACGACACCGCCCATGAAGCCCAGTGGGAACGACACCCGGCAGTTCTGGCGGATCTCGCCCTCGTCGGGCTTCTCGAGACCGGCCATCATGCGGATGAGCGTGGTCTTGCCGGTGCCGTTGGGGGCCAGGATGCCGAGAGACTGGCCCAGCTCGACCCGGAACGACACGCGGTCAAGGATCACCTTGCGCTGCACGCCGGTCCAGAAGGACTTGCTGACCATATCGAACTCTAACATCACCGTGCCTCGGCTCACCGGCGCCACTCTTTCTACCGTTGGCGCATTAAGCATGTCTTAGGTGCGAATTCAGGTGATATTATGGCCCGAATGGGAAACAAAGAACAATCCACCGCCAAGATAGCGCGTGGATTGTTCGCGATTAAGACCGTCTCAACCATGCCATGTGGGCACGGCCCTGCGGCAGTGTCGGCCCAGCCTCAGGCGTAGGCGCCCCAGAGCAGCCCGGCGATCATCGCGCCCAGGATGGCGTAGCCGAGATAGGCCGCGAAGACCCGCGGCTTGACCAGCGCCCAGACCGCGACCGCGGCAGGGATGCAGCTCACGCCGCCGGCCACCACGAAGCTCATCGCCGCCCCCGGGGCCATGCCCTGCGTCAGCAGCGCGTCGACCAGCGGCACCGCGGCGTAGCCGTTGAGATAGGCCGGCGCCCCGACGAAGGCCCCGAGCAGCACCGGCCACAGCCCCGTACCGCCAAGCAGGTTCGCGATCATCTCGGCGGGGATGTGGCGCAGCATCACCGCTTCGAGCAGGTAGGCCAGCAGCAGCCACTTGAGCAGGAAGACAAAGTTCGTCACGGCCTCGGTACGGAAGGTCTCGCGGCGCTCGGCCTCGCCCCAGAAGCGCCAGACCGGCTTGCCCTGGAACGGCTTTTTCACACCGCAGCAGCCGCCGACCTGCGGCTTCTCGCGCAGCGGATCGGCAAAGACCGGGCTGTTCTTGAGCATCATCGTCCCGACACCGCCCAAGAGGCCGATGCCCACCGCCGCCAACGTCTTGCCGATGGCGAAATCCCAGCCCAGCGTACCCGAGGTGATCAGGAACATCGCCGGGTCCATCAGCGGTGACGCCAGCCAGAACGCCATCACGGCACTCAGCGGTGCGCCCACTGCCAGAAGCGCTGCGATGAACGGGATCACCTGGCAGGAACAGAAGGGCGAGAGCCCGCCCAGCAGCGCGGCCAGCACGATCATCCGGGTCTCGCGCCCCTCGAAGGCGCGCGACAGCAGCGTCTCGGCCCCGGCGGCCTTCACATAGGCCACCGCAAGCACTGCGAAGAGGATGAATGGCGCGGTGCCCAGAAGCGCCTCGACCGCGAAGCCGATGGTGGGCCAGAGCTGCGCCGGCTCTGCCAGCGCGACGCCCGCAAGAACCGCGGCGCTTGCGGCCCAGGCCTTGTCGATCTTTGGCAGGCGGCTAGTGGGGGTGGTGGTATCAGCCATGGTCGTGCTCCGTGTCGCCGCAATCCGCGCAGCATTGGGTGAGAAGGAAATCCGACAGCGCACGCACCTCGTCATAGGCGGCGGCGGCGCAGATGATACTGCGCCCTTCGCGGGCCTGCTGCACCAGCCCGGCCTGGGTCAGGATGCGCAGGTGATGGGTGAGCGTGGAGCCGGTAACCCCGGCGCGCTGGCCAAGCTCACCGATGCTGAGCCCCGCGGGCCCGGAGCGCACCAGCACCTTGAGGACGTTGAGCCGCTGCTCGGAACCGAGTGCCGCGAATTTCGAGGCGGCGACTTCAAGCGCCATCTCCTGGGTGTGGGTCGGGGATGTCTCATTTTTCATACTTCTAGAATTATTGAAATAAGCGAGTCGGGCAAACGTTATTTCGACATTCCTAGAAATATAGAGGGGCTGGCATCCCGGCCGCCCGCGCCCTAGCTCTGGGGCATGACCGAGCCCCTTACCGCCCTCGCAGACGAACTGTCGCGCTGCCGACTCTGCGCCGAGCGTTTTGCCGCCACCGCCACCCGGCACTCTCCGCGCCCGGTGGTGTGGTTCGCCCCCGGCGCGCGGCTCCTGATCGCCAGCCAGGCGCCGGGGATGCGCGCCCACAACGCCGCGCGTCCCTTCGACGACCCGTCGGGCGTCCGGCTGCGGGCATGGCTCGGGCTTGATGACGCCACCTTCTGGGACCGCTCCCGCGTCGCCATCATGCCGATGGCCTTCTGCTTTCCGGGCTACGACGCACAGGGCTCCGACCTGCCGCCGCCGCCGATCTGCCGCCACACCTGGCATGACCGCCTGTTCGCGGCACTCGGCGAGGTCCGTCTGCGGCTCTATATCGGCGGCTACGCCCATCGCTACCATCTGGGCGTGAAGACCGGCGTCACCGAGACGGTGCGCAACTGGCGCGACCATCTTCCCGACGCTATCCCCTTGCCGCATCCGTCCTGGCGCAATACGGCATGGTTGAAACGCAACCCGTGGTTCGAGGACGAGCTGCTGCCCGTTCTGCGCGCCCGTGTCCGCGAGGTGATGGAATGACCGAAACAACCCCGCTCGACGCCGCCCATGCGGCGATGGAGGCCGCGCCGCTGGACGATGCCGCGCGCCTGCGCTTCTACGAACGGCTCGCCGACAGCGAGCTGTTCCTCCTGCTGACCAAGGAGGCCGAGGGCGATCAGATCGAGCCCGAACTGTTCGAGCTCGCCGATGCCAGCTTCGTGCTGGTCTTCGACCGCGAGGAACGCCTGTCGCAATTTGTCGGCCAGCCTGTCCCCTATGCCGCGCTCTCGGGGCGCAACGTGGCCGCGATGCTGACCGGTCAGGGCATCGGGCTCGCGGTCAATCTCGAGGTCGCGCCGTCCTCGATCCTGCTGCCGCCGCAAGCGGTGGACTGGCTCTCCGAGACGCTGGGCCACGGCCCGCAGGAGGCCGAAGCCGGGATCGAAGAGGTCACCGCGCCAGGCGGCCTGCCCGAAGTGCTGATCACCGCGCTCGATACCAAGCTCGCCACCGCCGCGGGACTTGCGCGCTGCGCCTGGCTCGCCGGCGTGCGCTATGCCGATGGCAGCCGCAGCCACCTGCTGGCCTTCGCCGGTGCCACCCCCGGCGCCGAGGACGCGCTGGCCCGCGCGGTCAACGAGGCGCTGGTGTTCTCCGGCATCGAGGCCGGGTCACTGGACGTGAGCTTCGTGCGCGACGCCGAGCCGCTGGCGGCGCTGCTGGCGCGGGTCGGGCTGCGCTTCGACCTGCCCGAGCTGCACGAACCCCAGCGCGCCGAGCGCGCCGCGCCCGGCTCCGATCCCGACAGCCCGCCGATCCTGCGCTAGAGCCTTAGCTCCGCGCGCAGCGTCGGCAAGGTGTCGCCCGGCGCCGGTGTCGCCTCCCAGACCGCGCGGGCGATGGCGCGGGCAAGGCAGAGGCTTGCGGCGTGGCCGATCTGAGCCAGCTGCAGCGCCGGCGCCTCCAGCGCGCGGCGCCCCGTCGCGGCCGAGAACACCAGGTCGCCATCCATCGGCGTGTGCGCCGGCACGATGGCCCGCGCGATGCCGTCATGCGCCGCCACCGCCACGCGGTGACACTGCGCCTTGTCGAGGGCCGCATCGGTCGCCACCACCGCGATGGTGGTGTTGCCCTGCGCCGCCATCGCGGCACTCTTGCGGCTCTGCGGTAGCGCCACGCCGCTCGCCGGGTCCACACCCAGCGCCCCGAACTCGCCGCCCATCTCGTGCGGCGCGGCCCAGAAATGCCGCCCCGAGGGCGTGGTGACGCTGCCCAGCGGGTTCACCGCCACCAGCGCGCCCACGGTGATGCCATCGTCGAGCACCAGGCTCGCCGAGCCGAGCCCGCCCTTGTGCATCGCGGTCTGCGCGCCGCAGCCCGCCCCGACACTGCCAAGCCCAAAGTTCTCCCCCGCCGCCGCCAACGCTTTGCGCCCCAGCCCCGGGTAGGGGTTCTCGGCCCACGCCTTGTCGCCACCATTGAGCAGATCGAAGAGGATCGCCGCCGGCACCAGCGGCACCCGCGCCGAGAGCACCTCGAAGCCGCGCCCGGCCTCGTGCAGCGCATCCATCACCCCTTGCGCCGCCGCCAGCCCGAAAGCACTGCCACCGGAGAGCACCAGAGCATCCACCCCCGGCGCCGACTTGTCCGGCGCCAGCAGATCGGTTTCCCGCGTGCCGGGTGCCCCGCCCATCACCGCCACCGAGGCCACGAAGGGCGCCTCCGCAGTGACCACGCTGACACCCGACTTCAGGCCCGCATCCTCGGCGTGGCCGACATGCAGCCCCTCCACATCGGTGATCAGGTTTCTCGGTCCCGGTCGCATCGCATTCTCCCCTGTCTTCCGGCGACCCTCGCCAGGGCCGGGGATCAGCGCAATCCCCCGCCCCTTCTCTGGTTCAAAAATACCTCGGGGGGAGTCCGCGCCTGCGCGGACGGGGGCAGCGCCCCCACCCACCCTACCCGCAAACGCGACGGCTCAGCCGCTAGATACAGCGCCCGCCATCCACTTCCATGCAGACACCGGTGACCATCGACGCCTCGTCCGAGCACAGGAACAGCGCCGCATTGGCGAGATCCTCCGGCGTCGAGAACCGCCCGATGGGGATGGTCGACAGGAACTTCGCCCGCATCTCGGGCGTGTCCTCGCCCATGAAGCTCGCCAGAAGCGGCGTGTCGCCCGCCACCGGGTTCAGCGCGTTGACCCGCACCCCCGCCGGCGCCAGCTCGATCGCCATCGCCTTGGTGGCGGTGTTCATCCAGCCCTTCGAGGCATTGTACCAGTTGAGCCGCGGTCGCGGCGAGACGCCAGCCGTCGAGGCCACGTTCAGGATCGCCCCGGCGCCCAGCTCCTTCATATGCCCGACCAGCGCCCGCGCCGTGAGGTAGACCGACTTGCAGTTCACCGCGAAGACGCGGTCGAAATCGTCCTCCGAGACCTCCTCCATCGGCGCAGGTAGGTGGGTGATGCCGGCGTTGTTGACGAGGATGTCGACCCGGCCCATCTCGGCCACCGCGCGGGCGACCATCTCGGCCACGCTGTCGCCATTCGCGACGTCGACCCGCTGCGCGATGCCGCCGCAGGCCGAGGCCACGCGTTCTGCGCCCTCGGCGTTGATGTCGGCCACCATAACCTGCGCGCCCTCGGCGGCGAAGCGCATGGCGATGCCCTCGCCAAAGCCGGATCCGGCGCCGGTCACGATGGCGCGTTTGCCCTCAAGTCTCATGTCCTGTCTCCTCCCTGAAAATCCTGCTCAGCCGTGATGCGCGGCGACGGTCTTGAGCACCGAGAAGCCGTAGAGCGCCTCGAAGCCCTTCTCGCGCCCGTGGCCCGACTTGCCGACGCCGCCGAAGGGCAGCTCCACCCCGCCGCCGGCGCCGTAATTGTTGAGAAACACCTGCCCCGCGCGCAGTTTCCTGGCGAGCCGCATCTGGCGTGCGCCGTCGCGGGTCCAGACGCTGGCCACGAGGCCGTACGCGGTGCCATTGGCGATCTTCACCGCCTCGCCCTCGCTGTCAAAAGGCACGATGACCTGCACCGGGCCGAAGACCTCGTCCTGCGCCAGCAGGTGATCCGCGGGCACCGGGCCGAAGAGCGCCGGCTGCACGTAGGTGCCGCCTTCTGGCAAATCGGCGGCAAGCTGCGCGCGGGCGAGCAGTGGCAGGTCGGCGCCTTGCTCGAGAAAGCCCTCGACCCGCGCCTTCTGGGTGGCGTTGATCAGCGGGCCGACATCGGGGTCGTCCATCGCCGGGCCCACCACCTTGGCGGCATAGGCCTCGGCCATGCGGCGACTGACCTCGTCGAAGACCGGGCGCTCGACCAGGATGCGCGACGAGGCCGAGCAGGTCTGCCCGGCATTCTGCAGCCCGGCATTGACGAGGAAGGGCAGCGCCGCGTCGAGATCGGCATCGGCGAAGACGAGCTGCGGCGACTTGCCGCCAAGCTCCAGCGTCACCGGCACCACGTTGGCGCCCGCCGCCTGCTGCACGGCGGCCCCGGTGCCGACGGAGCCGGTGAAACTCACATGCTGGATGCCGGGATGAGCCGAGAGCGCCGCACCGGCCTCGGAACCCAGCCCCGGCACCACGTTGAGCGCGCCGGCGGGCAGGCCGGCCTGCTGCGCCAGCCGGGCGAAGGCCAGCGCCGACAGGCAGGCATCCTCGGCTGGCTTCAGCACGCAGGCATTGCCCATGGTCAGCGCCGCGCCGACCGAACGCCCGATGATCTGCATCGGGTAGTTCCACGGCACGATATGGCCGGTCACCCCGTGCGGCTCACGCAGGGTGTAGACGGTGTAGCCGTCGAGATAGGGGATGGTGGTGCCGTGCACCTTGTCGGCGGCGCCGCCGTAGAACTCGCAATAGCGCGCCAGCGCCACCGCGTCGGCCCGGGCCTGGGTCAGCGGCTTGCCGACGTCCATCGCCTCGAGCTCGGCCAGCTCGTCCACATGGTCAAGCACCAGAGCAGAGAGCCGGGTCAGGATGCGGCCGCGTTCGAGCGCGGTCATGCGGCCCCAGTCGCCTTCGAGCGCCGCCTGCGCCGCAGAGACCGCCGCGTCGATATCCAAAGCGCGACCGCGGGCGATGCGGCCGATCTCCGCTCCGGTCGACGGGTTCACGATGGGCAGCGTGTCGGCGCTGTCGCGCCACTCGCCGCCGATCAACATCTGCGCGCTGTCCCGCGCAAGGCTCAGATGCGCGTCACCGCGCGTCAGGCTCTCGGTCATCCGCTTGTCCTCCTCCCGGTGGCCGCGGCAGGGATGGTGCGGCGGCCAGCAGGGATTTGGTATACCAGTGAGCGGGGTTGTCAAATACCCTCTCGGTCTCCCCGGCCTCGACGATCTCGCCGCCGCGCATGACGAGCACCCGGTCGGTGATGCCGCGCACCACGCTCAGGTCGTGCGAGATGAACAGGTAGGTCAGCCCGTATTGCCGCGACAGATCCGCGATCAGGTCGAGAATCTGCGCCCGCACCCGCACGTCGAGGGCGGAGACCGCCTCGTCGAAGATCACCAGCTCGGGCCGGATGATCAGGGCGCGGGCGATGGCGATGCGCTGACGCTGGCCGCCGGAGAAGGCGTGGATGTGCTGCTCGGCATGGTCTGGCTTCAGCCCCACATCGATGAGCGCCCGGGCGATGGCGGCGGCGCGCTCGGGGCCGCGGGGCGGGTCGTCGAGCAGATGGAAGGGCTCGGCGATCAGTCGGCCCACGCGGTGGCGCGGGTCGAACGAGCCGTAGGGGTCCTGGAACACCACCTGCACCCGGCGGCGCACGGCGCGGTCGGGCTTGCGGTGGCGATAGACCGGCGCCCCGTCGAGCGTGATGGCGCCCGCCTGCACCGGCTCGAGCCCGAGAATGGCACGCGCGAGCGTGGACTTGCCGCAGCCCGACTCGCCCACCAGCCCGACACGCTCGCCCCGTGCGATTTCGAAGCTGACGCCGTTCACCGCGACCTGCGCCCGACCGGGACGGAAGAGCCCTTGGCGCGGGCCGGGATAGTGACGCGTGACGGTCTCGACGCGCAAGAGCGGCCCGTCGGGCCGCGCCTCTGGCAAATCGGCGCGGTGGCGCGAGGCCTCGAAGAGCTGGCGGGTATAGGGGTGACGCATCTCGGCGAAGAGCCGCGCGGTTGCGCCCTGCTCGACGATCTCTCCGGAGTTCATCACCGCGATGCGGTCGGCCATCTCCGAGACCACCGCGAGATCGTGGGTGATCATCATCAGCCCCATGCCCTCCTCGCGCACGAGCTCGCGCAGCAGGTCGAGGATCTGCGCCTGCGTGGTCACGTCGAGCGCGGTGGTGGGCTCGTCGGCGATCAGGAGCTTCGGACGCAGGGCGATGGCCATGGCGATGACGACGCGCTGGCGCTGGCCGCCGGAGAGCTCGTGCGGGTAGCGGCTCGGCGGCACGCGTTCGGGCGGCAGGCCGACGCGGGCCAGCATCTCGGCGGCGCGGGCGTTTGCCGCGGCGCGGGGCATGGCCTTGTGCACGAGGATGGTCTCGGCCACCTGCGCGCCGATGCGCTGCACCGGGTTGAGCGCGGTCATCGGCTCCTGAAAGATCATGCCGATCTCGCGGCCCCTGATGGCGCAGAGCCTGCGCTCGGAGAGCTGGCAGAGATTGGTCCCGTCGAGACGCAGGGCGCCGGAGGTCTCGGCGCCCTGAGGCAGGAGTCCCATGGCGGCGAGCGCGGTCATCGACTTGCCGGAACCCGACTCCCCGGTCAGCGCCACGATCTCGCCGGGTGCGATGGTGAGCGACAGCTCTCTGAGGATCGGCTTGCCGTGAATCGTGAGCGAGAGCGCATCGATCTCGAGCAGAGGTTTCGAACCGGACTGCGTCCGGTCCGACAGGTGCGAGGGGCGCTGCCCCTCGCGCTCCCCGAGGTATTTGGAAACCAGAGAAGGGGTCATGCGCGCACCATTCCCAGCCTCGGGTCGAGCCGGTCGCGCAGGCCATCGCCCAGCAGGTTGAGGCCGAGCACGGTCAGGACGATGGCGAGGCCCGGGATGATCGCCACATGCGGGGCGAGCGCCACCATGGTCTGGGCGTCGGCCAGCATCCGACCCCAGGACGGGATCGGAGGCTGGGCGCCTAGGCCGACATAGGACAGGCCCGCTTCCGCGAGGATGCCGAGCGAGAACTGGATGGTGCCCTGCACGATCAGCAGGTTGGCAATGTTGGGCAGGATGTGCTCGGCGCTGATCCGGGGCGCAGACTTGCCGGCGGTGCGGGCCGCGAGGATGAACTCGCGCCGCCACAGGCTCAGCGCCGCACCGCGCGACAGCCGCGCAAAGACCGGGATGTTGAAGATGCCGATGGCGATGATGGCGTTGGTGGCGCCGGGGCCGAAGATGGCGGTGATCAAGATCGCGATGACGAGGCTCGGGAAGGCGAAGATCAGGTCGTTCATCCGCATGATCGCCTCGTCGAGCCAGCCGCCCGCGCGCGCCGCGGCGGCAAGGCCCAGCGGCACGCCGAGCCCGAGCCCGATGCCCACCGCCACCAGCGCCACGGCGATCGAGGTGCGGGCGCCGACCATCACGAGGCTCAGCATGTCGCGGCCGAAATGGTCGGTGCCGAGCCAGTGTGCCGCCGAGGGCGGCTGCAGGCGCTCGGTGATGGCGACGGTGTCGGTGGGGTACGGCGTCCAGACGAAAGACAGCAGCGCGGCACCGACAAACAGCGCCGTGAGCAGCGTGCCGAGGATCAGGTTGCGGCTCATCGGCGCCTCCTCAGTCGGGGATCGACGGCGGCATAGGCGAGATCGGTGACGAAGGTCACCACGATCACCGCGAAGACCAGCAGCATCACCACCGACTCGACCACGATCAGGTCGCGCTGGGTGATGGCCTGGAAGATCAGCCGCCCCAGCCCCGGCAGGAAGAACACCTGCTCGATGATGATCGCCCCGGCCAGCAGGAAGGAGAATTGCAGCCCGATGATGGTCAGCACCGGAATGAGCGCGTTGCGCACCCCGTGGCGCCACAGCGCCTGCCGGCGCGAGAGCCCCTTGGCACGGGCGGTGCGGATGAAATCCTCGTGCAGGATGTCGATCAGCGCCGAGCGCATGACGCGGGCGAGGATCGCCGCCTGCGGCAGGGCCAGCGCCACCGCCGGCAGGGTCAGCGCCTTCAGCCCCTGCAGCGGATCGTCCCAGCCGGGAAAGCCGCCGGCGCTGAACCAGCGCAGCTTCAGCGCAAAGAGCAGCACCAGCAGCATCGCGAACCAGAAATTCGGCACTGCGACGCCCAGCTGGGTCGCGCCCATCACTGCCACGTCACCGGGTTTGCCACGCCGCGCGGCGGCGAAAATGCCCGCCGGGAAAGCGATCAGAGTCGAGAGCAGCAGCGCGTAGAGCGCCAGCGGCAGCGAGACCTGCACCCGCTCGGCCACCATCTGCGCCACCGGCGCGCGGTAGGTGTAGGAGGTGCCGAAATCGCCCTGCACCATGCCCGAGAACCAGACGAGGTAGCGCTCATGCACCGGCAGATCGAGCCCCAGCTCGGCACGCAGCGCGGCGACGGTGTCGGGCCGGGCATTGATCCCCAGCATGAAACTCGCGGGATCGCCCGGCGCGACCTCGACCACGAGGAAGATCACCAGCGAGGCGATGGCGAGGCTGATCGCCAGGATGAACAGCCGTTTCAGCGCGTAGGCCAGCATCGGGCGCCTACCGGGCCGCGGCGGATCGGGGCGCGCCGCTCATGAGGCCAGAAGCTCCAGCGGATCGTAGCCGGGGCCGGTCTCCCAGGCCACCTTGGGAAGGCTGTCGGGCTTGTAGCGCAGGCTCGCCATCTCGTCGCGGGTGACGAAGCGGCGGGTGTGCACCACGCCCTCAGGGTCGCGCCAGTCGTCCGACAGCGCACCGTCGGTGATCTCGCAGCGGAAGAACAGCTCGACCTGGTGAAAGCCGGTCTCAGGGGCGTGGTATTCGTTGACGAGACAGGGCAGGCCGACACGCACGGTGAGGCCGGTCTCCTCGTGGACCTCGCGGGCGAGGTTGTCGTGCAGCGAGGCGCCCTTCTCGACGCCGCCGCCGGGGGCGCACCAGAGATCGCTCTTCTGCCCGGGCCAGGCATTGACCAGCAGCAGGCGGTTTTCGTGCAGGATGACGGCGCGGGTGGCAAGGCGGGGCGAGGTCGACATGGGCGGAGATTTGCACCTTTCGCGCGGCGGTGGAAGGCCGTATTCCCACGCCCATGATCCGCGTTCCCGTTCTGCCACCCTGCCCTGCAAAGGGCGCCTGCCGATGATCGAGCTGAGCTTCGAGAATGCCCGCGTGATGCGACCGGGCGGCTGGAGCGATGCGCCCCTGTCGGTGGCCAAGGGGGTGATCTGCGATACGCCCGAGGGGCGGCGGGTGGATCTTGGCGGCTACGACATCCTGCCGGGAATCGTCGACGCCCATGGCGACGGGTTCGAGCGCCACATGGCACCCCGGCGCGGGGCGCTGCGCGAGCGTGACGCCGGCATGGTGGCCTGCGCCGCCGAGCTCGCCGCGAACGGCATTACCACGGCGATGCTGGCGCAGTTCTGGTCGTGGGAAGGCGGGATGCGCGGGCCGGAATTTGCCGAGGAGGTGTTTGCCTCCGTGGCCGAGGTGGCGCCGACGGTGCCGGTGGACCTGCGCCTGCAGCTGCGGCTCGAGACCCATTTCCTCGACTCCTTCGCCCGCGCCGAGGAGGCGATCGAGCGCTGGGGCATCGGCTACGTGGTGTTCAACGACCACCTGCCGCACGCAAGGCTCGCCGAGGGGCGCAAGCCTCCGCGTCTCACCGGGCAGGCGCTGAAATCCGGGCGCTCGCCCGAGACGCACCTGGCGCTGATGCAGGCACTGCACGCGCGCAGCGCCGAGGTTCCGCAAGCGCTCGACGGGCTCTGTGCGCGGCTGGCCGCACGCGGCTGCCGCATGGGCAGCCATGACGACCGCAGCGCCGAGGGCCGCGCCGCTTGGCGCGCGCGCGGGGTGCGGGTGTCCGAGTTCCCCGAGACGGTGGAGGCGGCACAGGCGGCGCGCGAGGGCGGCGATACGGTGGTGCTCGGCGCACCCAACGTGGTGCGCGGGGCGAGTCATGCCGGCAACGTGGCGGCGAGCGAGCTCATCGGGCTGGGGCTCTGCGATGCGCTGGCCTCGGATTACCACTACCCCGCCCCGGCGCGCGCCGCGTGGCGCTGCGTCGAGCTAGGCCTGCTCGACGAGGCGCAGGCGTGGCGGATGGTCTCGGAAGGGCCGGCGCGGCTCTTGGGCCTTGAGGATCGCGGCAGGCTGGAGGCCGGCCTGCGCGCCGATCTGGTGGTGATGGACCGCGCCACCCGCCGCATCGTGCTGACGATGGCGGGCGGGCGCATCGCGTGGCTCTCGGGAGAGATCGCCGAGCGGCTGCTCTAGGCCACGAGCGGCTCAGCCCACCGGGATATTGTCGATCAGGCGCACCCCGCCCAGCCAGGCGGCGGCCAGAAGCCGCGCCGGGCGGTCGAGCGTGGTCATCGGCGCGAGCCCGTCGGCGGCGCGCAGCTCGAGATACTCGACCCGCTCGAAGCCGCCCTCGAGGATCGCCGCCTCGGCCTGCGCTTTCAGCGTCGCGAGATCGGCACCGGTCCGAAGCCCTTCGGCCATCGCCACCATGGCCCGGTTGAGCACCGGTGCGGCGGCACGGGTGGCCTCGGGCAGCAGCACGTTGCGCGAGGACAGCGCCAAGCCGTCGGGTTCGCGCACCGTCTCGCAGCCGATCACCTCGACGGGGATGTCGAGATCGCGGGCCATGCGGCGCACCACCTGCAATTGCTGGTAGTCCTTCTCGCCGAAATAGGCCCGATCCGCGCCGGTCTGCAGGAAGAGCTTCGAGACCACCGTGGTCACGCCGTCGAAATGGCCCGGGCGGAAGGCGCCGCAAAGCCCGTCGGTCAGGCCCGAGACCGCCACCGAGGTGGCAAAGCCCTCGGGATAGATCTCCTCCGGCCCCGGCACGTAGATCACATCCACCGCGTAGGGCGCGAGCTTCTCCGCATCGGCGTGCTCGGTGCGCGGGTAGTTCTCGAGATCGGAGGCGTTGTTGAACTGCTTGGGGTTCACGAAGATCGTCACGATCACCCGGTCGCAATCTGTCTTGGCGGCCTCGACGAGGCTCAGGTGCCCGGCATGCAGCGCGCCCATGGTGGGCACCACGCCGACGGTCTCTTCGGCGCGTTTCCAGCCCGCCAGACGGGCGCGCAGCTCGGCCTTCGTGCGGAGCATCTCGGTCATGATTTCGCTCCCGGGGCGGCATCGGCAAAGACGTGCTCGGCTGCGGGGAAGGACCGGGCCCGTACCTCCGCGGCATAGGCCGCGATGGCGGCTTCGGCCTGTTCGCCGAGGCTCGCGTAGCGCTTGACGAATTTCGGCTTGAAGGCGGTGAAGAGCCCCAGCATGTCATCGACCACGAGGATCTGCCCGTCGCAGCCCGCCGAGGCGCCGATGCCGATGGTCGGGATCGGCAGCTCTGCGGTCACCCGGTCGGCCAGCCCCTGCGGCACCTTCTCGAGCACCACGGCAAAGGCCCCTGCCCCGGCCACGGCGCGGGCATCCGCCATCAGCCGGTCGCCGGCGTCACCGCGGCCCTGCACCTTGTAGCCGCCGAGCGTGTTGATCGATTGCGGCGTGAGGCCCACATGCGCCATCACCGGGATGCCGCGCGCGGTCAGGAAGGCGATGGTCTCGGCCATGCTCTCGCCGCCCTCGAGCTTGACCGCACCGGCGGCGGTTTCAGCCATCAGCCGCGCGGCGTTGCGAAACGCCTGCTGCGGGCCTTCCTCGTAGGAGCCGAAGGGCATGTCGACGACCATCATGGCGCCGCTGAGACCGCGTTTCACCGCCTGTGCGTGCAGGATCATCATCTCCATGGTCACGCCAAGCGTCGACTCGAGCCCGTGCAGAACCATGCCGACGCTGTCTCCGACGAGGACGAAATCGCAATGCGCGTCCATCATCTGCGCCATCGGCGTGGTGTAGGCGGTCAGGCTGACCAGCGGCGCTCCGCCCTTGCGGGCCCGGATATCGGCCGGCAGCGGGGCCGACTTTCGCGCGGTGGCGCTCATTGGCGTCTCCTCCCTCGTCAACAAGGCTGGCGTCGTCTAGCAGCCTGCCCCCCTATATTCCAGTGCGCATGTGCTTGCACCGCCGGGGAAATCGGGCACACTTCGAGCCGATGCCTGCCAACGGAGAGCCCGATGTCCCGCCCCATGTCCTACCTCGCCCCGGCCGCCGCCGCGATGCTGCTTTCGGCGCAGGCGCTGATGGCCCAGCAGACCGACCTGACCATTGCGCTGCAACTCGAGCCGCCGCATCTCGATCCGACCTCGGCCGCGGCCGGCGCCATCGACAGCGTGCTCTATTCGAACATCTTCGAAGGGCTGACGCGTTTCACCGAGACCGGGGAGGTCGTGCCGGGCCTTGCCGAAAGCTGGGAGATCTCCGACGACGGGCTGACCTACACCTTCCGGCTTCGCGACGGTGTCACCTTCCATGACGGCACCACGATGGACGCCGAGGACGTGAAGTTCAGCCTCGATCGCGCCCGCGGGGAAGACAGCCTCAACGCCCAGAAGGCGCTGTTCGAGGGCATCGCGGAGGTGACGGTTGTCGATCCGCTCACCGTCGAGGTGACGCTCTCGGAGCCCGACGGCACGTTCCTGTTCAACATGGCCTGGGGCGACGCGGTGATCGTGGCCCCCGAGAGCATCGAGGGCATCCAGCAGACCCCTGTCGGCACCGGCCCCTTCACCTTCGAGCGCTGGGTCACGGGAGACCGCATCGAGATGAGTCGCAACGCGGACTACTGGGGCGCGGCCCCCGCACTCGAGGCGGTGACCTTCCGTTTCATCTCGGACCCGACGGCAGCGTTCGCGGCGATGATGGCGCAGGATATCGACGCCTTCGCCGGCTTCCCGGCGCCCGAGAACCTCGCCATGTTCGAGGCAGACCCGCGCTTTCAGGTTCTTGTGGGGTCGACCGAGGGCGAGACCATCCTCGCGATGAACCACGGCGACGCGCATTTCTCCGATCCCAAGGTGCGCGAAGCGCTGTCCCACGCCATCGACCGACAGGCGATCATCGACGGTGCGATGTTTGGCTACGGCACGCCCATCGGCACCCATTTCGCGCCGCACAATCCCGACTATGTCGACCTCACCGAGCTCTCGAGCTACGATCCGGAGCTTGCAAAGACTCTGCTGGCGGATGCGGGCTATCCCGAGGGCTTCACCACCACACTGAAGCTGCCGCCGCCCTCCTACGCCCGTCGCGGCGGCGAGATCATCGCGGCGCAGCTGCGCGAGGTGGGGATCGAGACCCAGATCACAAACCTGGAATGGGCCCAGTGGCTCGAAGAGGTGTTCCGTGGCAAGGATTTCGGCCTCACCATCGTGTCGCATACCGAGCCCTTCGACATCGGCATCTACGCCCGGCCGGACTATTACTTCCAGTATGACAACGCGGCCTTCCAGGAGCTGATGAGCACCCTCACCGGCACCACCGACCCGGCGGCGCGCTCCGAGCTGATCCAGCAAGCGCAGACGATGATCGCCGAGGATCACGTCAATGCCTACCTGTTCCAGCTCGCCTTCCCGACGGTGGCGGACGCGCGGCTCGAGGGGCTGTGGCAGAACCAGCCGACGCAGGCGACCGACCTGACCGGGGTGCGCTGGACCGAGTGAGCGGGCACGCCCGTCCTGTGACGGGCTTGGTGCGCCGAACGCCTGCGCGTCGTGGACGGCATTGAGGCCGCCCCGGCGCAGAGCCAAGGCACTGCAAGCGCCGCTCACCCCCGCCGCAGCGGCGTCACCGACACCGCCACGCCGCCCAGCACCAGCAGGGCGGCGAGCGCGAAGCGCGCGGTGAGGGCCTCGCCGAGAAACACCATGCCGCCCGCCATGGCGATCACCGGCACGGTGAGCTGCGCCACGGCGGCGACCGACCCCGGCAGGCGGGGCAGAACCGCGTACCAGAGCGCGTAGCCGAGCCCCGACGTCACGGCTCCCGAGACCACCGCCAGCACGACCGCGCCAAGGCTCCATGGGCCGACAGATCCCGAAAGCTGTAGCCCCAGCAGCACCACCAGCCCGAGCCCGGTGGCCAGCACGAAATTTGCAGCCGTCGAGACCAGCGCCACCTCGGCCTTGCGTCCGGCCAGCGAATAGACGCCCCAGCCGACGCCCGCGAGCAGCATGGCCAGCGCGTGCGGCAGGCTGGGCGCGGCACCGCCGCCCGGCCAGAGCAGCCAGACCAGCCCGCCAAAGGCCAGCCCCGCCCCCAGCCAGCGCTGCGCCGGCACCCGCTCACCGCCCGCCACGCTGCCCCCGAACATGGTCACCTGCACCATGCCGAAGAGCAGCAGCGCCCCGAGCCCCGCAGGCATCCCCGCATAGGCCGCCGAGAAGCCGTAGATGTAGAGAAACAGCCCTGCCACGCCGGCCAACCGCCCGGCGCCGCCCAGCCTCAGACGCCCCTCCCGTGCCAGAACCAGCGCTGCGAGCATCAGCGCACCGGACAGCAGCCGCAGCGTGCCGAAGCTCACCGCGTCGATGCCGCCCGAGGCGAGCGCCGCGCGGTTGAGCACGGAATTGGCAGCGAAGGCGGTCATGGTCAGCGCCACGAGCAGGAACAGTCGCATCGGCCACGGGCCTCCCTTCCCGCTGCACGCCGCCTCGGGGCGCGTCACTCCTTGGGGGCGCTGCCCGCCGCGTCGCCCTGCTTCTTCTTGAGCGCCGCCAACTTGGACTTGAGCGCCCCGCGCCGCCGACTCTGATAGGCGCGGATCACCGGCACCGTGAGGTAGTAGCAGACCAGCCCCGAAACGATGCCCGGCAGGATCCCCCCGATCAGGTAGGGATAGAACACCTTGTCGTAGAACAGGATCAACTCGGACCAATTGGTCGGTTCCCCGGTGAACCACGCCACGAGATTGTGCCACAGGTCTCCGCCGGCATATGCAAAGCGGTCGAGCACCGACTTGTGGTCGGGCTCGTGCCGGTCGATGCCGAGAAACCAGTAGCCGGTGCGGAGCGAGCTGAAGGCAATTGGCACATAGGTCAGCGGGTTGCCGAAGAAGGTCCCCAGAAGCGAGGCGAGGATGTTGCCGCGCAGCGCCTTGGCGATCAGCGCCGCGACGACGAAATGCATGCCATAGAGCGGGGTGAAGGCGGTGAAGACTCCGGCAAACACGCCCCGCGCGATCCGTTCGGGGGGATCGGGTAGCCGGTGCAGCCGGTGCTGGATATACCGCGCCGCACGTCCCCAGCCGCCACGCGGCCAGAAGAATTCGACCAGTATCCTCCAGACAGGTCGTCTGTCACGGCGTTTGAAGACCAAAGGCCCGTCCTGTCCAATCCTCCGCAGCCCCGTGGGACCGCGTTTCCTTTCAGTCGCAACCGCTGCCGGCTGCGTCCCCTTACTGCGCCGCCGTCGGAAGCGCCGTCAGCGAGGCGTCTCGCCGGCGGTGCACGGAGGCGACATCGCTTTCGGCTTCGAGGGCGGAGATCACCGAATGAAGGTGTTCCGCGTCGCGGAACTCCACGTCCATCCGGATGCGGAAGAAGTCCGGCTTCCGGTCCACGAAGACAAGATCCGAGATATTGGCCAACCGCTCGCCGATCAAGGTGCAAACCCGCCCCAGCACCCCGGCATCGTTGCCGATGGTTAGCTCCAGGCTCACATCGTAGGCAGCCGGGTGCGTGCCCTCCTCCCAGCGCAGGTCGACCCAGCGGTCGGGCTGGTCCTCGTAGGCGGCGAGGGATTCGCAGTCGATGGCGTGCACGAACACGCCCTTGCCGCGCTGGGTGATGCCGATGATGCGCTCGCCCGGCAGCGGCTGGCAGCAGCGCGCCCGGGTAAAACCGGTGCCGGGCTCGAGCCCGATCACCGCGCGATGGGCATCGACCTCGACATCGTCCGCCGGCCCGAGATCGGGGTAGACCGCGTGCACCACCTCGCGCGAGGTCAGCTCGGCGCTGCCCAGACGGGCGAGAAGCTCGTCCTTGTCCTCGAGCCGCAGGGTCTGGGCCGCCTTCTCGAGCACCTTGTCGGTGGCCTTCTTGCCCACATGCTCGAAGGCCGAGCGCGCCAGCTCGTGACCGAGCCGCACGAAACGCTCGCGCCCGGCCTCGCGCAGGGCGCGGCGGATCGCGGTGCGGGCCTTGCCGGTGGTGGCGATGTCGAGCCATGTGGCCTGCGGGGTCTGGCCCTCTGCGGTGATGATCTCGACCGACTGGCCGTTCTTCAGCCGGGTCCAGAGCGGCACCCGAATGCCATCGACCTTGGCGCCGACGCAGGCCGAGCCGATACGGGTGTGGATGGCATAGGCGTAATCGAGCGGTGTCGCCCCGCGCGGCAGCTTCACCACGTCGCCCTTGGGCGTGAAGCAGAACACCTTGTCCGAGTACATCTCGAGCTTCACCGCCTCGAGGAACTCGTCATGATCCTGCTCGCTGTCGAACTGCTCGGTCAGCGAGGCGATCCAGCGGGCGGGATCGACGGCGAACGGGTTCTCGGCGCGCTGGCCGTCGCGATAGGACCAGTGCGCGGCGACGCCGGTCTCGGCGACCTCGTGCATCTGCCGGGTGCGGATCTGCACCTCGACGCGCTTGCCGTCGCGGCCCGACACGGTGGTGTGGATCGAGCGGTAGCCGTTCGACTTGGGCTGGCTGACATAATCCTTGAACCGCCCCGGCACCGCACGCCAGCGCTGGTGGATCACCCCGAGCGCACCGTAGCAGTCCATGTCGTTGCGGGTGATGACGCGGAAGCCGTAGATGTCGGACAGGCGCGAGAAGCCCATGCCCTTTTCCTGCATCTTGCGCCAGATCGAGTAGGGCTTCTTGGCCCGTCCGAAGACCTCGGCCTCGATGCCGGCCTCCTCGAGCTCGTGGCGCATGTCGCCGGTGATCCGGTGGATCACGTCGCCGGCCTCTTTCTGCAGCGTGATGAAGCGGCGGATGATCGAGGCGCGGCCCTCGGGATTGAGCACCCGGAAAGCCAGATCCTCGAGCTCTTCGCGCATCCACTGCATGCCCATCCGGCCGGCCAGCGGCGCGTAGATGTCCATCGTCTCGCGCGCCTTCTGGATCTGCTTCTCGGCGCGCATCGCCTTGATGGTGCGCATGTTGTGCAGACGGTCCGCGAGCTTCACGAGGATCACCCGCAGGTCCTTGGACATCGCCATGAACAGCTTGCGGAAGTTCTCGGCCTGCTTGGTCTCCGAGCTGGAGAGCTGCAGGTTGGTCAGCTTGGTGACGCCGTCGACCAGATCGGCCACATCCTCGCCGAAGCGCTCGGCGATGTCGGACCACGAGGCGCGGGTGTCCTCGATGGTGTCGTGCAGCAGGGCGGTGATGATGGTCGCATCGTCGAGCTGTTGCTCGGTCAGGATCGCGGCAACGGCGACGGGATGCGTGAAGTAGGGCTCACCGGAATGGCGCATCTGCCCGTCATGCATCGCGCGGCCGAACTCGTAGGCCGCGCGGATCAGGTCTTCGTTGGTCTTGGGATTGTAGTTGCGGACCAGTGCAACCAGATCTTCCGCCGCAATCATGGGCGCCTATCCTTCACCTGGCCCGCATCCGCGGGCCTCAGCCCTCGCCCTGGGCCTCCATGAGCGCGCGCAGGAGCTTCTCCTCGGACATGTCGTCCTCGACCGGCTTGTCCTGCTCGGCCCCCATGAGCAGCGCCATGCTGTCATCTTCGGGCTCATCGACCTCGATCTGGGTCTGATGGCTCTCGATCAGACGCTCACGCAGCTCGTCAGCCGACTGGGTCTCCTCGGCGATTTCGCGGAGGGCGACCACCGGGTTCTTGTCGTTGTCGCGGTCGACCGTCAGCGGGCTGCCGGATGCCACTTCGCGCGCACGATGCGCGGCGAGCATCACCAGCTCGAACCGGTTCGGGACCTTGTCGACGCAATCTTCTACCGTCACGCGGGCCATATGCGTATCACCTATTCGGGTTAGCCGTCAGAAAGGGAATCCCTATCGCGTCATGGCCCGAAAGACAAGCGGGGATCGGTCATAAAGGCTTGACTTCGTCGCGCGCCTCCTGCGGCAATGCCTCGCAGAGCTGGCGCACCGTGCGATCGAGCAGGGGATGACGCCAGTCCGCGGCGACATCGCAGAGTGGCACCAGCACGAAGGCACGTTCGTGCATGCGCGGATGCGGCAGAATCAGTTCGTCCGGCGCACTGACTTTCTGCTCCTCGAGGCTCAACATGCGCCATTTCGAATATGACGTCGCGTCAGGGAGAATCTCCTCACCATGGGCCAGCAAGTCCAGATCGAGGCTCCTGCTGCCCCACCTCTGCTCGCGCTCCCGGCCAAATTTATGCTCGATTTGATGCATCACCGAGAGCAGCTCGGCGGCGCTGGCCTCTCCGGTTGAGACGATGCAAGCGTTCACGTAATCAGGCCCGGCCCCCGCCGGAAAACAAGGGGTTGCATAAAACCGGCTCACCCGCAGGACACGCTCCCCAGACGCGGACAGTTCATCGATTGCCGCCCGCAATGTTTCCGCCGGAGAACCAATCGCGGACGATAGATTCGCGCCGAGTGCAATCAACTTTTCTTGTTCCCTTAGCACGTTTGAGCTATCCTTTTGGATTATGTGTTGCGGCTTGTACTGACGGCCAAATATCTTAATCTTCGACGACCGAGTGCGCCAAACCACTCACATTCACACTCACGGACATTGGCGCGCTCCATTGCTGAAAGGACATTTGATGTTTTACAAGGACGAACGGCTCGCGCTGTTCATAGACGGGTCGAACCTGTATGCCGCCGCGAAAGCGCTTGGCTTCGACATCGACTACAAGCTCCTCCGACAGGAATTTGTACGCCGAGGCAAGATGGTTCGCGCGTTCTACTACACCGCGCTTCTCGAAAACGACGAGTATTCGCCGATCCGCCCGCTGGTGGACTGGCTGCACTACAACGGCTTCACCATGGTGACCAAGCCGGCGAAGGAATACACCGACAGCCAAGGCCGCCGGAAGGTCAAGGGCAACATGGATATCGAGCTCACCGTCGATGCCATGGAGCTTGCACCGCGGGTCGACCATATCGTGCTGTTCTCGGGCGATGGGGACTTCCGCCCGCTGGTGGAAAGCCTTCAGCGTCAGGGCGTGCGCGTGTCGGTGGTCTCGACCATCCGCAGCCAACCGCCGATGATCGCCGACGAACTCCGCCGTCAGGCCGACAACTTCATCGAGCTCGACGAGCTGCGCGAAGTCATCGGTCGCCCGCCGCGCGAGCAGCAGGCGGAGCGCAACTTCGAGGTCGCAAGCAGCGGCAACTGACAACGTGAGCGCGGGACTTTCGGGGATGAGGCCCCGCGATCATGCTGACTGAAGCCGCCGCCCTTGGCGGCCTGTTTCTGGCGGCCTTCGGCGCCGCCACGATCCTGCCCTTCCAGTCCGAGGTTGTCTTCGTTGGAATGCAACTCGGCAATGCCGCGCCGCTGGTGCTGATCGTGCTCGTGGCCAGCGTCGGGAATATCCTTGGCGCGGTGGTCAACTACGTGCTCGGAATCTGGCTCGAGCATTTCCGCCACCGCCGCTGGTTTCCGGTCAGCGAAGCGCAGCTGGCGCGGGCGCAGCGCGCCTATGCCCGCTGGGGGGTCTGGACCCTGCTGCTGAGCTGGGCGCCTCTAGGCGACGCCTTCACCGTCATCGCAGGCGTCATGCGCACCCACTGGGCGGTGTTTCTTGCACTTGTCACCATCGCCAAGACCGGGCGCTACATCGTGCTGGCATGGGCCACCGCGGCAACCATGGGCACCGGCGCCTGAACGCTATCGATAGGCCGAGGCGCGGGCGTTGATCTCGTTGTGGATCTCGATCACCTCATCCGGCCAGGTGCTCTTGATATAGGCCATCACGTCGACGATCTCCGCCTCGCCGAGAATCTCTCCGAACCCCATCATATTGGAGCGGTAGTCGCCGCCGACTATCGCCTCGGTGCCATGCGTGACAATGGCCAGAAGCTGTTGGTCGGGGTGATGCCAGGTATGGCCGGTGGGATCGTGCGGCGGCGCCGGCAGGAAGCCGTCAGCGTCGCGCTCCTTCCAGTCCGGTTGCCCCTCGAGCTGCGCGCCGTGGCAGGCAGCGCAATTCTCGCCATAGAGGCGTTTGCCATTCGCGACGCGCGTGGCATCCGTGTAGGGAAACAGGCCGGGCACCGGCTCTGCCGCCATCTGCGCCAAAGCCCATCCCCCAGCCAGCAGCGCCGCTGCCCCTACGCCGATTGCAATCCGCTTCATCTCGTCCTCCCCGTCGCGCGGTGCAACTCTTCCGCCACCGCCCCGCCGCCATCAAGTCACAGCTGCGTCAGGCCAGCCGAAGGGGTCGACGCCAGCGCCTGCAGGCATTACCTCGGAGGGAACAGGAGACGCCAATGAAGAATCCGCTCACCCTCTATCTCGCCGCTCCGCGCGGCTTCTGCGCCGGTGTCGACCGGGCGATCAAGATCGTCGAGATGGCGCTCGAGAAATGGGGCGCGCCGGTCTACGTGCGGCACGAGATCGTGCACAACAAGTTCGTCGTCGACGGGCTGCGCGACAAGGGCGCGGTCTTCGTCGAAGAGCTCGAGGATTGCCCGCCGGACCGGCCGGTGATCTTCTCCGCCCATGGCGTGCCCAAGGCCGTCCCGGCCGAGGCCGCGCGGCGCGAGATGGTCTATGTCGACGCCACCTGCCCGCTGGTCTCCAAGGTCCATATCGAGGCCGCAAGGCACCACGAGAACGGGCTGCAGATGATCATGATCGGTCATGCCGGCCACCCCGAGACCGTCGGCACCATGGGCCAGCTGCCCGAGGGCGAGGTGCTCTTGGTCGAGACCGTCGAGGACGTCGCCCATGTGCGGGTGCGCGACCCGGAACAATTGGCCTTCGTCACCCAGACCACGCTTTCGGTGGACGACACGATCGACATCGTCGCGGCGCTGAAGGCGCGCTTCCCGGCCATTGTGGGGCCTCACAAGGAAGACATCTGCTACGCCACCACAAACCGACAGGAGGCGGTCAAGGCGATTGCGCCCGACTGCGACGCGCTGCTCGTGGTGGGCGCGCCGAACTCGTCGAACTCCAAGCGGCTGGTCGAGGTCGCCCGCAAGGCCGGCTGCTCCTACGCACAGCTCGTCCAGCGGGCCGAGAACATCGACTGGCGCGCGCTCGAAGGCATCGCGTCTGTCGGCGTCACCGCAGGCGCCTCAGCCCCGGAAGTGCTGATCGACGAGGTCATCGACGCCTTCCGCGACCGGTTCGACGTGACCGTGCAGATGGTCGAGACGGCGCAGGAGAATGTCGAGTTCAAGGTGCCCCGCGTGCTGCGGCAGCCGGCCTGATCGGTACGCGTTCAGGGCGTTGACAGCCCGCGCCGAATGGGAAACCTTTCCTCCGATCAAGGGAGGATCCGATGCTGAGCCTGCAATTTCTGCTCACCGCGCTGGTCGTGGTGCTCGCGCCCGGTGCCGGGGTGATCTATACGCTCGCGATCGGGCTCGGTCAGGGCCGCCGCGCTGCGATCTGGGCCGCGCTTGGCTGCACCTTCGGGATCGTGCCGCACCTGGCCGCCGCGATGCTAGGGCTCGCTGCCCTGCTGCACACCTCTGCCGTGCTCTTCACCACCGTGAAGCTCGCCGGCGCGCTCTACCTGCTGTGGCTGGCCTTTCAGGCGCTGCGTGCCACCGGAGCGCTCTCGGTGGCCGCTTCGCCCCGTCGTGAGAGCGGCCCCCGCACCGCCCGCCGCGGCGCGCTGCTGAACATCCTCAACCCCAAGCTCTCGCTGTTCTTCCTCGCCCTGCTTCCGCCGTTTCTGTCGGGCGCGCCCGAAACGGCGCGGGCCGAGATGATGCTGCTCGGCGGCGTGTTCATGGCGATGACCTTCGCGGTCTTCGTGGTCTACGGCCTCTTCGCCGCCCGCGCCCGCGACTGGCTGCTGGGCAGTGAGCGCGCCATGCGCTGGCTCAACCGCTCCTTCGCCGCGATCTTCGCGCTGCTCGCCGGACGCCTGGCGATGGAGCGCGCATGAAAGGCCCCGTCCCCCGCAGCGCCCTTATCCTCACCGCCGCGGGTGTGCTGCCGTTCCTCTGGGGCGTGCTGACCCTGCTGTCCGACAGCGCCTACCAGCTCGCCTTCACCACCATCGGCGGGCGCTTCGTCGGCCCCTACGTGCAACTGGCCTATGGCACGGTGATCCTTGCCTTCATGTCCGGCGTGCTCTGGGGCTTCGCCACGAAGGCTCACCCGCGGCAGGCCCCCGTCTGCTACGCGCTGTCGGTGATCCCGGCGCTCTGGGCCTTCTTCATGGCCGGCGGCGGACCGGTCTCTGCCGGGATGAACCTGATCTTCGGCTTCCTCGGCCTCCTGGCGCTCGACTGGCAGTTCTGGCGCTGGGGGCTGGCGCCGAGATGGTGGATGCACCTGCGCCTGCCGGTCACTGCCGCCGTGGTCGCCTGCCTGCTGGTCGGGGTGCTGGTGTGAGCGACGACCGGACGCTCGCCGTCTATGCCAAACGCGCCCTGGACTACGCCAACCTGCAGCCCGACGCGCCCTTCGAGACTCTCTCGACCTTCATCGCCCGCCTTCCCGAGGGCGCGCGCGTGCTCGATCTCGGCTGCGGCCCGGGCCACGATTCCGGCCACATGGCGAAGGCCGGCCTGACCGTCGAGGCGCTCGACGCTTCGCCCGAGATGGTGGCGTTGGCGCGCGCCAGCCACGGTGTCGACGCCCGGCAGGGCCACTTCGACGATCTCGACGCCCACGCGCGCTACGACGGCATCTGGGCCAGCTTCAGCCTGCTGCACGCGCCGCGCGCCGACATGCCCCGCCATCTCGCAGCCATCGCCCGCGCGCTGAAGCCCGGCGGTCTGCTCGGCCTGTCGCTCAAGGAAGGCACCGGTGAGGGCCGCGACCGGCTGGGGCGGTTCTACACCTTCTACACCGAGGACGATCTGCGCGCGCTGCTGGCCGATGTCGGCCTCACCATCCGTGACGTGACCCGCGGCGAGGGACGAGGCCTTGACGGCAGCGCCTCGACATGGATATCGGTCCTCGCCCATGACTGATCTTTTTGCATATACCGACGGAGCCTGCTCCGGTAATCCCGGCCCCGGCGGCTGGGGCGTCCTGATGCGCGCGAAGAATGGCGAGGAGATCGTCAAAGAGCGCGAGCTCAGCGGCGGCGAGGCCGACACCACCAACAACCGGATGGAGCTTCTGGCGGCGATCAACGCGCTGGAATCGCTGACCCGCGCCTCGCGCATCACCGTGGTGACCGACAGCGCCTACGTGAAGAACGGGGTCACCGGCTGGATCCACGGCTGGAAGCGCAACGGCTGGAAGACCGCCGCCAAGAAGCCGGTAAAGAACGCCGAGCTCTGGCAACGCCTCGACGAGGCGCAGCGCCGCCACGACGTGACCTGGCAATGGGTCAAGGGCCACGCCGGCCACCCCGAGAACGAGCGCGCCGACGAGCTCGCCCGCGCCGGCATGGCGCCGTTCAAGCCCGGCAAGGGCGCCTGAGGGCGGGCCGCGATGAGCCCGCTCGAACTCCTCGATTACGCCTCCGTCCTGATCTTCGCCCTGACCGGCGCGCTGGTGGCGAGCCGCGCCCAGCTCGACGTGGTGGGCTTTGCCTTTCTCGCCTGCCTGACCGGCGTCGGCGGCGGCACGCTGCGCGACCTGCTGCTGCGGCGCGAGGTGCTGTGGATCGCCGATCCGACCTATCTCGCCGTCGCCTGCGGCGCGGCGATCGCGGTGTTCTTCACCGCGCACCGGCTTGAAAGCCGCCAGCGCGCCATCCTCTGGCTCGACGCAGTGGCGCTGTCGGTGGCGGTCGCCGCCGGCGCCGGCATCGCGCTGTCCGACGGCGCACCGGTCCCGGTGGTCCTTGTGATGGGAGTGATGACCGGCTGCTTCGGCGGACTGATGCGCGACGTGGTCGCCAACGAACTGCCCCTGGTGCTGAAACAGGGCGAGCCCTATGCCACCTGCGCGCTTGGCGGCGCCGGTGCCCTGCTCGCCGCCCATGCTTCGGGGATCGAGCCCGGCAAGGCGGCGCTGATCGGCGCCATATTCACCTTCGTGCTGCGCGGCACCGCGCTGGCCTTCGGCTGGAACATCCCGATCTACAAGGGCCGCCCGCCGCGCAACTAGCTCGCGCCCGCGCGAACGCCTCCCTGCGCCGAGCAGGGGTCTTCACGCGGCCCCCGCCCCTTCTCTGGTTCAAAAATACCTCGGGGTGAATGGCGCGCCTGCGCGCCAGAGGGGCAGCGCCCCTCCTCACTCCCGAGCCATCCCTCACTGCAGGTCGGCAAAGGCCGCCTTGAGCCTCTCACAGGCCTCCTCCACCCGCGCGCGCGGCGTGGCAAGATTGAAACGCAGCCAGCTCTCGCCACCGGTGCCGAAGGCCGGCCCGTGGTTGGCGGCGATGCGCCCCTCGCGCTCGACCCGCCGGGTGAACTCCGCAGCCGCCATGCCGGTGCCCGAGAAATCCACCCAGGCCAGATAGG
Organism: Salipiger bermudensis; assembly: GCF_017309175.1. NCBI lineage: Bacteria > Pseudomonadati > Pseudomonadota > Alphaproteobacteria > Rhodobacterales > Roseobacteraceae > Salipiger > Salipiger bermudensis. The sequence goes on along the minus strand of NZ_JAEKJV010000007.1, from coordinate 227,197 downwards.
TCGCCTCGAGCGGCATCGAGCGCAGCCCGGGGATCTCGGCCACCGCCGCGTCGAAGAGCTTGCGGTTGCCGTCGAGATAGGCGCAGAGATCGTCGACCCAGGCCGCGCCCTCGGGCGAATAGGCCGCCGTCGCCATCACCAGCCCGAAGCTGTTCGGCGACAGGCCCAGCGCCGCCAGGCGCTGGGTGAAGCGCTTGCGCAGGGCCGGGTCGGAGATGATCACGTTGCCGGTATGCGAGCCGGCGATGTTGAAGGTCTTGGTGGTGGCGGTCATCATCACCAGCCGGTCCGAGATGCTGTCATCGACCAGCGCCATGGGCACGTGCGTCTGCCCCGGCATCACGAGGTCGTGGTGGATCTCGTCCGAGACCAGCACCAAGTCGTGGCGCTTGGCGAAATCGGCCACCTGCTGCAACTCTTCCCGGCTCCAGACCCGGCCGCCCGGGTTGTGAGGCGAGCACAGGAGCAGCAGTTTCTCGCGCCCGGTCATCTGCGCGTCATAGGCGGCAAAATCCATCTCGTAGCGCCCATCGGTCAGCACCAGAGGGCACTCGACCACCTCGCGCCCCGCGGCTTTGATGACCCGGTGAAAAGCGTGGTAGACCGGCGTGAAAAGCACCACCCCGTCGCCGGGCGCGGTGTAGGCGTCGATGCAGAGCGCGGCGCCGTTGACCAGCCCGTGCGTGGTGGTGATCCAGTCGTCCTCGACCGCCCAGCCGTGACGCTCGGCCATCCACCAGCGGATCGCCGCGAGATAGTCGTTTTCATCGCCGAAATAGCCGTAGACGCCGTGATCGAGCATTCCCTGCAGCGCGTCCTGCACGCAGGCCGGCGGGCGGAAATCCATATCCGCGACCCACATGGCAAGCCCGTCCTCGGGCGAGACGCCGTAGATGTCTTCCATCTTGTCCCATTTGGCGGAATGGGTGCCGACGCGGTCGATCACTTCATCGAAGGGGCTGGTCATGCGGCTTGATCCTTGCTCTTGGTGGCGCGCCGCACGCTAGCGCGCCCGTCCCCGAGCGCAACCCCTGCCCGTCAGACACCGCTCCCCGACTTGCGCGCTCACGCCGTTGTGCATAGATGAGGCGCATGAAACGCCCGATCCTCATCCACCCCGATCCGCGCCTCAAGAAGGCCTGCGCGCCCGTGCCCGATCTTTCGGACAAGCTCCGCGTGCTGGCCGACGACATGCTCGAGACCATGTATGACGCGCCCGGCATCGGGCTGGCGGCCCCGCAGATCGGCGTGCTCGACCGGCTCATCGTGCTCGACTGCGCCAAGGCCGATGATGGCGAGGCGCCGCGCCCGCTGGTGATGTTCAACCCGCGGGTCGTGGCCTCGTCGGACGAGCGCAACGTCTACGAGGAGGGCTGTTTGTCGATCCCCGACCAGTATGCCGAGGTCGAGCGCCCCAAGGTGGTCGATGTCGAGTGGCTCGACCGCGACGGCAATCTCCAGCGCGAGACCTTCGACGGGCTCTGGGCGACCTGCGTGCAGCACGAGATCGACCACCTCGACGGCAAGCTCTTCATCGACTACCTCAAGCCGCTGAAGCGCCAGATGATCACCCGCAAGATGGTCAAGCTCAAGCGCGACCGCGCCCGGGCATGACGGCGGCGCGGCATACTGGCCGCCACACCCGTCCCGCCTATCTCTGAGACATTCCCCGAAGCGGAGACCCCGATGGCCCTGCGCGAGATCCTTCTCTGGCCCGACCCCAAGCTCAAGCAGCCCTGCGCCGAGGTCGGCGATCCGGCCGCGGTCTCGGAGCTGGTCACCGACATGCTCGAGACCATGTACGACGCCCCCGGCCGGGGCCTCGCCGCACCGCAGGTCGGCGTCCTCAAGCGCGTCTTCGTCATGGATGCGGGCTGGAAGGACGGCGACATGACCCCGGTGGTCTGCATCGACCCGCAGATCCTCGCCGTGTCGGACGAAACCGCCGCCGGCGACGAGGGCTGCCTGTCGATCCCCGGGGTCACCGCGACCGTGCGGCGCCCGGTCTGGGTGCGCATGGCCTATACCGATCTCAACGGCGACCGGCAGGAGTGCCGGTTCGAGGGCGCTGAGGCCATCGTGGCGCAGCACGAATACGATCATCTCGACGGTCTGGTGCATTTCGACCGGCTCGACCCGACCACCGCCGCCGACCTGATGCACGCCTACGAGCGCGGCAAATGACCGCCCGCCCCTGCATCCCGTGGCCCGACAAGCGCCTGCGCAGCCCCGCCGCACCGGTCGAGGCGATCACCGACGAGATCCGCGCCATCTGGACCGACATGATCAATACCATGGAGGCGATGCCCGGCGTCGGCCTCGGCGCGCCGCAGATCGGCGTGATGCTGCGCCTCGCGGTGGTCGATGCCTCCGAGGAGCGCGGTCAGCCGGTGCGCATGGCCAATCCCGAGATCCTGCACGCCAGCGTCAAGCTGCGCAGCCATGACGAGGCCAGCCCCAACCTGCCCGGCGTCTGGGCCAAGATCGAACGCCCCCGCGCCGTCACCGTGCGCTTCCTCAACGAGGCGGGCGAGATCGAGGAGCGCGATTTCGTCGGGCTCTGGGCGACCTCGGTGCAGCACCAGATCGACCACCTGAACGGCAAGATGTATTTCGACCACCTCAGCAAGGTGAAACGCGACATCCTGCTGCGCCGCGCCAAGAAGGCCCGGTAAGGCCGCGTGCCCGGAGCGGCCTCATCGAATTGCCTTAATTGTCTCGCAATTCCTCCCTTATTTTCGACCAATCGCGTCGCAGAACGGTGTTCAGAATGCTTGCGCGCGCGTGGCAACGCAGCCGCGCGCGGGGCGCAGCATGTTTTGGGTGAGTGAGCAGTGACATGGCGGTATTCGAGGTAACCACCGAGACCTGGGATGACCCGGATTTCTGGGCAATGGTGACGACTGCGCCCGAGCCCAACATGCTCGATTTCTCGGCTCTCCCCGGGAGCTTCACCATCAGCTTCGCCCGTGACGGTGCCTTCCTGTCGATTTCTGACGGCGCCGAGAGCTACGTGATCGGCGACAACAGCGTCGGCGCCGGGGCCGATGCCTACCTTGGCGCGCCGGGCGATTTCGGGCTCTTCGAAGTGATCACCGGCAGCGCCGGCCGCGACGTGATCGACGGCAACGACGAGAGCGAGTTGATCGACGGCGGCGCGGGGGATGACAGCATTCTCGGCTATGGCGGCGATGACGCGCTCACCGGCGGGCTCGGCGCCGACACGCTGCGCGGCGGGGGCGGCAACGACACGGTCAGCGGCAATGACGGCGATGACGTGATCTACGGCAACGAGGGCGACGATTCGCTGCTCGGAGGCGATGGCGCGGATTCGATCTATGGCGAATATGGCGATGACTACGTCGAAGGCGGCGCCGGCGACGACCATCTCGAGGGCAACGAGGGCAAAGATACGCTGATCGGGGGCGATGGCGACGACTGGATGCGCGGCTCCTACGACGATGACGCGCTCTGGGGCGGGACCGGCGACGATTATCTCTGGGGCGGTTACGGCGACGACACCTTCCACATCGAGAACGGCTTCGGCAACGACACCGTCGATGCCGAGGATGTCGACGAGACCACCGGCGACGTGCTTGACCTCACCGCGGTCACCGACGGGCTGCGCCTCGACCTGACCTCGGCCGACCCCGAGAGCGGCAGCCTGACCGACGGGAGCTCGACGCTGGTTTTCTCGCAGGTCGAGTCGATCCTGCTGGGGGCCGGCGAGGACACCATCGCGCTCGCCGATTTCGGCGGGCTCGACAGCGTCACCGGCTTTGCCGCGCCGGAACTGCAGCCCGACGGCAGCTATCTGGCGCGCGATGTGCTCGACGTCTCGGAGCTCACCGATTTCGACGGCAGCCCCGTAGACACCGACGACGTGACCGTGACCGACACGGTCGGCGACGGCAGCGGCGACGCGGTGCTGAGCTTCCCCGGCGGCGAGGCCATCACCCTGCTGGGGGTAACCGCCGACGCAGTGAAATCCGCCGCGCAGCTCGAAGCCCTGGGTATTCCCGCCGCAACCGACGAGGCTCCTGTTGTCGTGCCGCCGGAGAAACCCTCTCCCGATGCGCCCGACGATGGCGATGACGGCACCGAAGCGGATGGCGGCGGCTCCTCGCCCCCACCGGACGCCGTCGATCTGCCGCAGATCGACGGGGCCTTCGAGTTCGAGGCGACTCTCCGGGTGGATGATCTCGCCGGTGGCCATGGCCAGACGGTGTTCGAGTATGGCGGCGGCGGCCCGCACGCCATCACCTTCGGCCAGATCGGCCAGAGCTCTGCGATGATGCTCGAGATCGTGCAGGACGGCGCAACGCACTACATCGTCGCCGAGGAGGCGCTGGTCGCCGGCGAGACGGCGACCTGGACCGCCGGGATCGATGAGACCGGCCAGATGTATATCGACAAGAACGGCATGACCCTTGCGGAGGACGACGGCGTCGTGCCGGCGGATGTCGAGCGCCTTCCGGCGCTGCTCGGCGACTCGGCCCTCGAGACCCGCAGCGCCTTGGTCGGAGAGATCGGCGACGTCAGCCTTGCCCAGGGGGAGACGGTCTGGCCGGAGGACGAGGCGCCCGACGACACGCCGGAGGAGACCCCCGCTGAGCCGACCGATCCCGAGGACGCGCCGGATCCTGAGGAAACCGAGGACGACGCTCCCGCCGAAACGCCCGACGGCACGCCGGAGGAGCCCCCCGCTGAGCCGACCGATCCCGAAGACACGCCGGATCCGGAGGAAACCGAGGACGACGCTCCCGACGACGCGCCCGACGACACGCCGGAGGAGACCCCCGCTGAGCCGACCGATCCCGAGGACGCGCCGGATCCTGAGGAAACCGAGGACGACGCTCCCGCCGACACGCCCGACGACACGCCGGAGGAGACCCCCGCCGAACCGACCGATCCCGAGGACGCGCCTGATCCGGAAGAGACCGAGGACGACGCTCCCGGCGAAACGCCCGGCGAAGCCCCGGCAACTTCGGGCAGAGACGCGGGCGACCACGAGTCGTTGGCCGATTTCTTCGCCTGGCTCCTAGAAACCGGCCCGGAACCGGACAGGGATGAAGAGGAAGAAGACGCCGCGCCCGACAGCACGCTGACGCAGGTCTGGCAGTTCTTCTTCGGGTGGCTCTTCTAGATCGGCACTGCCCGCGCCGCGCCCCTAGCCCCGTCGCAGCTGCTGCAGCAATGCCTGCGACGGCTCGCCGGTCACCGCGAGGCCCGCGCGCGCCTGGTAGCTGCGGATCCCCGCCTCGGTCTTGCTTCCGAACACACCGTCCGGCGTGCCGACATCATAGCCCGCGCGATTGAGCAGAGCCTGCAGCTCCTTGCGCTCGTCAATGGTGAAGCCATAGCGGTCCGGCGGGAAGGTGCCGCGCACGGGGCCTCCCCCCCCCAGCCGGTCCGACAGGTGCCCGACCCCGACGCCGTATTTCTCGGCGTTGTTGTAGCGCAGGATGACATTGAAGTTCTGGAACACGAGGAAGGCAGGCCCGGTCACGCCCGAGAGCGCGAGGATCGAGCCGGTGCCGCCCGGCAGCGACCCGCCATTGGCATTCGTCACCCCCAACGCGGCCCAGTCCGAGGAGGATCGGCGCACGCCGCGCCCGGTGAGCCCGGCGCTGAAGCCCGCCGGCAGACGCACCTCGAGCCCCCAGGGCTCGCCCCGACGCCAGCCGCTGCGCGAGAGGTAGTTGGCCGTCGAGGCCAGCCCGTCAGTGGGATCCTCGGACCAGATGTCGCGCCGCCCGTCGCCGCGGAAATCCACCGCGTAATCCTGGTAAGTGGTCGGGATGAACTGGGTGTGGCCCATCGCCCCGGCCCAGCTCCCGGTGAGGCGCGAGGGGGTGGTGTCGCCGCGCTCGAGGATGCGCAGGGCCGAGATCAGCTGCGCCTCGAAGAACTCGCCCCGCCGACCGTCATAGGCCAGCGTCGAGGTGGCCGACACCACCGGGATGTCGCCCCGCCGGGTGCCGTAGTTGCTCTCCATGCCCCAGACCGCGGTCACGACCTCGGGCGGCACGCCGTAGCGGCCCTCGATCTCGCGCAGAAGCGCCATGTTGCGGCGCAGCTCGGCACGGCCGGTCGAGACCTTCTGCTCTGACGCCGCGATGGCGAGGTAATCCTCGAGCGTGCGGGTGAATTCCGTCTGGCTGCGGTCGCGGGTCACCACGCCCGGAAGATAGCCGGCCCCGCGGAACGCGGCGTCGAGCGTGCCGGCGCTGATCCCCCGCGCCGCGGCGCGACCACGGAAGGCGGCGACCCATGCGTCGTAGCCGGGGTTCGGCTGCGGCAGCAGGTCGGGGTCCAGCCCGCCGGACGGGGCGGAGACACTTGTGCCTCCGCCACAGGCCGAAAGCAGCGCCAGCGCACCGCCGCTGACCAGAAGATGACGTCGAGAAACCTGCATGGGACTGCTCCTCCCTATGTTGTCTTTGGCCTCACTGTGTCGTGTCAGAGGCGTGACCACAAGGCGGCTCGCAGCGATCGGCGGACAACGGCAGATCTGCGGCAGATCTGCGGCAGACCCTTTGCCATCGTCGCGCGCACTGCTACCGCCGGAGCATCTCGGGCAGCGCGATCAGCGCCAGCAGAAGGCCACAGCACAGGAAGGTCACCGGCCCCGCGAGACGATGCAGGACGACGCCCAGAACGCCTCCGACGAGGAACGCCGAGATCGTCGTGCAATGCAGCGCCAGCAGACTGCGATAGCGCGCGCTCTCGTCGCTGCGCATGCACAGGCCGGCCAGCGACAGACCGACATCCGTCGCCATCCCCGAAACGTGCGTGGTGCGCACCCGCGCCCGCGAGATTCGCGTGCTCACGGCATTCTGCATGCCGAGCACGCCGGCCAGCATGGAGATGATCCCGACCCCATCCCCGCCGGTCAGTCCGGCGAGCGCGGCAAGACCGGTCAGGATCAGGATGACCGCCTCCATCGCGACCACCGCCGCATAGATCCGGCGCTTGCCGCGCTGCCGCCCGGCCTCGATCAGCAGCCCCGCAACCAGCGCTCCGAGAATGAACACGACGACGATCAGCCCGAACAGCAGCGCGGCGCCCCAGCCACCCTTGGCAAGGTTGTCCGCCATCGCCGAGATATTGCCGGTCATGTTGGCCGAGAACAGCCCCGCCAGCTCGAACCCGGCGGCATTCAGCGCCCCGGCCACCAGCGAGAGCAGCCCCGCAAGGCGCAGGTCGATGCTCTGGTTGCGCTCGTTGCCTTCCCGGATCAGCACGTCGGGCCCCTGCGGTTGACGGTCGTCCCTTCATCGAACGGCAGCGGCTGGCTTGCAAGCGACGCGTTGGGCAGTCCTGCCGGACGGGCCTCGGCCAGGTCTGAGCAGGCTCGTCTGGATGCGGTGAAAGGGCGCTGGCGATCCCGGCAGGATTCGAACCTGCAACCTGCCCCTTAGGAGGGGGCTGCTCTATCCAGTTGAGCCACGGGACCGCTTTCCTCCCATTATCGCCTGACGATGGCTTTGTCATCCACCTGCGCGAATTTTGCGCACCCGGCACACGCGCCTTGCCTGTCCCGGGAGAAACGATAACATCGCAGGCAGTTACTGCGTTTAGGAGGCCAGTTCCGTGGCAGATGATGATCCCCGCCCGCTCACCCTGAGAGATGTGTCCGAAGCCTCCGGCGTTTCCGAGATGACCGTCAGCCGCGTCCTGCGCAACCGCGGGGATGTCTCCGAGGCGACCCGTGCCAAGGTGCTCGAAGCCGCCAAGACGCTGGGCTACGTGCCCAACAAGATCGCCGGCGCGCTGGCCAGCCAGCGGGTCAACCTCGTCGCCGTCATCATCCCCTCGATGCGCAACATGGTATTCCCCGAGGTGATGGCCGGGATCTCGGCGGTGCTCGAGGATACCGAGCTGCAGCCGGTGGTCGGCGTCACCGACTACGAGCCCGAGAAGGAAGAGCGTGTGCTCTACGAGATGCTGTCGTGGCGCCCCTCCGGGGTGATCATCGCAGGCATCGAGCACACCGAGGCCTCCAAGGCGATGATGCAGGCCAGCGGCATCCCGGTGGTCGAGATCATGGACACCGACGGCAATCCGATCGACACCGCGGTGGGCATTTCGCATCGCCGCGCCGGGCGCGAGATGGCCAAGGCGATCCTGCGGGCGGGCTATCAGAAGATCGGCTTCCTCGGCACCAAGATGCCGCTGGACTACCGCGCGCGGAAGCGCTTCGAAGGCTTCACCGAGGCGCTCGCCAAGGGCGGCGTCGAGGTGGTCGAGCAGGAGTTCTACTCCGGTGGCTCGGCGCTGGCGAAGGGCCGCGAGATGACGCAGGCCATTCTCGAGCGCGAGCCGGAACTGGATTTCCTTTACTATTCGAACGACATGATCGGTGCCGGCGGACTGCTCTACCTGCTCGAGCAGGGGCGCGACATTCCCGGCGACATCGGTCTTGCCGGCTTCAACGGGGTCGAGCTGCTGCAAGGTCTGCCGCGCAAGCTTGCCACCATGGATGCCTGCCGGGCCGAGATCGGCAAGAAGGCCGCCGAGATCATCGCCTCGCGGGTCAACGATCCGACCGCCGAATTCGAGAAGATCATCGAGATGACGCCCAAGATCAGCTACGGCGACACGCTGCGCCGCTGACCCGCGCCATCGCTTACAGGAACGGGCGGCGCGGCAGCGCCTCGATCTCGGTCACCGCCAGTTCGGCCAATGCCTCGAGATCGGGCACGCGGAGCATGCCGTCCGACCAGTCCACCATGCGTTGCGCGCGCAGGCGCGACAGCGTCTTGTTGGTGTGCACGAGCGAAAGCCCGAGCGCATCCGCGAGATCCTGCTGGCGGTAGGGCAGCGGCACGGTGCCCGGCTCGGCCTCGAGCCCGAGCCCCCGCAGCCGGACGAAGAGCTTCACCAACGCCCAAGCGATGCGCTCGGTGCCGTCGCGCTGGCCCAGCGTCGCCACCGTCTCACCGAGGAAATACTCCTCCGCGGCGGCGATCCACGTCAGGTCGAAGGCAAGCTCGGGTCGGTTGCGATAGAGCAGCCAGAGATCCTCGCGGCGGAACACGCAGCAGCGCATCGGCGTTACCGCTTCGACCGAGTGGTTCATCTCGCCCATGATGCCGGCCTGAAGGCCGATGAAATCGCCTGGAAGCACGAAGTTGATCACCTGCCGGCGCCCGTCCTCGAGCGTCTTTTCACGTAGCCCCATGCCCTCGAGCACGGTGAAAAGCTGTGGCGTCTTCGCCCCTTCCATGAGGATCTGCGTGCCGGCACCGACCGCCATCTCACCGGCCTTGAAGCCTCCGAGAAAGTCCTTCTCCTCGTCGCTGTGCGGGATGAAGGGGCCGCAGTCCTGAAGCGGGCAGTCATGGCACGAAATCATCTTCATACGGGCAACTCACGGGTTCTGTATGTCGCAGTTTAATGCGCCACGCCCCGCTTTGTTCCATAGAGCAGGTCAGACCTGCCCCCCAAAGGATGATATGACCTGTATTGACGGCCCGCTGCCGGCCCCCTCTTTTCTCGTCGCGGTCACCGACCAGCTTGTCGGTATCGACATCGCGGCGATCCTGCGCGACGCGCATCCCGACGCCGTGGTGGTCACGGCGCCGGACCGGGAGGCTGCGCTTGTCTCGCTGCAGGAGGGGTCGGCCCCGAGCCTCGCGGTGGTGTCGCTGAGCCCTCAGGAGGCGGTCTCGTCGCCCCTGATACAGGCGCTGCGCGCGCTCGGTGCCCGCATCGTGCTGATGGGGCACGAGGCCGAGCTCCACGGCGAGGCGGACGGGTTCGAGGTGCTGCACCGCCCGTTCCGGACCATCGACCTGCTGGCGCTGATCGGCCGCTAGGCGGTTTTCGCGGAATCGTCACGCGGCTGTCACAGGTCCGGCCTAGGACTCGCCCTGTTCCTTGATGCGATCCAGCGCACCACCCAACCTGTCCCCAGCAGATCGGTGCGCCCCGGAATTTTATCAGGCCATTTCAGTTGATTGAGGGGTGGTCGTCTCGGCCACCCTTTTTTCGTCGTGGCCGGGTGCCAGCCCGCCCCAACAGGTGGGCAGGCAAAGAGAGGCTGCCGTGGCCCCGGCGCAGAGCGATCCTCACCCGTCGGCCTTTCGGATCTGCGTGCCTCCCCTGCCGAAGGAAAAGAGCGCGCCCGAAGGCGCGCTCTCATGGTCCCGATACCGTCAGACGCTTACTGCAGCGCCTCGTCGGTGATCGCGTGGGTCCAGGCGGCCTCGCCCGGATTCTCGGTGATCACCGGGTCGGCGCCGGCCGAGAGCAACACGTCGACGGTGCGCTCGAAATCCGCCGGGTCCAGCGCGCCGTTCGAGCCGGAGGTCAGCTTTGCGATCTCGCCCATCATGCGCTTCTGGTGCACCTCGGTCTGGGCGCCGGTGGCGTCGTTCTCGAGCACGATCTCGGCGGCTTCGTCGGGGTTCTCCTCGGCGTATTTCCAGCCCTTCATCGAGGCCCGCACGAAGCGGGTCAGCTTGTCGACCATCTCGGGGTCTTCGAGGTTGGCCTCTGTGGTGTAGAGACCGTCCTCGAGGGTCGAAATACCTTCATCCTCGTACTTGAAGACCACCAGATCCTCGGGCGTCAGGCCCGCGTCGATCACCTGCCAGTACTCGTTGTAGGTCATGGTGGTGGCGCACTCGACCTGCTTTTGCAGCAGCGGATCGACGTTGAAGTTGATCTTCTGGATCGTCACGCCGCCCTCGGAGCCGTCGGTCGCGTAGCCGAGCTTGGACATCCACGAATAGAGCGGCAGCTCGTTGCCGAAGAACCAGGTGCCGAGCGTGTGGCCCGGAAAGTCCTCGGGGCTCTCGATGCCGTGCTCCTTGAGACAGGTCAGCATCAGGCCGGACGACTTGAAGGGCTGCGCGATGTTGACGATCGGCGCGCCATTTTCGCGTGCGGCCAGAGCCGAGGGCAGCCAGTCGACCATGACATCGGCACCGCCGCCGAGCAGCACCTGCACCGGCGCGATGTCGGGGCCACCGGGCTTGATCGTCACGTCGAGGTCTTCCTCCTCGTAGAAGCCCTTGTCGGCGGCCACGTAGTAGCCCGCGAACTGGGCCTGCGTGACCCACTTGAGTTGCAGCGACAGCTCGTCGGCGGCGTGGGCGGTGCCGGCGGCCAGCGTCAGCGCGGCGGCAGTGCCCAGTTTGGTGAGTGTCTTCATCGATACCTCCTTGTTGGTCTTTGTTGGTCCTGTTGGGTGTTTGTTGTTTTGGTTCAGCCCCGTTGCGACGGGTGCCAGAAGGTGACCGCCTTCTCGAGCAGCGCCATGCCGCCATAGAAGGCCGATCCCGCGATCGCCGCAACGACGATCTCGGCCCAGACGAGATCGAGCTGCAGAAGCCCGACGCTGGTGGAGATCCGGAAGCCCATGCCCCGGATCGGCGAACCGAAGAACTCGGCCACGATGGCCCCGATCAGCGCCAGCGTGGTGGCGATCTTGAGGCCGTTGAAGATGAACGGCATCGCGGCGGGCAGCCGCAGCTTGAGCAGCGTCGTCCAGTAGCCGGCGGCATAGGTGCGCATCAGGTCGCGCTGCATCGCCGAGGTGTCGCGCAGCCCCTCTACGGTGTTCACCAGCATCGGGAAGAACACCATGATGACCACCACCGCCGCCTTCGACTGCCAGTCGAAGCCGAACCACATGACGAGGATCGGCGCGGTGCCGATGATCGGCAGTGCGGCGACGAAATTGCCCACCGGCAGCAGGCCACGGCGCAGAAAGTCGAAGCGGTCGACCACGATGGCGGTGACGAAGGCCGCGAGGCAGCCCATCACGTAGCCGGTCAGCGCCCCCTTCACCACGGTCTGCACGAAATCCTCCCACAGCACCGATCCCGAGCTCGCCATGCGCGCCGCGATCACCGAGGGCGCCGGCAGCAGCACCGGGGAGATGCCGAAGCCCCGCACCGCCGCCTCCCAGACGACGATGATGGTCACGCCGAAGACCACCGGCACCGCGAGGCTGGTGGCCCGGCTGCGCGGCCTCCGTGCCAGCCAGACATTCAGCGCCGACCCGGCGATCCAGGCGAGCAGGCCAAGCAGGATCCACATCATGCCATCCCCATCCGCTTGAGGGTGAGCCGCTGCACCAGCCCGATCAGCCCGACCATCGCCGCGGCGACGATCGCGGCCATGAACAGCGCCGACCAGATCTGGATGGTCTGGCCATAATAGCTGCCCGCCAGAAGCCGCGCACCAAGCCCCGCCACGGCCCCCGTCGGCAGCTCGCCGACGATGGCGCCGACAAGGCTTGCTGCCATGGCGATCTTCAGCGAGGCGAAGAGATAGGGCATCGACGATGGCAGCCGCAGCCGGAGGAACTCCTGTCCCTGCGTGGCATTCCACGTGCGCATCTGGTCAAGCTGCATCCGCGACGGCGCCCGCAGCCCCTTCACCATGCCCACGACCACCGGGAAGAACGACAGGTACATCGAGATCATCGCCTTGGGCAGCAGCCCCGACAGCCCCATCGCGTTCAAAACCACGATGATCATCGGCGCGATGGCGAGGATGGGGATGGTCTGGCTGGCGATCACCCAGGGCATCACGCTCATGTCCATGACCCGGACATAGACGATGCCCACCGCCAGGGCGACGCCCAGCGCCGTGCCCATGGCAAAGCCCGCCAGCGTGGCGCTCAGCGTCACCCAGGCGTGATAGACGAGGCTGCGCTTGGAGGTGATGTTCTTCTCGACCGTGGTCTCCCACAACTCGGTCACCACCTGGTGCGGCGCCGGCAGCCGTGGCTTGTCCTGGCTCCAGGTCTCGAGCACCAGCTCGGAGGTGCCGATCTCGCGGTCCTGCCGCGCGGCGGTATCAAGCACCCATTGCGCGTTGAGCCAGACCGCGGCGGCGTACCAGATCGCCACGATCACGGCGACGACGGTCAGCACGGGGATCAGGTTTCTCATCGGCGCCACTCCATGCGCAGCTCGGGCACGGTCTCTGGCGGCTCGGGCGGGATCTCGCTGCCCACCGGAACAAAGCCCTCGCGGCGGTAGAACGCCTGCGCCCGGCTGTTCGGCGGGTTGGTGTGTAGCCAGAGAAAATCGCGCCCCGCCTTGGCAGCCTCCATCAGCGCCTTGCCGCAGCCCGCACCGGTGCGCGAACAATAGAGCGCCCCGATCTTGGCGGTCTTCGGATCGAAGGAGAGGTAGCCCTCGATCGGATCGCCCACGACCCAGATGATGCGATGAGGCAGCGCGGCGCCGATGAAGCCTTCGATCTCGTCTGCGCTGTAAATGCGCGGCATCCAGTCGGTCTCGTCGATCCAGCCGTTCAGCACGGCGGCGATGCCCGGCACGTCCTCGGGCCCGGCGCGGCGCGGGGTGGACACGTCAGTCATAGGCATGGCCCGCCCGCAGCCCTTCGCGCACCCGATGCGCGATCTCGAGGAATTCCGGCGTGTCGCGGATGTCGAGCGGACGCTCCTTCGGCAGCGGGCTCTCGATCACGTCGGTGATCCGACCGGGGCGTGGTGACATCACGACGATCTTGGTCGAGAGGTAGACCGCCTCGGGGATCGAGTGGGTGACGAAGCAGATGGTCTTTTGCGTCCGCGCCCAGAGCGCCAGAAGCTGCTCGTTGAGGTGGTCGCGCACGATCTCGTCGAGCGCCCCGAAGGGTTCGTCCATCAGCAGGATATCGGCCTCGAAGGCCAGCGCCCGCGCGATCGAGGCGCGCTGCTGCATGCCGCCCGAAAGCTGCCAGGGGTACTTGTTCTCGAAGCCCGCCAGTTCGACCAGCTCGAGCACCTCGCGCACCCGTTCGGCCTGCGCGGCCTTGTCGTAGCCCATGATCTCGAGCGGCAGGCGGATGTTGCCGCCGATGCTGCGCCATGGATAGAGCCCCGCCGCCTGGAAGACGTAGCCATAGGCCCTGGCCTTGCGCGCCGCCTCGGGGCTGACGCCGTTGACCAGCACCTCGCCGGAGGTGGGCTGTTCGAGATCGGCCATCACCCGCAGGAAGGTGGTCTTGCCGCAGCCAGATGGGCCGATGAAGGAGACGAAGTCGCCCTTCCCGACCTCGAGGTTCACGTCGCGCAGCGCGTGCACCGGTCCGTCATTGGTCTGGAAGGTCAGGTTGAGTGCCTTGGCGGAGATCACCGATGTCTCGGCTTGCTGGGGCATGGCGTTGGTCACGCGAGAAGTTCCTCAGATATGTCCGGCGCCGCGCCGGCAGCTATGCCGGCAGAGCGCAGATCCGTCCGAAGGATCGCCCGGCCACACGGGCCGAGGCAATCCTGACGCGGGAATTTGTGCAGCCGATGTGGCAGATAGACCGACCCTGTCCCGGTTCCGGACCGGAGTCGCCCTGCCCATCGGCCGGCGCCGCTCAGACGCCGCTGGCGGGGATGCCGCTGCGCTCGACCGGGCGTGGCGCGGTCAGCTCCTTCCACGACGACAGCGCCTTGTTCACCGCCCCCGAGGGCGTGCGCTGGACGTATTTGCCGTGGCCCGGCTCGGACTGCATCTCGCCATCCATCACCGCGACGCGGCCGCGGGTCAGAACGTAGCGCGGCAGGCCCTTGACCTCCTTGCCCTCGAAAACGTTGTAGTCGATCGCCGATTGCTGGGTGGACGCGCTGATCGTCTTGGTTTTCTCCGGGTCGAGCACGAGGATGTCGGCGTCGGCCCCCACCAGGATCGCCCCCTTCTGCGGGTAGCAATTGAGGATCTTGGCGCTATTGGTCGAGGTCGCCGCGACGAACTCGTTGGGCGTCAGCCGCCCCGTGCCCACGCCATAGGTCCAGAGCATCGGGATGCGATCCTCGAGCCCGCCTGTGCCGTTGGGGATCTTGGTGAAATCGCCCACGCCATAGCGCTTCTGGTCGGTGGTGAAGGCACAGTGATCGGTGGCCACGCAAGACAGCGAGCCGGAGGCAAGCCCGTTCCACAGGCTGTCCTGATGCTGCTTGTTGCGGAACGGCGGCGACATCACCCGGCGCGCGGCATGGTCCCAGTCCTTGTCGAAATACTCGCTCTCGTCGAGGGTCAGGTGCTGGATCAGCGGCTCGCCCCAGACCCGCTTGCCCTGCATCCGGGCGCGGCGAATGGCCTCGTGACTGTCCTCGCAGGAGACGTGCACCACGTAGAGCGGCACACCGGCCATGTCTGCGATCATGATCGCGCGGTTGGTGGCCTCGCCCTCGACCTGCGGCGGGCGCGAATAGGCATGGCCCTCGGGGCCATTGTTGCCGGCCGCCAGCAGCTTGGCCGAGAGCTCCGCGACCACGTCGCCGTTCTCGGCATGGACCAGCGGGATGGCACCCAGCTCGGCGCAGCGCTGGAAACTGGCATAGAGCTCGTCATCATTGACCATCAGCGCGCCCTTATAGGCCATGAAGTGCTTGAAGGTGGTGATGCCACGCTCCTTCACCACGGTCTCCATCTCGTTGAAGACCTGCTCGGACCACCAGGTGATCGCCATGTGGAAGGAATAGTCGCAATGCGCCCGGGTCGACTTGTTGTCCCACATCTGCAGCGCGTCGAGCAGCCCCTGCCCCGGGCTCGGCAGCGCGAAATCCACCACCATGGTGGTGCCGCCCGCCAGCGCCGCACGGGTGCCGCTCTCGAAATCGTCGGCGCTGTAGGTGCCCATGAAGGGCATCTCGAGATGGGTGTGCGGGTCGATCCCGCCCGGCATCACGTAGCAGCCGGTGGCGTCGAGGACCTCGTCGCCCTTGAGGTCGGGCCCGATCTCGACGATCTTGCCGCCCGCGACCAGCACGTCCGCCTCATAGGTCAGATCTGCGGTGACGATGGTGCCGTTCTTGATGACTGTGGTCATGTCTCTTGCTCCCTGTCCCAGGGGCGCCCCCCGGTCTTCTTCTGTCTTCTTCTGGCCGGAAATATCCCGGGGGTGTGGGGGCAGCGCCCCCACGGCTCTGAGCCTACTCGACGATCTCCGCCGTCTCGAGCACAGCGTGCAGCAGCACCTCGGCCCCGGCGGTAGCCCAGTCCTTCGAGATGTCCTCTGCCTCGTTATGCGACAGCCCGCCGACGCAGGGGCACATCACCATAGTTGCCGGCGCCACCTTGGCGGCCCAACAGGCATCGTGGCCAGCCCCTGAGATCAGGTTCATGTGCGAATGGCCCAGCTTCTCGGCCGACTTGCGAACATTCTCGACCAGCTCCGGCGCGAAGGTGACCGGGTCGAAATGCCCGACCGGCTCGACCGAACAGCCAACCCCGATCTCCTCGCAGATCGCCGCGGCGCGTTTCTCGACCTCGGCTCGCATGCGGTCGAGCTTATCCTGATCCGGAGACCGAACATCGACGGTAAAGGTCACGGTGCCCGGCAGCACGTTGCGCGAGTTGGGCGAGAACTGCAGCTGGCCGACGCCGCCCACGGCGCCGGGCTGGGCGGCCATCGCGACCTCCTGCACCATCTCGAAGATCCGTGCCATGGCAAGGCCGGCATTGACCCGCATCTCCATCGGCGTGGAGCCGGTATGCGCCTCGCGTCCCGTCAAGGTGAACTCGAGCCACCACAGGCCCTGGCAATGGGTGACGACGCCGATATCCTTGCCCTCGGCCTCAAGGATCGGGCCCTGCTCGATATGCAGCTCGTAATAGGCGTGCATCTTGCGCGCACCGGTGTCCTCGTCGCCCTTCCAGCCGATGCGCACCAGTTCCTCGCCGTAGCTCTTGCCCTCGAGATCCGTGCGCCCGTAGGCGTAATCCTGGCTGTGCACCCCCGCGAAGACGCCCGAGGCAAGCATGGCGGGGGCAAAGCGCGCGCCCTCCTCGTTGGCCCAGTTCACCACCACGATCGGGTGCTTGGTCTGGATGCCCAGATCGTTCATCGAGCGCACAGCCTCGAGCGCGCCCAGCACGCCCAGCACTCCATCATACTTGCCGCCGGTGGGCTGGGTGTCGAGGTGGCTGCCCACGTAGACCGGCAGCGCGTCGGGATCGGTGCCCTCGCGGGTCATGAACATGGTGCCCATCTGGTCGACCCCCATGCTCAGTCCGGCCTCGTCGCACCAGGACTTGAAGAGGGCGCGGCCCTCGGCGTCTTCGTCGGTGAGGGTCTGGCGGTTGTTGCCGCCCGCGACGCCCGGGCCGATCTTGGCCATCTCCATCAGGCTGTCCCACAACCGGTCTCCGTTGATCCGGAGGTTTTCTCCCGGTGCCGCCATTCTTCCACTCCCTCTGCCGCTGGTTCTTTGCGCGTTCCGTGTCCGGGGCGCTGTTGTTTTTTACCATTTGGTAAAGGCACGATTGCAACCGCCCCGGAACGAGTCAAGAATTGTGTTCCGGGACCCTCCCGGATTATTGGCATGTCGCGGGCGTCTTTGCCCGAAAAATGAGCGGAGAGACGCATGCATGGCCGGTGAGCCCGCGAAGAAACCGAGTCGCATCCAGATACGCAACCGTCGTCGCATCATGGATGCCGCGCTCGAGGTGTTTTCGCAGCACGGCTATCGCGGCGCCACGCTGGACCAGATTGCCGACGAAGCGGGCATGTCGAAGCCCAACCTGATCTACTATTTCGACGGCAAGGCCGCGATCCACGTGGCGCTTCTGAATGCGCTGATGGAAGAGTGGCTGGCGCCGCTGGCCGAGATGGACGAGGGCGGCGACCCGCTCGACGAAATCCTCACATATGTCCGGCGCAAGATGGACATGAGCCGGAGGTATCCGCGCGAAAGCAAGCTCTTTGCCAACGAGATCATCCAGGGCGCGCCGCGTATGGGGCCGCATCTGGAGACCGGGCTGAAGCCGCTCTTCGACGAGAAATGCGCGCTGATCCGGGGCTGGATCGAGGAAGGGCGTCTGGCACCGACAGATCCCCAGCAACTGATCTTCTCGATCTGGGCAATCACCCAGCATTACGCAGATTTCGAAGCGCAGGTGCGGGTTCTGATACCGAATGAAGGCGCCGGTTGGGACGCGGCTCATGCGCATGTGGAAACGTTGTTCCGCAAATTACTCACGTCGCCGGAAACGCCTAGTTAACCAGAATCACGGGAGGGTGGAGCATGCAGTATATGTCCATCCGCCCACCGCCAAAACAACAAGACGCGCCTGCGCCGCACAACCCGGCGTGGCAGGCGCAGCTGTTCTCCGCCAAGGCCGTCGGACGCGGCGGCATCGTCCGGCGAAAGAAGCGGGACGTGCACCGGGAAGTCGGTTACGACGCGCTGTTGGCAGAGGTGAAATCCCGCGGCTTTCACCTCATCGAATGTGGCAATCAGTACGTGATCATCTGCAACGCCGGGCAGATGCGTGTGCATTGCTGAATGCCGACGGTCTGAAGAAAATTCGCACGAATTTTCTTCAGACAAGATTTTTCGTACGAAAAATCTTACTCGGCAGCGGTCGCCGACATCGGGTTGTTCGGATGCGTCGTCCAGTCCGCCGGAACCGCCTCGACCACCTTCCCGGTCCGTGGATCCACTGCCCCGGGCGCCATCTGCTCCATCGTGATACAGTCTTCCACGGGGCAAACATTGACGCACAGGTTGCACGCCACGCATTCGTCGTCCTTCACGGTAAAGACCCGATCCTCCGACATGTCGATCGCCTGGTGCGAGGTATCCTCGCAAGCCGCGTAGCAACGCCCACAAGAGATACACAGTTCCTGGTCGATCTTCGCCTTGCTGACGTAGTTCAGGTTCAGATGCTGCCAGTCCGACACGTTCGGCACGGCGCGCCCCACCAGATCCGACAGCGAGATCTCCTTCTCGTCGAGATACTGCGACAGTCCCGAGATCATCTCCTGCACGATCTTGAAGCCGTAGGTCATCGCCGCCGTGCACACCTGCACGTTGCCAGCGCCGAGCGCCATGAACTCAGCCGCGTCCTTCCACGTGGTCACCCCGCCGATGCCCGAGATCGGCAGACCGCGCATTTCCGGTGAACGAGCGATCTCGGAGACCATGTTCAGCGCGATCGGCTTCACCGCCGGGCCGCAATAGCCCCCATGCGCGCCCTTGCCGTCGATGGTCGGCTCAGGGGCGAACAGGTCGAGATCCACCGAGGTGATCGAATTGATCGTGTTGATCAGCGACACCGCATCGGCCCCGCCCGCATGTGCCGCCATGGCGGGTTTGCGAATGTCAGTGATGTTGGGTGTCAGCTTCACGATGCAAGGCATGCGCGTGTACTGTTTCACCCAGCGGGTCACCATCTCGATATACTCGGGCACCTGCCCCACGGCCGAGCCCATGCCGCGCTCGGACATGCCGTGCGGGCAGCCGAAGTTCAGCTCGACCCCGTCCGCGCCGGTCTCCTCGACCAGCGGCAGGATCGCCTTCCACGCCTCCTCGGTGCATGGGACCATGATGGAGGCGATGAGCGCGCGGTCGGGATAGTCCCGCTTCACCGATTTCATCTCACGCAGGTTCACCTCGAGCGGGCGGTCGGTGATGAGCTCGATGTTGTTCAACCCCAGCAGACGCCGGTCGGCGCCCCAGATCGCGCCGTAACGCGGGCCGTTCACGTTGACCACCGGCGGCCCCTGCTCGCCCAGCGTCTTCCACACGACGCCGCCCCAACCGGCCTCGAAGGCGCGGCGGACGTTGTATTCCTTGTCCGTCGGCGGCGCCGAGGCGAGCCAGAACGGGTTCGGAGATTTGATACCGATGAAGTTGCTCGTCAGATCAGCCATTGTTCTCGTCCTCCCTCAGCCCATCAGGCTCATGTGGATGTCCTCGGCGGCGTCGCGGCCCTCGGCCACGGCGGTCACCGTCAGATCGTCGCCCCCGCTGGCACAGTCGCCCCCGGCCCAGACACCGTCGAGCGACGTCCGCCCGGTTCCGTCCACGGCGATCTTGCGCCCGTCGAGCTCCGGAAGCCCCTCGCCGGTCAGCGTCTGGCCGATGGCGCGGAAAACCTGATCCGCCGGCAGTCGGAAGCGCTCGCCGGTCGGCGCCAGCGCATCGTCGGTGAACTCGAACTCGATCTCACGCACCGCGCCGTTGCCATGCACCGCGACCGGCGAGGCGTTGCAGATGATCCGCACGCCCTTCGACTGCGCCAGCTCCTGCTCGTAGACCGAGGCCGCCATGCGCTCCTGCGAGCGACGGTAGACGATGGTGACGTTGAGCGCGCCCAGAAGCTTGGACTGCACCGCCGCGTCGACCGCGGTCATGCCGCCGCCGATCACCACTACGTCGCGCCCAACGGGCAGCGCCGAAAGATCCGAGGCCTGCCGCAGGTCGGCAATGAACGACACCGCGTCGGCCACGCCCTCACGGTCGTCGCCCCCGACGCCCAGAGCGTTCACGCCGCCAAGCCCGAGCCCGAGGAACACCGCGTCATACTCGGTCTTCAGCGCCTCGAGTGTCACGTCGCGCCCCAGCGCCACGCCGCTTTGCAGCTCGATGCCGCCGATCTGCATCAGCCACGCAACCTCGCGCGCGGCAAAATCCTCGGTGCTCTTGTAGGCGGCGATGCCGTATTCGTTGAGACCGCCCGGTTTCGGCCGCGCGTCCATCAGCACCACGTCATGGCCCATCATCGCCAGCCGGTGCGCACAGGCCAGACCTGCGGGCCCCGCCCCCACGACCGCGACGCGCTTGCCCGTCGCGGCGTCGCGCTCGAACGGATGCACGTTCTGCGCCATCAGCGTGTCTGTGGCGTAGCGCTGCAAGCGGCCGATCTCGACCGGCTTGCCCTCGGCCACCTCGCGCACGCAGACCTCTTCGCAAAGCGTCTCCGTCGGGCAGACCCGGGCGCACATGCCGCCGAGGATGTTCTGCGACAGGATCGTCCGGGCCGCCGCCTCGGGCGTGCCGGTGGCGATCTGCCGGATGAAGAGCGGGATGTCGATCTCGGTGGGACAGGCCGTCTGACAGGGCGCGTCATGACAGAAATAGCAGCGGTCCGCCGCCACAAGGGCCTCGTGATCGTCAAGCGCCGGATGGAGGTCGCCAAACCCCGCCTCGATCGCTGCCTTGTCCATCCGTCCCGGCTTAATGCCGGGAACCAGTGCCTTTGGGTCCATGGGTCGCCTCCCGCTGCCTTATGTTTGACAGAAGCGTTCCACAGGTCGATTTTTTTATCAATCGGTAAAATATCTACAGGCCGACCGACCCAAGCCCCACGCACAAATATGAGGCATCTCCCCCGGGCTGGGTCTGCGAAACGAAAAAGGCCGCCCCAAAGGAGCGGCCTTTCCCAAATCGGAAGCGCTGAACCGGATCAGTTCTGCGCGTAGAATTCGATGACGAGGTTCGGTTCCATCTGGACCGGGTACGGCACGTCGGCAAGGCCGGGGGTGCGCACGAAGGACGCGGTCATCTTGGAGTGGTCGACCTCGAGGTAGTCGGGCACGTCGCGCTCGGGCAGCTGGGCGGCTTCGAGAACCACTGCGAGCTGCTTGGACTTCTCGCGGACCTCGATCACGTCACCCTCTTTCACGCGGTAGGAGGGGATGTTGACGCGCTTGCCGTTCACCAGCACGTGGCCGTGGTTCACGAACTGACGGGCGGCGAAGACGGTCGGCACGAACTTGGCGCGGTAGACGACGGCATCGAGACGGCGCTCGAGCAGGCCGATGAGGTGCTCACCGGTGTCGCCCTTGAGACGCTCGGCCTCACCGAAGATGCGACGGAACTGCTTTTCGGTCAGGTCGCCGTAGTAGCCCTTGAGCTTCTGCTTGGCGCGGAGCTGCAGACCGAAGTCGGACAGCTTGCCCTTGCGGCGCTGACCGTGCTGGCCGGGGCCGTATTCGCGGCGGTTGACCGGGGACTTTGCGCGGCCCCAGATGTTCTCGCCCATGCGGCGGTCGATTTTGTACTTGGCAGACGTGCGTTTGGTCACGGCTGATCTCCTTCGTTCAGGTTTCGAAGGGCGTTGTCCTCTCTCCGGATCTGGCCGAAGCGACAGGGCATCCCCTTGCGGGGGCCACCAACACCAATGAAGCGGCGCTTATATGCGCCCCTGCGCCCGAGTCAACACCCCACGGAGGAGAAAGCACCGCCCCCCTGCCCCGCCGGGCATTTACCTGCAATTAAACGGCCTGCGCCAGACTTCCCGGGCCGCAGGGCACACACAGCAGAGGGGAACCGGTGCATGAGGGGGCCACCGCCGAAACAGGGTCAGAACGCGCTCGAACTGGCGCTGGCCAAACGCGACAGCACCATCCTGCGCACCGTGCGCGAGGCGATCCGCCACCGCCAGGTGATGCTGGCCTTCCAGCCCGTGGTGCAGGCCCGCCGGCAGGAGGCCACCGCCTTTCACGAGGGTCTCATCCGGGTGCTCGATGAGACCGGTCGCGTTGTCCCCGCCCGCGAATTCATCGAAACCGTGGAGGAAAGCGAGGATGGCCGCATTCTCGACTGCATCGCGCTCGAGCAGGGCCTGCGCGAACTCGAGCGCGAGCCGGGCCTGCGGCTCGCCATCAACATGTCGGCCCGGTCCATCGGCTATGGCGACTGGCTCGACACCCTGACCCGCGGCCTGCGTGCCGGCCCCACCGTGGCCGAGCGGCTGATTCTCGAGATCACCGAAGCCTCCGCCATGATGGTGCCCGAACTGGTGATCAGCTTCATGGACGACCTGCAGGCCCGCGGGGTCACCTTCGCGATGGACGACTTCGGCGCCGGCTACACCGCCCTGCGGCACTTCAAGCAGTTCAGCTTCGACATCCTCAAGATCGACGGATTGTTCATCCGCGGCATCGCCCAGGATCCCGACAATCAGGTCATGACCACGGCCATCATCGAGATCGCGCGCCAATTCGACATGTTCACCGTCGCCGAATCGGTCGAACGCGCCGAGGACGCGCGGCTGCTCACCGGCATCGGGATCGACTGCCTGCAGGGCTATTTCTTCGGCGCGCCCACCGTCTCTCCCGCCTGGCGCGCGCCGCCGTCGAAGCACGCCCACGGCTGAGCCGGAACCGCGCCGGGGCGCAAGCCGCCCCAATTGCCCGATATTTCCGCGACCATTTGCGCTACCACACGTGGATTTCCGCAGACTCCCCCTGTCCCATGCCGCAGCGGCACGCTATCAACAAGGCGCAAGATCAATGAGGGGGGTCTTGCCGGATGGCACGGCCTCCCGCCTTACGCTCTGCTTGGAGGAGTCATCCATGACCAATGTCGTCATCGCATCCGCGGCCCGTACCGCCGTCGGCAGCTTCGGCGGTTCGTTCGCCAACACGCCCGCGCACGATCTCGGCGCTGCCGTGCTCGAAGCGCTGGTTGCCCGCGCCGGTATCGAGAAGGGGGAGGTCTCGGAGACCATCCTCGGCCAGGTGCTGACCGCGGCTCAGGGCCAGAACCCCGCCCGTCAGGCGCATATCAATGCCGGCCTCCCGCAGGAAAGCGCCGCCTGGAGCATCAACCAGGTCTGCGGCTCGGGCCTGCGCACCGTGGCTCTGGCGGCCCAGCACATCATGCTCGGCGATGCCGACATCGTCTGTGCCGGCGGCCAGGAAAACATGTCGATGAGCCCCCACGCCCAGAACCTGCGCGTGGCCCACAAGATGGGCGATGTGAAATACATCGACACCATGATCAAGGACGGCCTGTGGGACGCGTTCAACGGCTACCACATGGGCCAGACCGCCGAGAACGTCGCCGAGAAGTGGCAGATCAGCCGCGAGCAGCAGGACGAGTTCGCGCTGGCGTCGCAGAACAAGGCCGAAGCCGCGCAGACCGCCGGCAAGTTCGATGACGAGGTGATCCCCTTCACCATCAAGACCCGCAAGGGCGAGACCGTGGTCGACAAGGACGAGTACATCCGTCACGGCGCGGTCATCGAGAACATGCAGAAGCTGCGCCCGGCCTTCACCAAGGACGGCTCGGTCACCGCGGGCAACGCCTCGGGCATCAATGACGGCGCCGCCGGCGTGCTGCTGATGTCGGCCGAGAATGCCGAGAAGCGTGGCATCAAGCCGCTCGCGCGCATCGCCTCCTATGCCACCGCCGGTCTCGACCCGTCGATCATGGGCGTCGGCCCGATCTACGCATCGCGCAAGGCGCTGGAGAAGGCCGGTTGGAGCCCCTCCGATCTCGACCTGGTGGAAGCCAACGAAGCCTTCGCCGCGCAGGCCTGCGCCGTGAACAAGGATATGGGCTGGGATCCGTCGATCGTGAACGTGAACGGCGGCGCCATCGCCATCGGCCACCCGATCGGCGCCTCCGGTGCCCGCATCCTCAACACCCTGCTGTTCGAAATGCAGCGTCGCGACGCCAAGAAGGGCCTCGCCACGCTCTGCATCGGCGGCGGCATGGGTGTCGCGCTCTGCGTCGAGCGCGACTGATGGACCTGGACGGGGGGCGTTCTGCCCCCCGGACACCTCGCGCATGACAGCACTTCCCAAAGACCCCGCGCAGATCGTCTTTTCCGGAGGTGGCCTGCGCTGCTTCTGGCAGGGCGGCTTCCTGACCACCCTGTGCCAGCACCGCACGCTTGCGCCCAAGCGCCTGACCGGTGTCAGCGGCGGCGCGCTTGCCGGTGCGGCCTTCCTGACCGGCAACGAACGCCGCCTGCTCGACGAGATGTGCGCCGCGTTCGAAAAGCAGGACAGCAATCTCGACCTGTTCCAGCCCGACGAGAACGGCATCACCCCGCATCAGGAGCTCTATTGCGAGGTCGTCGGCCGGGTCATGGATGACGAGGCCGCCCGCAAGATTGCCGAGGGGCCGCGGTTCCAGATCCTCATCGCGCACCCGCCCGACACCGGCGTGCCCACGCTCACCGGCACCGCCATGGCGATGGCCTACGAGGCCGAGCTGCACACGGTGAACTCGCCGCATTTCAGCTGGGCCGAGAAGCTCGGGCTGACCTCGCACCTGGTCGATGCCAACCAGGCCGCCCGCGAGGGCAAGCTGGTCGAACTGATCAGCGCCGCGGCGGTGATCCCGCCAGTCTTCGAGCCGCCGCTCTGGAACGACCGCCGCGTCGTCGACGGTGGCATGGCCAGCCAGGCGCCGCTCCCCGAGCCCGACGAGGGCGTCACGATGGTGTTGCTGACCCGCGACTACAAGCGCCTGCCCGAGGTCGAGGGTCGGCACTACATCGCGCCCGCGCAGGAAACCGCCGCCGACAAGATAGATTTCACGGACCCGCAGAAATTGCGTGATACCTGGGCCCAGGGAGAACGGGACGCGCAGCGCCTGCTCGACCAAGGTTGAAGTTTTGACGCAACATTGTTGCGTATTGCGATTTACGTGAGTAACGATGTTTCCAAATAAATTAGCCAGGATCGGAGGATAAAGATGGCGAAAGTTGCACTGGTCACGGGGGGGAGCCGCGGTATCGGAGAGGCAATCTCCAAGGCGCTCAAGGCCGAAGGATACGAGGTCGCTGCGACCTATGCCGGCAATGACGAGAAGGCCGCGAAGTTCACCGAAGAGACCGGGATCAAGACCTACAAGTGGAACGTGGCCGATTACGAGGCCTCCAAGGAAGGTCTCGCCAAGGTCGAGGCCGATCTCGGGCCGATCGACGTGGTGGTCGCCAATGCCGGCATCACCCGCGATGCGCCGTTCCACAAGATGACACCGGATCAGTGGAAAGAGGTGATCGACACCAACCTGACCGGCGTGTTCAACACCGTGCACCCGATCTGGCCCGGCATGCGCGAGCGCAAGTTCGGCCGCGTCATCGTGATCTCGTCGATCAACGGCCAGAAGGGCCAGTTCGCCCAGGTGAACTATGCCGCGACCAAGGCCGGTGACCTCGGCATCATCAAGTCGCTGGCCCAGGAAGGCGCCCGCGCCGGCATCACCGCCAACGCGATCTGCCCCGGCTACATCGCCACCGAAATGGTGATGGCGGTGCCCGAGAAGGTGCGCGACTCGATCATCGCCCAGATCCCCACCGGCCGCCTCGGCGAGCCGGAAGAGATCGCGCGCTGCGTGGTGTTCCTCGCCTCCGACGACGCGGGCTTCATCAACGGCTCGACGATCTCGGCCAATGGCGGCCAGTTCTTCGTCTGAGCCAGTCCTCGATGCGATCACGAAAGCCCCGGCGGCCCGCGCCGGGGCTTTTTCGTTGTCCTCCGCGCAGACCGTGCGGACTTGCACAGAAACGGCGCGCCGCCGCCGAGGTGTCACCGGCGTCGCGCGCCCTATATTTGCGCTCACACGGACCAGAGGAGACCCGCCATGCTCAGCCAGATCCAAGGCCTTCACCACGTCACGTCGCTGGCCAGCGGCGCGCAGCGGAACAACGCCTTCTTCACCCGGACGCTGGGTCTCCGGCGGGTCAAGAAAACGGTGAACTTCGACCGGCCCGATGTGTATCACCTGTACTACGGCGACGAGATCGGCACGCCCGGAACGGTGATGACCTACTTCCCCTTCCCCAACGCCACCCGCCGGACGCCCGGCAGCGGCGAGGTCTCGACCACCGCCTTCTCGGTGCCGAAGGGCAGCCTGCCGTTCTGGGAAGAGCGCCTCACGGGCCGCACGCCGAGCTTGCGAGAAGGCCGCTTCGGCGAGGCACGGCTCCGCTTCGACGGGCCGGATCGCGATGACCTGACGCTGGTGGAGACCGAGGACGACCGCACGCCGTGGACCGAAAGCGGCATCGACGCCGACACCGCCATCCGAGGTTTCCACTCGGTCGAACTGGCGCTGCCCGACATCGCGCCCACCTCCGAACTGCTGCGCTTCATGGGCTATGAAGAGGCCGGGACCGATGGCGCGGTGACCCGTTTCTCCATGCCGAACGGAAATGGCGCCAACTTCGTCGATCTGCTGCAGAGCGATGCTCCGGAGGCCGGTCAGGGCGCCGGCAGCGTGCATCACGTCGCCTTCGCCGTCGCCGACCGCGCGGCGCAGAAAGAGGTGCAGCAGGCGCTCGAAGGCGAGGGCTTCCAGGTGACCGAGCAGATCGACCGCGACTACTTCTGGGCGATCTACTTCCGCAGCCCCGGCGGGGTGCTTTTCGAGGTCGCGACCGGCGAGCCCGGCTTCGACCGCGACGAAGAGCGCGGCGCGCTTGGCGAGGCGCTGAAGCTGCCCGACCAGCACGCGCACCTGCGCGAGCGGCTGGAAGCCACGCTCGAGCCGATCAGCGACTGAGGCTTGGGCGATCAAACACCGAGCCGGGGCGATCAAACAAAGTGACGGCGCGGGCGTTTCCCTCCGCGCCGTCACCAGCGTTTTACATTTGGATGTTTAATTTGTGTCAGCTCTGATTCGAGCTGTTGTTACCTCGGTTTTCCGGGAGTTTTCCCGCATTTCGAGGCCGGCCCGGCCGCCCGAAGACCACCAGACCGGGGCACTGCAAAGTTCAGGCGATCAATGCGGCTGGGTGCTCAGCTTGTTGATCTGTTCCTTGAGGCGGAGTTTCTGCTTCTTCAGTTCGGCGACGTGCAGGTCGTCAACGCCCGGACTGCGTTGCATTTCTTCAACAGCGGTCGAGAGGTGGTGGTGCTTTTTCTTCAGTTCCTGCAGATGCGAACTCAAGCTCATAGTGTCCTCCTTTGCTGGGTACGAGCCTTCAGTGCAGCACATTCGGCGATTCAAGTCACGCTGCAGATGCGAACGTCCTCAACATTGCCTTACCATGCGTCAACACCGACCGGTCACGGCGGGAAATTGAGCGCCTCGCCTCCCCGCAGCACCGTACGAATGACATCGGTATAGTCCTCGCCATCTTCAATATGGGCCGGTCCCGAATGCAGGATCAGCGGCGCGTGAAGGCGGAATGCTGCCCGCCCGCCCTTGCGACCGCGGGCGAGAATCAGCCGAGGCGCCCTGCCCTCGCGTGGTGCCAGCGGCCAGAGTTCGAGCGAGCCGAGCCCTTCGCCCATTGCCGCCAGAAGCTCGGGCAGGCGCTCGGCGCGCTGGATGAAGGTCGCGGTGCCCTTCACACGCAGGCGTTTCGCCGCGAGCCGCACCCAGTCAGCGAGCGGCGCCGGCCCGGCCAACGCCATCTCGCGCCCGACATCGGAGGCGATGCTGCGGCTTTCGATCTCGAAATAAGGCGGGTTGGCGAGGACGTGATCGACCGTGAGCGCCTTCAAGGCAAAGGGCGGTGCTCCGATATCCCCCTCGATGACCTCGCCCGTCAGCGCATTTTCCGCGAGGTTGCGCCGCGCCAGCGCCGCGTAAGCGGGCTGGATCTCGAGCCCGGTGAGGCGCAGCCCCGCCACCCGCGCGCCAAGACAGCACAACGCCGGCCCGGCCCCGCAGCCCAGCTCCAGAACGCTCTGACCGGGCTTTGCAGGCACGGTTGCGGCCAAGAGCACCGGGTCGATGCCCGCCCGGTAGCCCTCACGCGGCTGCCAGAGCCGCACCCGCCCGCCGAGGAAATCGCTGCGCTGCAACGCCTCCTCGGCGAAGGGCTCAGTCCTCAAAGCGCACCCCGTTCATGCGCAGGATGCGGCGGGCATCGTCGATCTGATCGGCCCGGACCATCAGCCGCCGCGGCAGAATGCCCAAGCTGCCCTCGAGCACGCTCATGTTTACGTCCAGCTCGAAGCTGTCTATACCCTCCCCGTCGAGAAGGGTTTTGACCAGCGGGATCAGCGTGATGTCGTTTGTGCGCAGAAGCTCTTCCATGCCGGGGATGTAAGGACAGGGGCGCCTCCTTGTCGAGGCCGATACCGAGGGTTTGATGGGTTTGGATACGCCGATGCAGAAGCCGCATGACCGGCTCGCCACGCTGCTTTCCGGGGACATGGACGGGGTCAACGCCCTGATCCGCGAGCGCATGGCGTCGAAGCACGCACCTCGGATCCCCGAGGTCACCGCGCATCTCGTCGAGGCCGGCGGCAAGCGCCTGCGGCCGCTGCTGACCCTCGCCTCGGCGCGGCTCTGCGGCTACGAGGGTCCGTTCCACGTGCATCTCGCCGCGACGGTCGAGTTCATCCACACCGCCACGCTGCTGCATGACGACGTGGTCGACGAGAGCAAGCAGCGCCGGGGCCGCCCCACTGCCAACCTGCTCTGGGACAACAAGTCGAGCGTTCTTGTGGGCGACTACCTCTTTGCCCGCGCCTTCCAGCTGATGGTCGAGCCGGGCAATCTGAGAGTGCTCAACATCCTCAGCAACGCAGCCGCCACCATCGCCGAGGGCGAGGTGCTGCAGCTCACCGCGGCGCAGGATCTGCGCACCAACGAGGACATCTACCTTCAGGTGGTGCGCGGCAAGACCGCGGCGCTGTTCTCGGCGGCAACCGAGGTCGGTGGCGTGATCGCCGGCGTCGAGGAAGAGCAGGTTCAGGCGCTGTTCGATTACGGCGATGCGCTGGGGATCGCCTTCCAGATCGTCGACGACCTGCTCGACTACCAGGGCGACAGCTCGGCCACTGGGAAGAATGTCGGCGACGATTTCCGCGAGCGCAAGCTGACCCTGCCGGTGATCAAGGCCATCGCCGCCGCCGATGACGAGGAGCGCGCCTTCTGGAAGCGCACCATCGAGAAGGGCGACCAGCAGGATGGCGATCTAGAGCACGCGCTGGCCCTGCTCAACAAGCACGGCGCGCTGGACGCCACCCGCGCCGATGCACAGGCCTGGACCGACAAGGCCAAGGCCTCGATGGCGAAGCTGCCGCAGTCCGAGCTGCGTGACCTGCTGGTCGAGCTCGCCGATTTCGTGGTGTCGCGGGTCTACTGACCCCGCGGCGCCGCCAGCGCGGAACAATCGCCCAGCACAGCGCTCGCCACCCACCAACCCGGCTCTGCCGCTGCGATGGCCTCGGCCGCGGCTGCCGCCTCCGTCTCGGACAGGAACAGCCCGAAACAGGTCGCCCCCGATCCCGACATGCGGGCCAGCTTGCAGCCCGGCTGCGCCCCGATCCGGGCCAGCACGTCGAGGATCGCCGGCTGCACCGCGCAGGCCGGCGCCTGAAGATCGTTGCGCATCTCCGACAGGACGGCGATCAGGTCCGCAGTGTCGCGCATATCCGGTAGGGTCTCGGGCATCGGCGTGTTATCGCGGCGCTCAAGCGCCCGGAACACCGCCGGGGTCGAGACCTGCAGGCGTGGATTGACCAGCACGGCGGCGACCGGCGGCAATGCCAGCGGCGTCAGCGCTTCGCCGATCCCTTCCGCCCTCAGCGGCCGGGCGTAAAGACACATCGGCACATCGGCCCCCAGCGCGAGGATTTCTTCGCCATGCGCTGCAAGCAGCGCCTCGGCGGAGGCATCGCCTCCGCCCCGCGCCGACACGCCGCGCAAAGCCGCCGCGGCATCGGCAGAGCCGCCGCCAATGCCCGACGCCGCCGGAAGCGCCTTGTGCAAATGCAGATCTGCATCGCTGACCAGCAGCGCCGCCGCCTTCATCACGAGGTTGCTGCCATCCTCGGGAACGCCCTCGGCTTCCGGGCCATCGACCCGCAGCGACAGGCCATCGCCTTCGGAAATCGTTAGGAGGTCGCCAACCGGCGCGAAGCTCACCAGCGAATCCAGCAGGTGGTAGCCATCCTCGCGGCGGCCGGTCACGTGCAGGGTCAGGTTGATCTTCGCCGGCGCAAAGACCTCACTCGCCATTGGCCATCTTGAGCGGCGGCTGGCCTTCCTCTTCGAGCACCTCGTCGAGCCCGACCTCCAGCTTCTGGCGGATGCGTTCGGGATCGACCTCGTCCGAGGCATCGTCCCAGTCGATGAAGCTCAGGGCCCGCTTCCACTGGAACTCGGCTTCGAGCTTGCGCCCCACCGCCCAGTAGACATCGCCCAGGTGGTCGTTGACCACCGGATCGACCGCCATCAGCTCGGCGGCACGTTCCATGTGCACCACCGCCTCCTCGTAGCGGCCGAGCTTGTAGAGCGCCCAGCCGAGACTGTCGATGATGTAGCCGCTCTGCGGCTGCGCGGCGACCGCCTGCTCGATCATTGAGAGCGCCTCGTCGAGCTTTTCATGCTGCTCGACCAGCGAGTAGCCGAGATAGTTGAGCACCTGCGGCTGGCCCGGGTTGAGCTCGAGCGCCTTGCGGAAATCGGCCTCGGCCTCGCCCCAGTTCTTCAGCCGCTCGTTGCTGATGCCCCGGGCGTAATGCAGGAACCACAGCGAGGGGTTTTCGTCGTCGAAGGTGGCGAGCGCGGCGTCATAGGCATCGACCGCCTCGTCGTAGCGCTCGAGCTGGCGCATCATGTCTCCCAGCGCCGACTGCACCGCCGCCTGACCGCCATGGGTGCCAGCAAGCTGTTCCAGCACCTCGACCGCCGCATCGACCTTGCCGCTCGAGCGCAGCGCCTCGGCGCGGCCCAGCTCGGCGGCATGGTAGGAGGAGTCGTCGCGCGGCACCTGCTTGTAGGCGGCGACGGCAAGGTCGAACTGATCGAGCGACTCGAGCAGGGATGCGGTCATCAGGATGGCGCCGGAATGATCCGGTCGCAGGTACTGCGCGATGCGGGCATAGAGCAGGGTGAAATCGTCTTCGGCTTCGTTGGCCAGCGCGCCCCCGAGGGTGTAGAACACCTCGGCGATGCCGTCCTTGGGCGAGTTCACGTAGGTGAAGGGCAGACGCTCGCCCTCGACCAGCCGCTGCCGCATCTCGGCAAGGCCGGGGTCCATCGGCGGCGGGAAGCCCTCGTCGATCATCGCCACCGCCTCGTCCTGACGGTCGAGCTGGCTGAGGATCTCGGAGCGCGCCATCACCGCGCGACGGGTATATTGCATGCTCCCGGCGCGGTTTTCGGCAAAGATCGCCTCCGCGCCTTCGAAGTCCCCGACCGAGGCCAGCGCCATGGCCTTGTGATAGAAGGCGAAGGGGGCGAGGCCGCGCTCTTCCGACACCGCATCGAACGCCTCGAGCGCGCCGCTCATCTCGCCCTCGCCGAGAACCGACCACGCCTTGACCAGCCCGTCGACCAGCGGGCCGATGGCGGTCTGGTCCTCGATCCGCTCGAGGAGCGCCTGGTAGTCCTCGCTCTGGGCAAGTTCAGCGATTTGCGCCATGTGCCCGATCTGGCTCTGGAAGCCCTGCTCGGACAGGCGATCGGCCAGCGCCACCGCCTTCTCGACATCGCCGAGCGACAGGTTGGCGAGCGTGGCGCGTTCGAGCAATGAGGGATTGCCCGGATCGAAGGCCACCGCGCGGCCGTAATACTCGGCCGCGGCTTTGAAATCGCCGTTGAAGCTGGCCTGACGCGCGGCGAGGTAGTCGCCCGCAAGGCTTTCGGCGGTCACCGGTGCGGCCACGCCCACAGCCATCGTCAGCGCGAGCGCCGTGTTGCGAAGAAGCCCGAGAGCCTTGCCTGCCATGCCAATGCCTCCTTTATCGGTCCGGCAAGACTATCCCCGCCTGCCCTGCCACGCAATGCGCAGCCGGTTCACGGGCGCGTCACCTGCCGGCATGTCCTTGCCGATGCACACCGCGCGGCATTTCGGGGTTGCAGCCCACCCACGGATCGCTTTATTTGATACGTTATAACATACGCAACCTAACCCAAAGGATCTCCGATGTCCGCGCAAGACCCCCGCCTCCCCGTCACCGTGCTGTCCGGCTTTCTGGGTGCCGGGAAGACGACGCTGCTCAATCAGGTGCTCAACAACCGCGAGGGCCGCCGGGTCGCGGTGATCGTCAACGACATGTCCGAGGTGAACATCGACGCCGATCTCGTGCGCGACGGTGGCGCCGACCTGAGCCAGACCGAAGAGACGCTGGTCGAGATGTCGAACGGCTGCATCTGTTGCACCCTGCGTGACGACCTGCTGCAGGAGGTACGCCGGCTCGCCGCCGAGAACCGCTTCGACTACCTGCTGATCGAGAGCACCGGCATCTCCGAGCCGCTGCCCGTCGCCGCCACCTTCGAGTTCCGCGACGAGCTGGGGCAAAGCCTGTCGGATGTGGCGCGGCTCGACACCATGGTCACAGTCGTCGACACGGTGAACCTGCTGCAGAACTACGCCAGCCACGATTTTCTGAAGGATCGCGAAGAAAGCCTCGGCGACGCGGACGAGCGCACGCTCGTCGATCTGCTTGTGGACCAGATCGAGTTCGCCGACGTCGTGGTGCTCAACAAGGTCGGCGCCGCGGGAAAGGACCGCACCGATGCGGCGCGGCTGATCGTGACGGCGCTGAACCCGGATGCGCAGATCATCGAGACCGATTTCGGGCAGGTGCCACAGGACCGCATCTTCGACACCGGCCTCTTCGACTTTGCCACCGCCCACGAGCACCCGCTCTGGGCCAAGGAGCTGTACGGCTTTGCCGATCACGTGCCGGAGACCGAGGAGTACGGCGTCTCATCCTTCGTCTACCGCGCCCGGCGGCCGTTCCACCCGCAACGCATCAACGACGTGCTGAACGGGCCGCTGCCCGGCGTGATCCGGGCCAAGGGGCATTTCTGGGTCGCCACCCGGCCCGACTGGCTGGCCGAGTTCTCGCTGGCCGGCGCTCTGAGCAGCATCCGCCCGATGGGCATGTGGTGGGCCACCGTGCCCGAGGCCCGGCGCCCGGATCACCCGCAGGCGCAGGCTTATCTGGCGCAGCATTGGCAGGAGCCGTGGGGCGACCGGCGCCAGGAGCTGGTCTTCATCGGCGCGGGCATGGATCGCGCCGCGATCACCGAGACGCTCGACGCCGCGCTCCTGAAGGCCGACACCGGCTTCACGCCCGAGCTCTGGACCACGCTCGAGGATCCGTTCCCCGGCTGGCGCCGCGCGACCGAGGCGGCCTGATGGGGCGCCTCGGCGCCCATAACGGCCAGAGCGCCCTGCCCCGCCGCAGGCAGAGCGGCGACCCGATGCAGAGCTTCGACCGCCTGCCGCCAGCGCTCCGGCGCTGGCTGGCACAGGCGGCGCTGCCATGGTCGCCGCGCTCGGCGCAGCGGGCCTGGCAGCGCAGCCTGGCGCTCTGTGGCGGCGACCTCGACGCGGCGCTTGCACGGATGACAGAGATCGAACACCGGCAACTCGCCCGGGACACGCTTGGCCCGGCGTCCGGCGGCGGCCAACCGCCCACAATCCCTCGCAGTTGCGTGATATAAGACCTTTCCAACGTTTTCAGACCTTCCGAAGACAGGGTGTTTCCCGCTATTGCGAGGGCCATGGACATCGTTGTTGTCACGACCGTCATCGCGTCGCTGTTTCTTGTCATTGGTCTGGCCGAGCCGCTCGCGGCGCGATTGCGGCTGCCCTACAGCGTGATCCTCGCCGTGCTGGGCATCCTGATCGCTGCCGGCGCGATCTTCTTCCTGCGCACCACGCTTACCGACGCGCTCAACCCGGTGGCCGAGGCCATTCTCGGCCTGCCGATCCGCGCCAACGTGTTCCTCTACGTCTTTCTGCCGACGCTGCTGTTTCAGGCGACGCTCGGGCTCAACATCCGCCGGATGCTCGACGACTGGGTGCCGATCCTGCTGCTCGCGGTGGGGGCCGTGGTCGTCGCCACGCTCAGCGTCGGCTACGCACTGTCGTGGTTCTCGACCCTGCCACTGGCCGCCTGCCTGCTGATCGGCGCCATCGTCTCGACCACCGACCCCTCGGCGGTGATCTCGATCTTCCGCTCGCTCTCGGCACCGCGACGGCTGGCGCGCATCATCGAGGGCGAGAGCCTGCTCAACGACGCCGCCGCCATCGCGCTGTTCGGCTTCTTTCTCGGCTTCGTCATGCTCGGCCTGCCGGACCCGACGCTCGAAGACGCGCTGAGCCAGTTCCCGCTGCTGATCGTCGGCGGCGCGCTGAGCGGCTGGCTCCTTGCCCGCATCGCGGTGCGGCTGATGGGGCTTTTCGGACGCTACGAGCTGGCGCAACAGTCGATCTCGGTCGCCCTGCCCTACCTCGCCTACATCACCGCCGAGCAGAGCATCGGCGCCTCGGGCGTGATCGCGGTGGTGGCTGCGGGCCTCACGCTCAACATCGTCGGCCCCGGCCGGCTGCCGCCCGAGGCATGGACCAACCTGCGCGAGGTCTGGGACCTGCTGGCGCACTGGGCGGGGGCGCTGATCTTCATCCTCGCCGCCCTGCTGATCCCGCGGATGCTCGAGGAGTTCCGCCTCTCCGATGCCGGGCTGGTGCTCGTGGTCGTGCTTGCTGCCATCGCCGCCCGCGCCTTCATCCTGTTCCTCGTGCTGCCGATCATGGGCCGGCTGCGCCTGTCGCCACCGGTCGAGCGCCCCTACCGCAGCGCGATCCTCTGGGGCGGGCTGCGCGGCGC
Organism: Salipiger bermudensis; assembly: GCF_017309175.1. Lineage (NCBI taxonomy): Bacteria > Pseudomonadati > Pseudomonadota > Alphaproteobacteria > Rhodobacterales > Roseobacteraceae > Salipiger > Salipiger bermudensis. Next base: position 192,175 of record NZ_JAEKJV010000007.1, on the reverse strand, counting down.
CGTCACGCTGGCGCTGGCGCTGGCGGTGACCGAGAACTTCCGCGTGCCGGTCGAGATCAAGCGCCAGGTCGGTATCCTCGCCACAGGCTTCACGCTCTTCACGCTGCTGGTGCAGGGCACCACGCTGCGCTGGGTGATCGGCAAGCTCGGGCTGGACCAGCTGTCGCCGCTGGACCAGGCCCTGTCAAAGCAGGTGGTCGCGGTGTCGCTGCAGACCGTGCGCGAGGATGTCTCGCGCACCACCGCGAATTACGATCTCGATCAGCGCATCATCCGCAGCGAAGCCAAGCGCTTCGGTGACCGGCTCGAAGAGGCGGTCAAACAGGCCGAGGAAGACACCGAGATCCTCGACAAGGACCGCGTGACGCTGGGCCTGATTGCGCTGGCCGGGGCCGAGCGCGACACCATCATCGAGCGGGTGCGCGATCACTCGATCTCCTCGCGACTGTCGGAGATCCTGCTGTCGGATGCCGACCGGCTGATCGAGGCCACCCGCACCGGCGGGCGCAGCGGCTATCGCCGCGCCGCGCGTCGCGTCGTGGCCTATGGCAAGGCCTTCCGGCTGGCGGCGCTGCTCCATAACCGCGCCGGCGTCTCGGGCCCGCTGTCGCGGCTCACCGCCGACCGGTTCGAGCTGCTGCTGTCACAGAAGCTGATCCTGCGCGATCTCGACGGCTTCATCCATGGCCGTATCCGCCGCATCCATGGACGCCGGGTCTCGGAACTGCTGACCGAGCTGCTGAGCCGCCGCGTCGAGACCGTCAACACCGCGCTCGAGGGGCTGCGGCTGCAATATCCCGGCTATGCCGAGACGCTCGAGCGCCACTTCATCCGCCGCACCCAGCTGCGGCTGGAAGAGCGCGAGTACAACACCATGTGGGCCGACGGGCTGATCGGCGAGGAACTTCACACCTCGCTGATGCAGGACATTGCCGACCGCCGCGCCGCCAGCGAAAAGCGCCCGCGCCTCGACGTTGCGCTGCAACGCTCCGAACTGGTGCGGCAATTCCCGCTGTTCTCCGATCTCGACGATCCCTCGGTCAAGCAGCTCGCCCGCGCGCTTTCTGCCCAATACGTCAACCCCGGCGAGGTGATCCTGCGCCCCGACAGCACCGCCCGCAGCGTGTATTTCATCGCCACCGGCGCGGTCGAGCTCGAGCGCGGCGGCCAGACCTGGCGACTTGGCCGGGGCGAGATGTTCGGCCAGCTCGCGATCCTGACCGAGAAGCCACGCCGCTTCGAATCGCGCGCCATCGTGCCGAGCACCCTGCTGGTGCTCGACGAGGCGCGGTTCCGGCGCTTGCTGAAGCGCAGCGAGACCCTGCGCGAGGCGGTCCGCGCCAGCGCCGAGAAGCGCGGCGTCGATCCGGACACGATCATTCCGGCCGCCGAACCGAAGCCCCGAAAGAAAAAGACCCCGGCCTGAGCGGGCCGGGGTCCTGATCCGCGATACCGGCGGGGCGTGCCGGCCAGAGCTCAGAGCGTATCGAGCTTGCGCGCCAGCTTGGCGTCGAGCGAGGACAGCCCGTCCACATCATGGGTCGAGAGCGTCACCTCGACGGTCTTGTAGACATTGCTCCATTCCGGGTGGTGGTCCCACTTCTCGGCCCAGAGCGCGGCGCGGGTCATCCACGAGAACGCCTCGGTGAAGTCCGCGAACTCGAAGGTCTTGTGGATCGCGTCGCGCCCCTCGACCATTTTCCAGCCGCTTTCGAACAGCGGGGCAAGCACGGTGTCGCGGGCGGTGTCGGAGAGTTTCTCGGTCATTCCTGTTCTTCCCTGATTTCCTTTCGGAACGGGCCATAGGCGGTCAGGATCTCGATATCCTGTCCGATGGCCCGCCGCTCCTCTTCGAGATAGCGCGCCACCGCGTCGGCGAAACCCCGGTCCGCGATCCAGTGCAGGGAGTGGGTCTCGGTCGGCAGGTATCCGCGGGCCAGCTTGTGCTCGCCCTGCGCCCCGGCCTCGACCCTCTCCAGCCCGTGCCGGATGGCGAAGTCGATGGCCTGATAGTAGCACGCCTCGAAGTGCAGACAGGGATGATCCTCGACGCAGCCCCAATAGCGCCCGTAGAGCGCATCGCGCCCGATGAAGTTCAGCGCGCCCGCCACGTCGCGCCCTTCGCGCGAGGCGACCACCATGGCGATGTCGTCGCGCAGGGTCTCGTGGGCGATCTCGAAGAAGGCGCGGGTCAGGTAGGGCGTGCCCCATTTGCGCGCCCCGGTGTCCTGGTAGAAATGCCAGAAGCTGTCCCAGTGCTCGGCCTCGATCTCGTCGCCCGAGAGCATCCGGATCTCGCCGCCGAAGTCGTGCGCCGTGCGACGTTCTTTGCGGATGTTCTTGCGCTTGCGCGAGCTGAGGCTGGCGAGGAAGGCGTCGAAATCGGCGTAGCCGTGGTTCTCCCAGTGAAACTGCTGCGTCACCCGGCGCAGAAGCCCCATGCGCTCGCCGGCGATGGCCTCCGCCTCGGTGCAGAAGGTGGCGTGCAGCGAACTGAGTTCGTTCTGCGCCGCGAACTGGACCGCCCCCTGCACCAGCGCCGAGATGCCGGTCGCCTCGTGCCCGGGCCTGGTGAGGAAGCGCCGCCCGGTGACCGGGGTGAAGGGCACCGCGATCTGCAGCTTGGGATAATAGTCGCCCCCCGCGCTCTCGTAGGCGTGGGCCCAGTTGTGATCGAAGATGTACTCGCCCTGGCTGTGGCCCTTGGCATAAAGCGGCGCCACGGCGATGATTTCGCCGTCGAGCTCGGCACTGAGATAGCGCGGCTCCCAGCCGGTGCCGCGCCCGACCGAGCCCGAGGCCTCGAGCGCGTGCAGGAAGCGATGGGTGGTGAACGGGTCATTGGGCCGGCCGCCATCGACGGCTTCGGGACAGGCGCAGGCATCCCAGTCGCCCGGCGCGATCTGGTCCAGCGATGTGAGGATGTTGACGGCGATGGTGCCGTCGGGGCTTTGATCGGTCATGCGTGTATTCCCTGCCGGCCACTATCTGGCCTGCACCGCGCCGGGATCAAGCCGGGTATCCCTCGAACGTGATGTTGTGGGCGACCTCGCGCGCGACGGCCTCGTCTTCGGGCGACCGCACCGTCCAGCACAGCACCGGCACGCCGGCGGCGCGGAGCTCGGCCACGCGCGGCGCGGTCAGATCGCGCCAGTCATGGCTGATGAAGCAGGCGGCGGTGCGGTCGAAATCCGCGATGGCACGAAGGCCGGCCAGCCGTGCCTCGGGCAGCTGCTCTGCGTCGCCCCCCCGATAGGCACAGGTGGTGAGACCGCGCGGGATATCTGGCGCCAGCTCGGCCAGCGCGGCCACGGAATGCGGGTTGAACGACATCAGCGCGACCGGGCCGGCATAGCCCCTGAGCGCCTCGGCGGCAGCGGCCTCGAGCGGGCCGATATCAGGGCCCATGGCGCCGTCCTGATCCTTGATCTCGACCAGCAGCGGCACCTGCCCCGCAACAAGCGCGAGCACCTCGGCGAAGGTCGGGATGCCCTTCGAGCCGTGCCGGAGCGGCATCGCTCCCAGCGCGGCGGCGCTGCGCCCACGCACAGGGCCGGTTTCGGCGGTCAGCCGGTCGAGATCGTAATCGTGGAACACCATCGCCACGCCATCCGAGGACAGCTGCAGGTCGATCTCGATGCCGTAGCCGGCCTCGATCGCGGCGATGATCGCCTCGACCGAGTTCTCGGGCCGGCCCGCCGCGATGTCGTGATAGGCACGGTGCGCGATGGGCCGGTCGAGGAAGCTTGCGGGAAGCATGTGGCTCAGGCGATCTCGAAGATGCCTTCGATCTCGACCGCGACGCCCAGCGGCAGCGACGCGGCAGAGACCGCCGAGCGCGAGTGACGCCCGGCATCGCCCAGCACTTCGACCAGCAGGTCGGAGGCGCCGTTGATCACCTTGGGCTGCTCGGTGAACTCGAGGGTGGAATTGACGAAGCCGGTGAGCTTCACCACGCGCTTGAGCTTGGACAGATCGCCCCCGCAGGCCGCCTTGACCTGCGCCAGAAGGCCAAGGGCACAGGTCGCCGCGGCCTTGGCGCCGGCCTCGGTCTCCATGTCGGCGCCGAGCTTGCCGAGGATCAATCCGTCGGGGCCCTGGCTGATCTGGCCCGAGACAAAGACGAGATTGCCGGTCTGCACGAACGGCACGTAATTGGCGGCGGGGGCCGGCGCCTCGGGCAGGGTCAGGCCAAGCTCGTTCAGGCGGGCATCGATATCGCTCATGGGAACCTCCGGATGTGAGTCGGCGCGAGGCTATCCGCCCCGCGCCGCAATGGAAATAGCCGCCTGAGCGGTGGATCAGCTTTCGCGGAAGGCCTTCGAGAAGTAGTCGGTGAAGGGCTTCACGAGATAGGCCAGAGGCGTCCTGTCGGCGGTGCGCAGGAAAGCCTCCACCGGCATCCCCGGGATCAGCGTGCTGCCCTCGGGCAGCTTCTCGGCCTCGCCCTCGTTGAGGATGATCTCGGCGCGGTAGTAGCTCACCGAGGTCTCCTCGTTGGTGAAGGCGTCGGCCGAGATCTGCGTCACCGTGCCGAACAGCTCCGGCGTGGTGCGCTGGTCGAGCGCCGAGAACCGCAGCGTCACCTCCTGCCCCACATGGGTCTGGTCGATGTGAATCGGCTCGATCTGCGCCGCGATCACCAGCGGACGGTCCTGTGGCACGAGATACAGCACCGGGTCCGCGGCCCGGATCACCGAGCGTGGTGCAAACACGGTCATGCCATAGACCACCCCCGCAACCGGGGCGGTAATCTCGAGCCGCTTGAGCTGCTCGAGCAGCGCCAGCCGCTGTTCGGCCAGTTCGCGGCTGCGATACTGCATGTCGCGCAGGGTGGTGATCGCCTCTTCCCGGCGGGCGGTGTCGAGCTTGATGATCTCGATCTCGATCTCGGTAATCTCGCCCTCGGCCTGCGCCATGGTGGACACCAGCTCGCCGCGTTCGCCGGCAAGACGCGCCGCCTCGCGTTGCAGCGACAGCACCCGGCTGGCCTGCGCCAGCCCGCGTGCGAGAAGCGACCTCTGGCTTTCGAGCTCTTCGTCGACGAAGGACAGCTGCGCCGCGAGCGCCTCGACCTGCGCCTCGACCCCCTCGATCTGGTTGCCGATCTGATCGCTGCGCTTGTTGAGCTGCTCGACCTCGCGGTCCATCGAGGCCCGGCGAGCGAAGAACAGGTTGCGCTGGCCGCTGATCAGTTCTGCCACCTCGTCATCGGTCTCGGCATGGGTGAGGAGAATTTCGGGGAAGACGATCTCTTCGCCGCCATCACGCTCGGCCTCGAGCCGCGAGCGCCGCGCCAGCAGTTCGAAATACTGCCCTTCGACAATGGTCAGTTCCGAGCGCAGCAGCGTCGGATCGAGCCGGATCATCACCTCGCCCGCCTCGACGGTGTCGCCCTCCTCCACGAGGATCTCCTCGACGATGCCACCGTCGGCATGCTGGACCACCTGCCGGTTCTGATCGACCTGGATCTGCCCCCCGGCGATGATCGCGCCCGAGATCTCGGTGGTCGCCGCCCAGGTGCCGAAGCCGACCACGAGGATCAGCAGCGCCGCCAGGCCGAAGGTCATCGGCGTGCGCAGCGAAAAGCCCTTTGAGTCGTCGTTCATCTCACACCTCCCGGCCCTGCGGCCGTGGCAATCTGCTCGTGGTTCTTGACCCGCGAGCGCAGCACTTCCTCTTTCGAGCCAAAGGCCGCACGGGTGCCATGCTCGAGCATCAGCAGCATATCACATTCGCGGATCGCCGAGGGACGGTGCGCCATGATGATCACCGTCTTGCCCTCGTCCTTCATCTTGCGGATCGCCTGGTTCACCGCCTCGGAGCCCTCGTTGTCGAGGTTCGAGTTGGGCTCGTCGAGTACCAGCAGCACCGGGTCGCCGTACATCGCGCGGGCCAGCCCGATTCGCTGCATCTGCCCGCCCGAGAGACGGCCGCCCGTGGACGACACCTTGGTGTCGTAGCCCTGCGGCATCTTGAGGATCATCTCGTGGGCGTCGGCCTTCTTGGCGGCCTCGACGATCTTGGACGGGTCGGGCGTGTGCGACAGGCGGGCGATATTTTCGGCGATGGTGCCGTTGAACAGCGTCACGCGCTGCGGCAGGTAGCCGATATGCTCGCCCAGCGACTGGCCGTACTGGTCGAGCGCGGCCCCATCGAGACGGATCTTGCCGCCGGCGGGCTTCCAGGTGCCGGTGAGGGCGCGCGCCAGCGTCGACTTGCCGGCCCCGGACGAGCCGATCACGCCAAGCGCATGCCCGGGTTCAAGATCAAAGCTCACCAGCCGCAGCGAGGCCTGATGCTCGCCCGGCGGCACGATGGTCAGCTGCGTAACCTCGAGCCGCGCCTGCGGCTTGGGCAGCGGCAGGCGCGGCGCTTCGGGGGGCTCTTCGGTCAGCAGCTGGGCCAGGCTGTCCCAGCCCTTGCGGGCGCGGGTCACCGCGGGCCACTGGCCGATGGCAAGCTCGATCGGCGCGAGGGCGCGCCCCATCAGGATCGAGCCCGCGATCATCGCACCGGGCGTCAATTCGCCCTGCAGCACGAGATAGGCGCCGAGCCCGAGCATCGCCGACTGCAGGAACAGGCGGAAGGTCTTGGTCGCGACGGTGAAGGTGCCGATGATGTCGGTGGTGCCGATCTGGCCGCGCAGCGCGTCCGAGCGCGCGGTGTTCCAGCGCCGGAACGCATCCTCGCGCATCCCGAGGGACTGCACCATCTCGGCCTCGTTGCGGATCTCGTCCGAGTTGCGCTCGGCAACCAGCAGCGCATGGTTCGATTTCAGCGTAGGTGCGCGGCTGAAGGTCTGGTTCAGCACGGTCACGAAGATGAGGATCACGCCCCCGGTCAGCGCGAGATAGCCGAGCCAGGGATGGAACACGAAGATGCCGGCGATGAAGAACGGGGTCCACGGCATGTCGAAGAAGGCCATCAGGACCGGCGAGGACATCAGCCGCTGGATCGACTCGAGATCCTTGAGGCCGGTGGCGGACAGTTCATCCGGCTTCACCGCGGCGCGGCGCATCACCGCGTCGAAGACGCGCACGTCCATCGCCGCCTGAAAACGCGCGGCAACCCGCGCCATGACGCGCCCGCGGGCATAATCGAGGATGCCCATCATGCCGTAGAGAAACACCACGAGCCCCGACAGCGCGATCAGCGTGGCAATCGAGCGCGATCCCAGCACGCGGTCGTAGACCTGCAGCATGTAAAGCGGGCCAGTCAGCATCAGCAGGTTCACGAAGAAGCTGAAGATTGCCACGAACCAGTAGTAAGGTCTGCTCTGGCGTCGCGCGGCGATCAGCTCGTCGCGTCCGGCCTCTTTCGAACGCGGTATCATCTGAAATGCGCTCTCCCTCAGTCGTATTGTTTACCGCAGTGTACGCGGAGAAGTCTTAATGATCATCCTGTCGCCGATCCGACACAGGGCAATTCCCTGAGCGCCGCTTGCTTGTGACGCCGGCTCAATCTGCAATTATGGTTCCTTCTATAGCAAGGACGGAAATTTCCAATGCACTTTAATTTCGGGTGAGTGCGGCATGCCGACACTGAAGACACTCCCTCCGGTCATCGCAGTATTGTTTCTCACGGCCTGCGCCGTTCCGGGGCCGGGCGATGCGCCAGATGGCATCTTCGACCCACAGGAAGCCGGCAACCGCCGTGTTCACGCCTTCAACAAGCGCGTTGATTCCGCACTTGGCGGCGGAGGTGAGGGCGGCGCCAGCGCCATTCCCGCGCCGGTGCTCGAGGGCGTCTCGAACGTGGCCGACACGTTGCGCCTGCCGCAAACCGTGGTGAACCAGCTGCTGCAGGCCCGTCTCGGTCGCGCCACGCGCAACACCCTGCGCTTCGGGGTGAACGCCACAGTCGGTCTCGCCGGGCTGTTCGACGTCGCAGGCCGGATCGGTCTGCCCGAGGACAAGAGCGATTTCGGCGAGACGTTGCATGTCTGGGGCTTCCCGGAGGGCGCCTATATCGAGCTGCCGCTCATCGGCCCCGCGACCGAGCGCGAGGCGGTCGGCAAGGTCGTCGATGTCGCCCTGAACCCGCTTGGCTATTTCAACCTGCCCGATCCCGAGCGCTACTATTCGGTGGGCATCCGTGCCGCGGGCAAGGTGGCCGACCGGGTGGCCTATGGAGACACGCTCGACACGCTGCTGTACGACAGCGCCGACAGCTACGCCCAGACCCGCAACAGCTATCTCGCCTACCGCCGCTACCAGATCGGAGATACCGAGACCGGCGCGGCGGACTATATCGACCCCGAAGCACTGGACACGGAGGGATTTTGATGACCCGGCACTTTCTGACCCGCAGGGATCTCGTCGCGAGCGGCGCCGCGGCGGCGCTCTGCGCGCTGTTCCCAGGCGCAGCACTGGCCGTCAGCAGCGCACAGGCCGCGGATCTGGTCGAACGCATGCTCGTCGATATCAACCGGGTGATCGACTCGGGCAAATCCGAAACCGCGATGATCGCCGATTTCGAACGCATCTTCCGAACCTATGGCGACATGCCCTACATCGCGGCCTACGCGATGGGGGCCGACGGCCGCCGCGCCTCCCCGGCGCAGAAGAAGGCCTTCACCAACGCCTTCGCGGGCTATGTCAGCCGCAAATACGGCAAGCAATTCCGCAAGTTCATCGGCGGCCAGCTCGAGATCGAGGGCAGCCGCAAGGTCAAGAACGCCTACCAGGTCTCGACCACGGCGCTGCTGCGCGGGCAATCGCCCTTCGACGTGACCTTCTTCGTCGGCGAGAAGTCCGGGCGCTTTTACAACATGTATGTAGAGGGCGTGAACATGCTGCTCACCGAGCGGACCGAGATCGGCGCCATGCTCGACCGCCGCCGCGGCGACATCGATGCGATGATCGCCGACCTCAGGCGCGCCGGCTGACCGGCGCGCCAAGCAGCATCACATCGCCTCGAGAAGCCCCTCGCCGGCGGAAATCTCGCACTCGCCAGGGCTTGCCTCGGCGTGCAGCAGCGTGACGGTGCCGTCCTCGACCAGCATCGCGTAGCGCTTCGAGCGCGCGATCAGGCCCGCGGGCGGCGCGGTGAAGTCCATGCCGATGGCCTTGGTGAAGGCGCTCTCCGGGTCACCCAGCATGGTGATCCCGGCCTCGGTGGCGCCGGTCGTCTCGCCCCAGGCCTTCATAACGAAGGGGTCGTTGACCGAGACGCAGATAATCTCGTCGACGCCCTTTTCGGCGAAGCCGTCCTTGGTGCGGATGAAGCTCGGCACATGCGCCGAGTGGCAGGTCGGGGTGAAGGCACCGGGCACCGCGAAGATCACCACCTTGCGGCCCTTGAGCTTCTCGCCCAGCTCGACCGCTTCCGGTCCGTTTTCGCCGAACTGCACCAGCGTTGCGCCGGGCAGGGTATCGCCTTTGGATATGGCCATGTCGCGCGTCTCCCTTGATTGCGTTTTCCAGCTTCAGGGATATAGGCTGCGCCCGAATAGGCAAACGCAAAAACGGGAACAGGCTGATGGGCAATGTGGTGGTGATCGGGGGCGGCCAGGCCGGCGCCTCGCTGGTGGCGCGGCTGCGCTCGAAGGGCTTCGAGGGCGGGATCACCCTGATCGGCGCCGAGCCGGTGCCGCCCTACCAGCGCCCGCCGCTGTCCAAGGCCTACCTGCTGGGCGATATGGAGGAGGAGCGTCTCTTCCTCCGCCCCCGCGCCTATTACGACGAGCAGGACATCGAACTGGTGCTGAACGCGCCGGTGACCGCCGTCGACACCGAAGGCAAGGCAATCATCGCCGACGGGCGCAAGATCTCCTACGATGATCTCGTGTTCTGCACCGGCTCGCATCCGCGCCGCCTGCCGGCCGCCATCGGCGGCGATCTCGACGGCGTGTTCTGCGTCCGTGGCATCGCAGATGTCGACGCCATGAAGCCGCGCTTCACCCAAGGTGCAAGCGTGCTGATCGTCGGCGGCGGCTATATCGGGCTCGAGGCAGCGGCGGTGGCCGCCAAGCTCGGCCTCAAGGTCACGCTGGTCGAGATGGCCGAGCGCATCCTGCAGCGGGTCGCGGCACCTGAGACCGCCGACTATTTCCGCAAGCTGCACACGGCCAAGAGCGTCGATATCCGCGAAGGCGTCGGCCTCGGCAAGCTCACCGGCGAGGACGGCAAGGTCTCCGCCGCCGAGCTCACCGACGGTACCACGCTCGAAGTCGATTTCGTCATTGCCGGCGTCGGCATCCTGCCGGCGCTCGAACTGGCCGAGGCCGCCGGCATCGACATCGAGAACGGCATCCGCACCGATGAGACCGGTCGTACCTCGGCGCCCAATGTCTGGGCCGCCGGCGACTGCGCCTCCTTCCCCTATCGCGGCGACCAGATCCGGCTCGAGAGCGTCGGCAACGCCATCGACCAGGCCGAGGCGGTGGCCGATAACATCATGGGTGTGGGCCGCGCCTACGAGGCCAAGCCATGGTTCTGGTCGGATCAGTACGACGTGAAGCTGCAGATCGCCGGTCTCAACGCAGGCTACGACAGGGTGGTGGTGCGCAAGACGGGCGATGCGGTCTCGCACTGGTACTACGCGGGCGCCACGCTACTGGCGCTCGACGCGATGAACGACCCGCGCGCCTACATGGTCGGCAAGCGCCTGATCGAGGCCGGGAAATCGCCCGAGCCGGAGGCGGTGTCCGACCCCGAGACCGACCTCAAGGCGCTGTTGAAAGCGTGAGGATCATCGCCGGAGACTGGCGCGGACGGGCGCTCACCTCGGTCGGCAAGGGCGATCCCCGGGCGCATTTGCGCCCGACCACCGACCGCGTGCGCGAGAGCCTGTTCAACATGCTGGGCGGGGGCCGCTTCGGAGAGCCCTTCGACGGCGCGCGCGTTCTCGATCTCTTCGCGGGCACCGGGGCACTTGGTCTCGAAGCGCTGTCGCGCGGGGCCGAGGCCTGCACCTTCGTCGATGACGGGCGCAAGGCGCAGTCGCTGCTGCGCGACAACATCCGCCTGCTGGGCTGCGGCGATCGGGCGGCCCTGATCGCCCGCGACGCCACCCGCCTGCCCAAGGCAGAGGCGGCCTGCGATCTCGTCTTCCTCGATCCGCCCTACGGCAAGGATCTGGGCACCCGCGCTCTGCACGCCGCCCGGGACGGCGGCTGGATCGCGCCGGAAGCGCTGATCGTCTGGGAGGAAAGCGCGCCGCAAACCGCGCCGGAGGGCTTCGCTCTCCTCGACACCCGCCGCTACGGCGACACCCACGTGACGGTTCTGCGCACCACCTGAGTGACGCGCGTCCTTCAAGGCTGGCAATCGGGCCTGCATCCTGTATCTTATTCGCATATGTATATTCGTGCGACGAGAGGGAGGCTCCGCATGACGCTCTTCAAACCCAGCCGGCGGGACATCCTTGCCATGGCCGCCGCGGCCCCGGCGCTGACCCTGCCCGCCGTGACCCGCGCCGAGCTCGGCTCGCCGGCCACCGGCAACCCGACGCATTTCGCCTTCACCTTGGGCGAGGCAAAGATCACCGTAATCTCGGACGGCTCGCTGCAACTGCCCGCCGACGGCCTCGGGGTGAATGCCGATCCCGAGGAGGTGAAGGCCTTCCTCGAGCGGCATTTCCTGTCGCCCGAGACCAACTACTCCCACACCAATCACCTGCTGGTCGAGATCGGCGAGGCCACGGTGCTGGTCGACGTGGGCTCCGGCAACCGCTTCCTCGACACCGCGGGCCGGCTGATGGCCAATCTCGACGCCGCCGGGATCGATCCCTCGACCATCACCCACGTGGTGATCACCCACGCCCATCCGGACCACATCTGGGGCATCCGCGACGATTTCGACGAGGCGATCCTGCCCGACGCAGCCTATTTCCTTGGTAAAGCGGAGCATGATTTCTGGATGCAGGACGGGCTCGCAAGCCAGGTCCCGGCAGAGATGCAGCAATTCGTCGTCGGGGCGCAGAACTCGATCCGGGTCGACGGCGCCGAGTGGGACCTGATGAGCGACGGACAGGAGATCGTGCCCGGCCTGCGCGTCCTCGACACGCCAGGCCACACGCCGGGCCACATGAGCCTGATCGTCGAGTCGAATGGCCAGCAGCTGCTCGCCACCGGCGACGCCATGAGCCACGCCTACACCAACTTCGCCCACCCGGAGTGGTACAACAGCTTCGACATGGATGGCGACGTCACCGTGACAACCCGCAAGCGCCTGCTCGACATGGCGGTGGCGGATCGCATGGCGGTACTTGGATACCACTTCCCCTTCCCCGGTGTCGGCCACGTCATGCGTGAAGGAGACGCCTACCGCTTCGTGCCAGCGCTGTGGAAGTGGAGTTAACCCCGCGCCCTTGCCGCTGACCTGCGGCTGCGGCCCCGGACGGCCTGCCTCCGGCGGGAGTATTTCTGACGAAGAGAAGCCAAAGGCGCAACGCTCCTGGCTTCTCTGGTTTCAAAATACCTCGGGGGTGAATTGGCCGCAGGCCAAGAGGGGGCAGCGCCCCCCTCTTCGGGCGGGCCGCACGCGGCCCGCAATCCCTCTCAGGTGGGGTGAAACTTGCCCCCGGGAGAGAGGGTGAAGATCTCGACCCCGTCCGCGGTCACGCCGACCGAATGCTCGAACTGTGCCGAGAGCGACTTGTCGCGGGTGATCGCGGTCCACTCGTCCTTGAGCACCTTGGTCTCGGGGCGACCGAGATTGACCATCGGTTCGATGGTGAAGAACATGCCTTCCTCAAGCTGCGGGCCGCTCCCGGCGCGGCCGTAATGCAGGACGTTGGGAGGCGCATGGAACACCCGGCCAAGGCCGTGGCCGCAGAAGTCGCGCACCACCGACATGCGATGGCCCTCAACGTAGCTCTGGATGGCGTGACCGATGTCGCCGAAGGTGTTGCCGGGCTTGACCTGCTCGATGCCGATCATCAGCGCATCGTGCGTGACCTGTATCAGCCGCTGGGCGTAGGGCTTGGGCTCGCCGGCCACGTACATGCGGCTGGTGTCGCCGTACCAGCCATCGACGATCACCGTCACGTCGATGTTCAGGATGTCCCCGTCGAGCAGGGTATCATCGTTGCGGGCGTGGCTGTCGTTCTTCCACTTGGGGATCTTGCTGCCCGGAATGCCGTGGCAGACCACGTGGTTGACCGAGATGCAGCTGGCGTGCTGGTAGCCCCGGTAGCCGATCGTGGCCGATGTCGAGCCGGAGGCCTCGACCGCGGCGCGGATCACCTCTTCGAGCCCGCCCGTGGTCTGGCCCGGGCGCACATGTGGCGCCACGTCGTCGAGGATCTTCGCGGCGACGGCGCCGGCGGCGTGCATGCCGGCGAAATCTTCGGGGTCGTGAATGCGGATGCCGTCCCGGGTGAGGCGGCCGCCGGTGTCATGTCTCAAGGCTGCGCGCTCCGTGTGAATTCGAGTCCGTTACTTAAACCCTCGCGCACCGCTTTGCCAGAGGGGACGGCCGGAACCGCGCTCGCCTCTTGCGTGTTGCCCGTGCGGGCGTCAGGAACGATGTCATATTGCAGAAAAAATGCGCGAGGGACCATGGAACCGATCAATGACATCATGAATACCGAGATCTACAACGGCACCTCCCTGTCAGACGTGCTGACGCTGGATTTCCTCGCCGGGATCCTCGGCAACGTGGTCACCGGCCTGCTGATCCTGATCATCGGCTTCATCATCGCCGGCTGGGTGCGGCGCCGGGTGATCGCGATCTCGAAACGCAGCCCGCGGCTCGACGACACGCTCTTCGCCTTTCTCGGCCAGATCGCGCGCTATCTCGTGCTGATCTTCACCGGCCTGATCGTGATGAACAATCTCGGCATCCAGACCACCTCGATCATCGCCGCGCTCGGCGCTGCCGGTCTTGCCGTCGGCCTGGCGTTGCAGGGCACGCTGTCGAACGTCGCCGCCGGGGTCATGATCATCGTGTTCCGCCCCTTCAAGCTGGGCGATTTCATCGAGGTGGCCGGCGAGATGGGCACCGTCAAGGACATCACCCTCAACACCACCGAGCTGGCCTCGCTCAGCAACACGCAGGTGATCGTGCCCAACGCCTCGGTCTGGGGCAACGTGATCGAGAATTTCTCGGTTTACAGCACCCGTCGCGCCGAATGGACCTTCGGGGTCGGCTACGGCGCCAACCTCAAGACCGCCGAAGAGGTGATCCTGAGCACCATCATGGCCGACGAGCGCTCCAAGTCCGATCCCGAGCCGTTCATCCAGGTCAACGCGCTCGGCGACAGCTCGGTGGATTTCCTGGTCCGGGTCTGGGTAGATAGCGCCGATTTCTTCCAGTACCAGGCCGACATGACACGCAAGGTCAAGGAAGCGCTCGACCAGCATGGGGTCGATATTCCCTTCCCCACCCGCACGCTCGTGGTCGAGCGCGACGACAACGGTGCGATCGCCGCGGAGTAACACCCGGCGCTCTTGCGGAGGGGACGGCGGGGGCGCTGCCCCCGTCGCGGCTGCGCCGCTCCTCCCCCGAGGTATTTTGCAACCAGAGAAGAGCCGGGCGCGATTTGCTGGCGGGTGGCGTCAGGCCAGGGCGCGCTCGGCGGCGATGCCGAGGCGCAGAAGGCGGTCTTCCTGCATCGGCGGGGCCATCAGCGACAGGCCACAGGAGGGGGTGCCGGTGGGCAAGGTGAGGGCGCAGCCGCCCATGACATTGCCGACGCGGGTGTTGCGCAGCGCCAGAAGGTTGGCGGTGACGTAATACTCGCCCTGCTCCATCAGCTTGTCGATGTTCGGCGGCAGGATCGGCGCGGTCGGGCAGAGCACTGCGTCGAAGCCGGCGGTGGCGCGGGCATAGGCGGCGCGGGCGGCCTCCATGCGGTCGAGCGCACGCAGATAGGCGGCGCCGGTGACCGGCTTGCCGCCCTCGAACCGCTCGCGGATGGGCGCGAACATCTTGTCGGGCGCCGCCTCGATGGCCTCGCCCCAGGCGGCCCAGGCCTCGGTGGTGTAGAGAATGCCCGCATCCTGCATCGGGATGGCGATCTCGGGCACGTCGAGATCGACGATCTCGGCGCCGGCGGCGGCAAGCGTCTCGAGGGCCGCCTCATGCGCGGCGGCCGGCTCGGGGCTCATGTCGTCGAGGACGATGGTCGTGAGCCGGGCGAAGCGCCGGCCCTCGAGCGAGGCGCCGCGCAGATCTGGGGCGTCACGGCCCTCGAGCGCGGCAAAGGTCAGTGCGGCATCCTCGACCGTCCGGCAGAGCGGACCGATGGTGTCAAACTTCACCGCCAGCGGCACCACGCCTTGCAGCGAGATCCGGCCCGAGGTGGTCTTGAGCCCCACCAGATCGTTCCAGCACGACGGGATACGCACCGACCCGCCGGTGTCCGAGCCGATGGCGGCCGCCGCCAGCCCAAAGGCCACCGACGCCGCGGCGCCGGAGGAGGACCCGCCGGCCACGGCCTCGGGATCGTTCACGCAAGGCGC
Organism: Salipiger bermudensis; assembly: GCF_017309175.1. Taxonomy (NCBI): domain Bacteria; kingdom Pseudomonadati; phylum Pseudomonadota; class Alphaproteobacteria; order Rhodobacterales; family Roseobacteraceae; genus Salipiger; species Salipiger bermudensis. Next base: position 176,763 of record NZ_JAEKJV010000007.1, on the reverse strand, counting down.
GGTCGCGGTCATCGGGTTGAGGCCGAGGCCCGAGAAGGCCAGTTCCGACATGTGGGTCTTGCCGAGGCAGACCAGCCCCATCGCGGTCGCCACCTCGAGCACGGCCGCGTCGCGCGCGGGCACCCTGCCCTCGAGCAGCTTCGAGCCGGCCTCGGTGGCGATGCCCGCGGTGTCGAAGAGGTCCTTCCAGCTCACCGGCACCCCGTCGAGCGGCGAGCGGCGCTGCTTCAGTTCGGCGCGGTGGCGGGCGGCATGGGCCTCGGCCAGCGCCCGCTCGGGCGTCAGGCGGGCATAGATCCGGTCCTCCAGCGGGTGCGCGGCGATCTTGTCGAGAAAGGCCTGGGTGAGTGCCACCGGGTCGATCTCGCCCTTACCGATGCCCTGCCCCAGCGCAGCTGCGCTCATGCCTGTCAGATCGCTCATCGCCGTACCTCGTTTTTTGCCGTTGCGGCATTGGTAGCGGCAGCGCAGCGCATGGACAATCCCGCGCGGGGCCGCATATTTGCGCTCATGGAACATGATTGCGACATCCTGATCGTGGGCGGCGGGCTGAACGGCCCCGCCCTGGCGCTGGCGGCGGCGAAGGCCGGGCTGAAGAGCATCGTCATCGACGCCCTGCCCGAGGCGGCGCGCACGCAGGAGGATTTCGACGGGCGCGGCTATGCCTTGGCGCTGTCCTCGGTGCGGATGCTCGACAATCTCGGGCTTTGGGAGCGGCTGGAGCCCAACGCCCAGCCGATGCGCGAGATCAAGGTGACCGACGGGCGCGTGGGCGATGCGCAGGTCTTCCTCGGGCTGCATTTCGACAGCGCCGAGATCGAGGAAGGGCCGATGGGCCAGATGGTCGAGGATCGCTACCTGCGCCGCGCCCTGCTTGACGCGATGGAGGCCAACCCGCTTGTCGAACAGCGCGCCGGCGAGACGGTGATCGCGCAGGAACCCGGCCCGGGCGGCATCAGCGTGACGCTGGCCAGCGGCGAGATGCTGCAGGCGCGGCTGCTGGTGGGCGCCGACGGGCGGCGCAGCGGCACCGCCGCGCGGGCCGGCATTCGGCGCACCGGCTGGGGCTATGGGCAGACCGCGCTGGTCTGCGCCATCGCGCATGAAAAGCCCCATCACGGCGTCGCGCACCAGTTCTTCATGCCGCCGGGGCCGCTCGCCATCCTGCCGCTTCCGGGCAACCGCAGCTCCATCGTCTGGAGCGAAACCGAGGCGCAGGCCCGCGCCATCAACGCCCTGCCTGACGATCAGTATCTCGAGGTCCTGCGTCCGCGTTTCGGCGACTTCCTCGGAGAAATCTCCCTTGCCGGAAAGCGCTTCGTCTACCCGCTGAACCTGACGCTGGCCAACAGCTTCATCGCCGAGCGGCTGGCGTTGGTGGGCGATGCGGCGCATGGCATGCACCCGATCGCCGGCCAGGGCCTGAACGCCGGGCTGCGCGATGTGGCGGCGCTGGCGCATGTGCTGAGCCGTGCGCAGCGGCGCGGCGAGGACATCGCCTCGCCACTGGTGCTGGCGCGCTACCAGCAATGGCGGCGCTTCGACACCGCCTCGCTGGCGGCGGCCACCGACCTGTTCAACCGGCTGTTCTCGAACGACAGCGCGCTGCTGCGCTTTGGCCGCGATCTCGGCATGGCGGCGATCAATGCGGTGCCCGGACTGCGCCGGGGCTTCATCCGCGAGGCCGCCGGCATCACCGGCGACCTGCCCGAACTGATGCGCGACTGAGCACATCCGCGCGCGCAGCGATGCACAGCCCCTGCGCCGAGGCGAACCCTTGGCGCCCTTGCGGCGCGCGCGGCGGACTTCCTATCTCGTTGCCAAGGGCGGCAGAGGCCGCCACCCCTTTGGCGCAGCCTGCCACCCCAATTTGGTGCAGCCTGCCACCCCAACTTGGCGCAGCCTGCTGCGACGGATCAAGGAGCCGTAGCCATGAAGAATATCGGATTTCTGTCCTTCGGACACTGGTCCCCGACCCAGGGCAGCGAAGTAAAGACCGCAGCCGACGTGCTGACCCAGTCGATCGAGCTGGCCGTGGCCGCCGAAGAGCTGGGGCTCGACGGGGCCTATTTCCGGGTCCACCACTTCGCCCGGCAGTTGGCCTCGCCCTTCCCGCTTCTGGCCGCCGTCGGGGCGCGTACCTCGAAGATCGAGATCGGCACCGGCGTGATCGACATGCGCTACGAGAACCCGTTCTACATGGCCGAGGATGCCGGCGCGGCAGACCTGATCGCCGGCGGGCGGCTGCAGCTCGGCATCTCGCGCGGCTCGCCCGAGCAGGTGATCGACGGCTGGAAATACTTCGGCTACCGCCCCGCCGAGGGTGAAAGCCCGGCCGACATGGCGCGGCGCCACACGGAGGTGTTCCTCGACCTGCTCGAGGGCAAGGGCTTTGCCGAGCCGAACCCGCGGCCGATGTTCCCCAACCCGCCGGGCCTGCTGCGCCTCGAGCCGCATTCGGAAGGTCTGCGCAATCGGATCTGGTGGGGCGCCGGCTCGAACGCCACGGCGGAATGGGCCGCCAGGCTCGGCATGCACCTGCAGAGCTCGACCCTCAAGGATGACGAGACCGGAGAGCCGTTCCACGTCCAGCAGGCCGACCAGCTGCGCGCCTACAAGGCGGCGTGGAAAGAAGCCGGGCACGCGCACGCGCCACGCACCTCGGTGAGCCGGTCGATCTTTGCCATCACCAACGACACCGACCGGATGTATTTCGGACGCGGTGGCAAGGAGACCGACCAGGTGGGCTTCATCGAGCAGCAGCGCTCGATCTTCGGGCGCGGCTATGCAGACGAACCGGACAAGCTCATCGAGCAGCTGAAGGGCGACGAAGCGATTGCCGAGGCCGACACCCTTCTGCTCACGGTGCCGAACATGCTGGGCGTCGACTACAACGCCCACGTGATCGAGACCATCCTGACCGAGGTCGCCCCGGCGCTCGGCTGGCGCTGAGCCCGCGTCCATCCCTTCCTCCCGCATCCCGAGACCCCTTGGGAGATTGCGGGAGGGAGCTCCACCTGGCCCGGAAATGCTCCATCAGAGCCGGCGTCGAGCACAGGGGCGGGCGGCGGTCGACCGGGTCCGCGGCTGCGGTGCAAGGCGGTGCTGCACGCCGCGCCATCGCCAGCCCGAACAAAAGGAAAGACCGGCCCGCCAAGCGGACCGGCCTCCCCGACCTTTCGAGCGCGGTCGCTTACTTGATGCGCTGGCCGTTGGCGAGAACGTGGCCCTGTTCGTTGACCTCGATGGTCGAGTTCAACGTGTCGGGCTCGGATCCCGGAACCGCGAACATGCTCATCATCATCCGCGCGCCCATCGCGTCCTGATCGCTGACCAGACCCATCTGGATCAAGTTGTCGATCAGCCCGTTCGCCCCGCTCAGTTTCAGGCTCAGGGCGCCCTCGGGCCGCGGCATTCCGTCAAAGCTCTGCAGATCGGTGTTGTCGAAGGTGAAGTCCCCCTCACCGGTGATCTGTGCGCCCGCCGCCTCGATGGTGAGGTTGTTCAGCGTCAGCGCGTTCAGCTCGCCCGGAGGAGTCTGCCCGTCCAGCGCCTCGATCTGTTCAGGATCGAGCAGGTCGACCGAGGGCGTCACCTTGCCGGCAAGATCGATCGCCACCGTCGCAGGGTCACGCGGCAGGATGCCCATCGGGTCGAAGATCGACCAGATCATGTCCGACGTGGTGAAGCCCGCAAGCGTCAGCTTGGCCGCCGCGTCGACCGGCTCTTCGGAGGCGCCGACCGGCATCATGAGACCAAGCCGCATCTCGTCCATCTGGGCCGTGATCGGGAATGGCATCTCCGGCGTGGTGAGGTCGACACTCATGCCAAGCGCCCTCAGGTCGTAGTCGAGCGCATCCTGCGACATCTTGAGCGCGAAGCTGCCGCCCCGGCTCGAGGTCTCGCCCGAGGTGGTCTGGCCATCCTCGGTCATCGTGAAGCGCGACTGCCCGGCGGTGTAGCGCGTGGTGGCGTCGACCGTCATGCCGGCGCGCAGAAGATCGTTCATGGTCTCGGAACTCACGGCCTCGGGCAGCTCGGTTGTGCTGTCCGAGCTGACCCCTTCCAGCGTGCCGGCCAGCATGCCCGCGCCGTCCCCCTCGGGATCGCTGCCGAGAACATCGTAGCTCACGGTGCCGAGCGAGAGCTGCTGGCTGATCGACCGCATGCCCTCGGCAAGGGTAATGCGGGTTTCGCCACCCACCGGGCCCGCGCTGATCTGCGCCGCCGCGTTGTCGCTCGGGATGGTCTCGTCATCGACCACCAGCTCGCTCAGAACCACCGCCATCGAGGTGGCGCTGTAGACATAGGTCATGTCCTCGGGATCGCCCGCGATGATCATCTCCATGCCATCGAGCGTGTAGTCGAGGGTCAGGTCCACCGTCTCTTCGTCGGTGGGAGCGATGCTGATCCGCACCGGCAGCGTGGTCGGCAGATCAAGCGCCACGGTGCCGTCGCCCTGATCGCGCAGCGCCATCTGCTCGAGCATGACGGTCATCTCGCCCTCGTCCTCGGGGAAGGACATGCGCACGGTCATGTCGGTCAGCGTCAGCGTGTCGCCCGAGCGGCTCTCTTCCGCCGTCACCGCGTAGCCGAAGCTGGCGAGATAGGCCTCGAGGTCGCCCCAGACCTGCTCGGGTGTCACATCGGCCCAAGCCGGCGGGGCGGCGAGCAGCGCCGCGCTCGCGGCAGCGGCGGCAAGATTGGAGACACGCATGGATCAACCCTTTCGTTCGAGATCGTCTAATCAATGTAGCCTACTTCGGCACCGGCGTCCGTCCGGTCAAGAGGCTGGACCGGGGGTATTCCAGCCTTTACCAATGAGTGGAATCGAAAAACACGAGGCATCCCATGGATCTGACAGGGAAAACCGCCCTGATCACCGGCGCCAGCCGCGGCATCGGCGCGGCCGCCGCCCGCGCTTTTGCCGAGGCCGGCGCCAATGTCGCGCTGGTGGCGCGCAGCCGCGACGCCATCGCCGAACTGGCCGGCGAGATCGGCCCCAAGGCCGTTGCCATCCCCTGCGAAATCTCGCGCTACTGGGAGGTCGAGCAGGCGGTGGCAAATTGCCACAAGGCGTTCGGATCGCTCGACATCGTGGTAAATAATGCCGGCGTGATCGAGCCCATCGCCCCTCTGGCCGAGGCAGACCCCGAGAGCTGGGGCGCGCTGATCGACATCAATCTCAAGGGCGTGTTCCACGGCATGCGTGCGGCACTGCCGGGCATGCTCGCCTCGGGTGGCGGTACGATCCTGACCATCGGCTCGGGCGCGGCGCACAACCCGCTAGAGGGTTGGTCGGCCTATTGCACCTCCAAGGCTGGCGCTCTGATGATCACCCGCGCCACAGATGCGGAATACCGCGCCCGCGGCATCCGCGCGATCTCGCTCTCGCCGGGCACCGTGGCGACCGAGATGCAGCGCACCATCAAGGCTAGCGGCATCAACGCGGTGAGCCAGCTAGACTGGTCCGATCACATCCCGCCCGAATGGGTCGCCAAGACCCTTCTGTGGATGTGCGGACCCGAGGCCGATGGCTACCTTGGCGACGAGATCTCGCTGCGCGACGAGGAGATCCGCAAGAAGGTCGGCGTGGCATGATCTCGCTCGAGAAGGATGGCGGCTGCTGGATCGCGGTGATCGACCGCCCCGACAAGGCGAACTCGCTCACCCCCGAGATGCTCGAACGGCTCTGCGAGATCGCCGAGGCCGCCCGCGAGGCGCAGGTGCTGGTGCTGACCGGCGTGGGCAAGGTGTTCTCGGCCGGCGCCGATCTCGAGGCGGCGCGCGCAGGGCTCGCCACCTCACCGCTCTGGGAGCGGCTCTCGGGCGCCATCGCGCGGCTGCCGGGGCTAACCATCTGTGCGCTCAACGGCACGCTGGCCGGCGGTGCCATGGGCATGGCGCTGGCCTGCGACCTGCGCATCGCCGTGGAGGGCGCCAAGTTCTTCTACCCGGTGATGAAACTTGGCTTCCTGCCGCAGCCTTCCGACCCCGCGCGTCTCACCGCGCTGGTGGGGCCGTCGCGGGCCAAGATGATCCTGATGGCCGGGCAAAAGATCCCCGCCGACGAGGCGCTGCAATGGGGGCTGATCGACCGCATCGTCGCGCCCGATGCGCTGATGACGGAAGCGCGCGCGCTGGCGGCGGACTCGCTTGGACAGACGCCCGAGCACTCCCGCGCCATCAAGGCGCTGATCCGCTAAGGCGGGCCGGGGCGATGTGCGGGCGCTACGCCATCACGCTGGCCAAGGAGGCGATGGCGCAGATCTTCGAGGCGGTGCCCGGCAACGATCTGCCGGAGGTGCCGAATTTCAACGTCTGCCCGACCAACGCCGTGCACACGGTACGCAGCAGCGACGGAACCCGCAGCCTCTCGGCGATGCGCTGGGGCTTCATTCCGCACTGGTACAAGACCCCCGGTGACGGGCCGCTGCTGATCAACGCCCGGGCCGAGACCATCGCCGAGAAGCCCGCCTTCCGCGCCGCCTGCCGCGAACGTCGCTGCCTGATCCCGGCGAGCGGGTTCTACGAATGGACCAAGGGCGAGGATGACACACGTCTGCCATGGTACATTCAGCCCGCCGAAGGCGATGTGCTCGCCTTTGCCGGCATCTGGCAGGACTGGGAGCGCGACGGCGAGATGCTGCGCACCTGCGCCATCGTCACCACCGCAGCCGCGGGCGAGATGACACAGATCCATCACCGGGTGCCGGTGATCCTCGCGGCCCCGGACTGGGCGCTCTGGCTGGGTGAGGACGGGCGCGGCGCGGCCACGCTGATGCAGCCCGCCCCCGAGGGCACGCTGCGCTTTCACCGGGTCGACCGGGAGGTGAACTCGAACCGCGCCAGCGGCCCGCAACTCACTCAGCCGATCTGAGACCGGCGGTCGGGTGCAGGATTGGCGGCGATCTCAGTTCTGCGCGACGTCGGATTGCGTCGGCGCGTAGGCGATGACACCGGCAGCGATGCTGCCCTCGTTCACGGTATCGCCAAAGGTCTGGGTCATGCCCTCGGTCACCTCTAGGGTGTAGCTCTCGCCGGGCTGAAGCACGCCGGTATCCCAGCTGCCATCCGAGGCGGTGGCAGACATCGCCACGATCGAGCTGTTCTCGAACAGCACGGTGTCACCGATCACCGGATAGACCTGGCTGGGAAAATAGCCCTGCCCCATCAGCAGGACCGAGTGCTCCTCCGCCGACAGCGGCGCCGCGAAAAGGCCCAGCGTCAGGGCCAGAAAACCGGATTTGCGCAGCATGATACCACTCCTTCAAACAGCACAATTCGGCCCCCACCGCTTGGCTTGCGGCAGACCTATGCGAAGATTTGGGCAACAGTTTGGCGATTCAGGCCAAGGCACCGGAATTCCAGCCATTCCGGCGCGGCAGGGTGTCAGCCCTCGGGCATCGCAAGCAGCGCCGTGGCGATCATGTCCGCCCCCGAAGGGCCGAGCGCCAGCGGCGTGTCATGCAGCACCGCGAGCCGGGTGAGGGCCTGCAGGTCGGCCTCGCCGCCATGCGGCACGGTGGGATCGGCAAAGAAGATCACCGCGTCGAGCTCGCCGGTGGCGATCATCGCGCCGAGTTGCTGGTCACCCCCGCGCGAACCGCGCTGCAACCGCCGCAGGCTGAGCTGTGGCGCGGCCTCTGCAATCATCTGGCCGGTGCCGCCGGTGCAGACCAGCCGGTGCCCCTCGAGCGCGGCAGCGTGGCGCGACACCCAGGCCCGCAGATGCGCCTTGCGGGTGTCATGCGCTGCGAGCGCGATGCGGCGGGGCGCGGTCGAGCGCATCCGTGCCCGCGTGGTGAAGCCGAGGATGGCGCGCACCTGCGCCGCAAAGCCCGGCCCCTCTGCCGGAAAGGCGCCGGCCAGCGCCGCGGTGCCCACGGTGAATCCTGCCGCGCCCGCTTCGGCCGCGGCGGTGATGCGTGCCTCGCTGTCGATGCTGCCGGCCATGATCACCGGCTTGCCGATGGCGCTGCACACCGCCTGCATCAGCTCGGGCACATCTCCGGCGAAGCGGTAGGCCAGCAGGTCGAGCCCGTGCACATGCTCGAGATCTGCCAGCCGCTTCGCCGAGTCGACAATGGCATCGACCGGGCCCTCGAGCACACTGGGATGACCGGTGATGCTGCCGCAGAACGGGTAGTAGCGCAGCGGATGGTCGCGGGTCACGGTGGTCACCGCCTTCGGCCGGGTGCCGCCAAGCAGGCAGTCGACATCGAGATCGACGGCGGCGCGGGCCGAGGCCAGTTCGCTCTCCTCGTCGAGGCTCACCACCTCGAGATAGGAGCGCCCGCCGGCGGCGCGGATCGCCTCGGCCAGCCCCTTCAGCTCGGAGAAGGGCAGGCCCACGTCCTTGAAGCCGATATGGCGCACGCCGCCCTCGAGCGCCTCGTCGATCCGCGCCCGTGCGTCGGGGATGGTGCGGTCGTTCTCGGTGAGCATCAGGATGAAGTCGAACGCCATGAGAGGGCTCCGTCAAATGGGCAGGATTGTCGGTGACGGTAGGGCGCGCGGCCGCGAGGACCAAGCGCCTTTCGCCCGCCGCCGCCCCGGGCGGGATCAGAGCGCCGCGACCACCACGATCTCGACCCGGTGGCCGGCCGCCAGCCCGGTCTCGACGCAGGCGCGCTGCGGCCAGTGCTGCGGGTCGTCGCCGATCCAGTCGCACCAGGCGCGGTCCATCTCGTCCTTGGTGGCGATGTCGGTGACATAGATCGTGGCATTGAGGATGCGGGTCTTGTCGGTTCCCATCTCGGCCAGAATCTCGTCGATCCGCGCCAGCGTGCTGGCGGTCTGGTCATGCACGTCGTCGGTCTCGAGCTGGGTGGTCGCCACCGCCCAGCCCATGCCGTTGAAGGCGGTGCCGGAGTTGCGGCCCTTGTAGGGGCCGCGCACGCGGGTGATCTCGCTCATCTCTTGTCCTCTCTCAGCGTCCGATCGCATAGGCCTGCATCAGCCGCGGCGTCGCCGCCGCCTGCATCATCCCGTCCTCGTGGCGCAGCGCGGCGGTCAGCCGCCCGACGCTGTTGGGCTCGGCCACCACCACATCATGACCCCGCGCCTTCAGCGCCTCGACGACCACCGGCCCGATGGTGGCCTCGATCATCATCGTCCCCGGCTTGGCCTCGCGCGGGTAGAACGAGGCCTGGAAATGCTGCGAGTGGAACAGCGGCGCGTCGATGCCCTGCTGCAGGTCGAAGCCGTGATGCACGAAGCGCAGGAACCAGACCAGTTGCCACTGGTCCTGCTGGTCGCCGCCGGGCGTGCCGAAGGAAAGGACCTCCCCATTCGGCCCGTAGGCAATGGAAGGCGTCAGCGTGGTGCGCGGCCGCGCGCCCGGTGTCAGCGAGGAGGGCAGACCCGCGTCGAGCCAGAACATCTGCGCCCGGCTGTTGAGCGGGAAGCCCAGCCCCGGCACAACCGGGCTCGACTGCAGCCAGCCGCCCGAGGGCGTGGCCGAGACCATGTTGCCCCAGCGATCGACGATATCGAGATGCACCGTGTCGCCCCTGGTGTCGGTCAGGTGCGCCATGGTCGGCTCGCCGGTGGCCGGATCCTCCATCACGTCCATGCGCCGCGCGGCGCGGGCGATGGCGGCGTCGGCCAGCGCCTCATGCCCCGGGATGCGCCCCGGGCGCTGCTCCTGCGAAGCGTCTTGCGAGATCAGCGCCGCCCGCTCGCGGCCGTAGCGGTCTGAGAGCAGGGTCTCGAACGGGATATCGTAGTGATCGGGATCGCCGTAATAGGCCTCGCGGTCGGCCCAGGCGAGCTTGATCGCCTCGATCACGGTGTGGGTAAACTCCTCACCCAGCGGGTCCATCGCCGAGAGGTCGAAGTTCTTCAGGATCTGCAACGCCTGCAACAGTACCGGCCCCTGCCCCCACGGTCCGGTCTTGCAGACCGTCCAGCCGTGGTACTCGACGCTCGCCGGGGCCTCGTAAGAGGCCTCCCAGCCGGCCAGGTCCGCGCGGGTGAGCAGTGCGCCGTGGCGTTCGCCGGTTACGTCCATCACCTTCGCATCGCTCAGGTAGTCGGCGATGGCATCGGCCACGAAACCGTCGCGCCACGCGGCGCGGGCGGCGTCGATCCGGGCCTCTCGGGTGTCGCCTTCGGCGGCCTCGACCAGCCGTCGGTAGGTCGCGGCGAGGTCGGGGTTGCGGAACAGCGCCAGCGGCCCGGGTGCGGTGCCGTCCGGGCACCAGACCGCGTGCGAGCTGGGCCATTGCGCCGCGAAGAAGCGCTCGAGCCCGGCGATGGCCCCGGCCACCGAGGCCAGCATCGGATGCCCGTCGGAAAGGTAGCCGATGGCCGGCTCAAGCACCTCCGAAAGCTCCATGCTGCCGTGATCGCGCAGCAGCAGCAGCCAGCCGTCGAAGGCGCCGGGCACCACGGTGGCGAGCAGCCCCGAGCCGGGGATCAGCCCCTCAATGCCCTGCGCCTTCATAGCCTCGATGCTGGCGGCGGCGGGCGCCACGCCCTGCGCGCAGAGCACGCCGGGCTTGCCGTCGCGCGCCGAGTGGAACAGCACCGGCAGATCGCCCGCCGGACCGTTGAGATGCGGCTCGACCACCTGCAGGACGAAGCCCGTGGCCACTGCGGCGTCAAAGGCGTTGCCGCCTTTCTCGAGGATCGCCATGCCGACCGCCGAGGCGATCCAGTGGGTCGAGGTCACCATGCCGAAGGTGCCGCGGATCTCGGGCCGTGTCGTGAAGCCTGCCATGTCTGCCCTCCTCAGGCCGTCAGAAGTTCGCGCGGGCAGCTGGCGAAGCACTGCGCCCCGCCCTCGGTCACCGCGAAGGTCTCGCTCACCACGAGGCCGTATTTCTCGAGCCACAGCGCCGGAATGCAGTGGAAGGTCATGTTCTCCTCCATCACCGTGGTGTCGCCGGCGCGCAGCGAGCAGGTCAGCTCGCCCCATGTGGGCGGGAAGCCGATGCCCACCGGATAGCCGATGCGGCTGTCCTTCTCGATGCCGTGGCGGCGGATCACCGCCTCCCACGCATGCGCCATCTCCTGGCACTCGACGCCCGGTTTCACCACGTCGAGCGCCGCCTCGAGCCCCTCGCGGATCACCTTGGTGGTCTCCACCAGCTCGGCGGGCGGGTCGCCCACGTAGACACAGCGCGACAGCGGCGCGTGGTAGCGATGCCGGATGCCGCCCATCTCGATATAGAAGACCTCGCCTTCCTCGAGCGGCGCATCGGTCCAGCTCAGATGCGGGGCCGAGGCGATCTCGCCCACCATGGCGTTGGGCGGCTTGCAGGGAAAGGTGCCGCCGAACTCGGGCGTGCCCGAGGTGGTGACGCGGTAAAGCTCGGCCATCACGTCGCATTGCCGCACGCCGGGCTTGCAGAGCTGGCGGGCGCTGTCCATCGCCAGCGTGGCGATCTGCCCGGCCTGCGACATGTACTCGAGCTCGCGCGGGGATTTCACCATGCGCACGCGGTTGACCACCAGGAAGCCATCGTCGAACTCGCCCTGCCCGAGGCCCTGCACCAGGATCCGGTTCCACTTGGCAGTGTAGTAGTAGTCGTCCTGCTCAGCGGCGATGCGGCCCTTGTCCCAGCCCTTTTCCTTCAGCAGCTCGACGAGGTAGTCCATCGGGTGCAGCTCATCGCTGCCAACGTATTTGTCCGGGTAGGGAATGACGTTCTCTTCGCGGAGGTAGGCAGTGAACTTGGCCCCCACCGCGTCCATCTTGCGGCCGAACCAGAACGGCTCCTCGGCATCGACCGAGACCACCACCATCTGCGGCGTGTAGAACGACCAGCCGTCATAGCCCGTGAGGTAGAACTGGTTCGCCGGGTTCGAGACCAGCAGCACGTCGATCCCCCGGATCCGCATGGCGGCCTGGGTCCGGGCCACGCGGGCGCGGTATTCGTCATGGTCGAAAAGCAGGTTCATCGGCGTCTCCGGCTGTCGGTGTGCGCGGCCAGACAACCGCGCAAGCGCCACGATGTCGACCGATTTTTCGTTTTTGTACACATGAGCCCGACCTGAGGCCCCGGCATGGCGCGCGGATCAGCGAAGCTCGATCGAGACCCGCCCCGCCTGCCCGGTGGCGTCGATCACCGACAGCGTGGTGAAGCCCACCCCCCGAAGCGGCACGAGGAACTCCGGCCCGCGTTGCTGCGTGGCCAGCACCGCACCATCGGCCAGCAGCGTGAAGGGCGGTACGCCACCGCGCAGCTTCACCGGCACGCCGCGCGCATCCGCCGACAGCCGCGCGCCCTCGGGCGGGAAGGTCACCCGCAGGGAGGGCGCCTCCGTGCCACTGCCGCCGAAGCGGCGCAGCGGAGCGGGCAGCTTGGCGTTGCTGACAAGCAGCGTGTCGGGCGGTGGCGCGGGCAGCGGCACCGGCTCGGCCCGGGCGCGCCCCAGGGCCTCGAACAGCAGCGGCGCTGCCAGCTCGCCGCCGAAGGCGCCGGGCACCGGCGTGCCGTCGGGCCGTCCGATCCAGACCCCCGCCACGTAGCGCCCGTCATAGCCCAGCGCCCAGGCATCGCGGTGGCCATAGGAGGTGCCGGTCTTGTAGGCCACGCGCCCCGGCGGGCCAGCCTGCGGCGGCGGTGCCAGCCCCGCCAGCACATGCCCCACCTGCCACGCCGCGCGCGGGCTCATCAGCCGCCGCGCGGCCCGCGCCTCCTCGCCCCACTTCCAGCGCAGCCCGCGGGCCTCGCCCCCCTCGGCAAGCGCCGCGTAGAGCGTCACCATGTCCCAGAGCGACAATCCAACTCCGCCGAGGCTCAGCGCCAGCCCCGGCTGGCCGCCGGGCAGCTGAGGCGAGAGGCCGGCGGTCTCGAGCGCCGCCATGACATGCGCCGGGCCCATGGCGTCGGTCAGCCGCACCACGGGGATGTTGAGCGACAGCTGCAGCGCCCGCGCCACCCGCAGCTCGCCGCGGAACTGGCCGTCGAAATTCTGCGGCGCGTAGGTGCCGAACTGCACCGGCGTGTCCGAGATCAGCGTCTCGGGATGCGCCAGCCCACGGTCGAAGGCCAGCCCGTAGACCAGCGGCTTCAGCGTCGAGCCCGGCGAGCGCAGCGCCCGTGTCATGTCGACAAAGCCCTGCCCACGCGTGGCGGCATAGGACGGCGAGCCGACGCTGGCCAGCACCTCGCCACTCTGGTGGTCGGCCACGATCATCGCCAGCGACAACCGGCTGTCGCGCCCCTGCATGTAGGTGGTGGCGAGCCGCTCGAGGCTCTGCTGCAGGTCGCGGTCAAGGGTCAGACGGTGCCGCCCCGTCCCCTTGGCCAGCGCCCGGTCGGCGAGATGCGGCGCGATCTGCGGGAACGGGTGCCGGCGGTCCGGTGCGGGCTCGCGCCGCGCCGCAAGGGCGGTCTCGGCATCGATCACCCCGGCGCGTTCCATGCGCGTCAGAACCCGGTCGCGGGCAGCGCGCGCAGCCTCGGGGTGGCGATCCGGGCGGCGCGCCTCGGGGAATTGCGGCAGCGCCACCAGCAGCGCCGCCTCGGCAGGGGTGAGCCGCGCCGGCTCCTTGCCGAACCACGCCAGCGTCGCGGCGCGCAGCCCTTCGAGGTTGCCGCCATAGGGCGCGAGCCGCAGGTAGAGCTGCAAGATCTCGGCCTTGTCCAGCCGCCGCTCGAGCGCCAGCGCCAGCCGCAACTGCCTCAGCTTGCCCGCCCACGCGCCGGTGCCGCCATCCTCGAGCAGTCGCGCCACCTGCATGGTCAGCGTCGAGGCGCCCGAGACGATGTGCCCGGCCCGCAGCCCCTGCCCCGCGGCCCGCAGGACGGCCACCGGATCGACGCCGGGGTGGCTGTAGAACCGCCGGTCCTCGTAGGCGATCAGCATCTCGAAGAACAGTGGATCGCCCCGGTCGGGCGTCACCTCCATGCGCCAGAGCCCGTCCTCCACCGCGTAGGCCCGCAAGAGCCGGCCCTCGCGGTCGCGGACCTCGGGCGCGGTGGCGTGGACCAGCACCGGCATCTCGGTGCGCGCGATCCAGTCCTCGGCGGCATCGCGCCCCAGCGCCACCGCCCAAAGCAGGACGACAAGGACGAGAAGCCTAGGCATCGGCCTCCCAGAGCCCCGGATAGGTCGCCACGAAGCCGGATGGGTCGATGACCAGCTGGGTGCTGAAGTCGCTCTGTTCGGCGTGGTAGGAGACCAGCGTGCCGCGCTCGCGGGTGTAGCTCTGATCCAGCGGCGAGACCTGCGGCCCCGGCAGCCGCAGCCACGCGGCGCGGGTGGTCAGCCGGCCGACATCCGGCAGGCGGCGCAGCGGCATCAGGTTGGTTGCCGGCGTGAAGGCGAAATCCACGTCCTCGCAGCCCTCGAGCTGCGGCTGTGCCTCGCCGTTGAGTGTCCATGCGTCGTCCTCGCGGGTCAGCTTGAGCGCCACCTCCTCGCCGCCATGGGTGCCGGTGACATCCGCCGAGCAGGTCTGCCAGTCACCGTTGATCCGCACCACGTAATCGAGCGCCGCCCAGCCCGCGCCATCGCGGAAGCGCGCGTGGCCCACCAGCATGTAGCCGCCATCGTGATGCGCCAGTCGGCACTTGTCTTCGCCATCGCGGTCGAGCGCGCGCCAGCGGGTGGTTGCAATGGTCTCGGTCATCGGATCTCCAGTCTGCCGGACGCGGTGGTCGCCCGGTATTCAGGGCGGTACATGTCCTCGACGAGGGCCGCCGGGTGGTGGAACGTGCCGGGCGACACCGCCCGCACGACATAGGCCAGCCGGATCGGCGCGCTGCCCGACTGGTTGACCGCCGCGAGGAAACGGTCGGCGCGGAACTCGGCATGTTCGGTGTCGCTGGGGTCCAGCCAGTCGAGCCCGCGGATATCTCCGGCGCGCAACAGGTTGGGGTTGTCGATCTCGAGCCCCGCCGGCAGCGCGTCGTTGACCATCAGCCGCGCGCCGCCGTCCTCCGCAGGGCGTACGGTGAGCACGGCGACCATGCGGTCGCCCTGTTCCACCGGACCGCTGACCGGCGCTCCCTCGAGGGTGAAGTACTCGCGGCTGATCGTGTAGCCGTAGCCCTGCGCCTCGGTGTCGCCCTCGGGCACGCCAAGCGCGGTGACGGTGATCGGGATCGGACCGCTGCCGGTGTTGGTAATCTCGGTCGGATCGAGCGCGTCGCCGGGAATGCGCCGCAGGAACGGGCCTGAGGCCGGCAGACCGTCCACCGCGATTCCCGAGGCATCGGGATCGGTCACCAGCGCATGGGCCGCCATCAGCGACCACGCCTGCTCCTGCGTCGAAAGCGGGCGGTCGGCCCCGGTGACACGCGCTATCAGCGCCTCGCGATCCACGGCCCCCGAGCCTGCATCGGCGGCCAGCGTCAGCACCGCCGCCGCATCGCGCAGCGGCGAGCCGTAATCGGCGCGCCAGACCTGACCTTCCTCGGCTTGCCCCGCCAGCCGCGCCGCCGCCTTGGCGAACATCCGGTCGGCGCGGGCCTGCTCGCCATAGCTGGCGAGCGCGGCCCCGAGCTGGGCCTGCGCCAGCGGCGTGGCGAAAGCATCGGCGCGCTGGTCGGCGTAGTAGCGCAGCTCACCGATCGCCGCACGCCCCTCGCGGGCCAGCACCATCAGCGCATAGGCGATGTCCTCACCGCCCTCCTCGAAATCCGGCGCATAGGCGACGCGGTTGGCGAGGTTGTCGAGCGCGGCGGTCAGGGCGGTCTCGGGCACCTCCTGCCCGGCGGCGCGGGCGCGGGTCAGGAAATCGCTGACATAGGTGTCGAGCCAGAAATCGCCAGAGCCCGCGCGCCAGAGCCCGAAGGCGCCATTGGCGTCCTGCCGGGTCAGCACCTGCGTGATGCCTTTTGCGATGCGCGCGTCGATCTGCGCCGTGTCGCCCGGCCCCAGCGGCTCGGTCAGGGACGAGAGCGCGAGCAGCGGCAGGGTCTGCGAGGTCACCTGCTCGGTGCAGCCGTAGGGATAGCGCTCGAGCGAGGCGAGCAGCCCCGGCACGTCGAACCTCGCCAGCGGCCCGGCCGAGACCATGACCTCGGCGCTCTCAGCGCGCAGCCCCTCCAGAGCCGCGCGATCCAGCGTGAAGGTCTGGCCGGGATCGAGGGTGAAGCGGCGGGTTGTGCCCACCTGCGGGTCGTTCGAGCGCACCCCGATAGTCAGCGTCTTGGTGAGCTGCTTGCCGTCCGGCGTGGAGAGTGCCAGCGTGATCTCATGATCACCCGCCAGATCGGCCCGCAGCGGCAAGTTGAGGCGCTGCGTTTCCCCCTCGGCCAGCGTCACTTCGGCAGGCACCTCGCCCAGCGAGACACCGCGCGCGCTGATCTCGAGCGGCATCTGCCCGGTCGGGCCGGTGGCGTGGGTCAGCTCGAGCAGCAGCCGGGTCTCGTCTCCGGGGGCGAGGAAGCGCGGCAGCGAGGCGTTGATCACCACCGGGTCGCGCACCAGCACATCCATCTCGGCCTGCCCCACTGCACTCTCGGTCCAGGCCACCGCCATCAGCCGCACCGTGCCGTTGAAATCCGGCATGTCGAAGCTGACCTCGGCGCGGCCATCCGCCCCCACGGTCACCGGGCCGGAGAAGAACGCCACAAGCGCTTCGGTCGGCGGCGGCGATTGCAGGCGCAGGGACGCCCCCGCGTCGCCGCCCGAGCGGATCGCGCCCATGGCGCCGCTCATGCCGTCGATCAGGCGGCCATAAAGATCGCGGATCTCCACGCCCAGCCGACGCTGCCCGAAGTAATGCGCCGAAGGGTCGGGGCTGTCGAAGCCGGTGAGGTTGAGAATGCCCAGATCCACCGCCGCGACGGTGACATGGGCGGCCTCGCCCTCGGCCACGCCGTCAAGCTGAACAGCCGCACGCAGCGGCGCGCGCGGGGCGCTCTGCTCGGGGGCGTCGAAGCTGACCGACAGCTGCCGCTCGCCCGGCGCGACGGCAGCGTGGGCAAGGCCGAGGCTGCGCGCCGGGGCCTGCCCCGCCGCGACATCCATCGGGCGCAAGAGTTGTGCCGTGACATAGGCGCCCGCGCCCCAGTCTTCGGTCACCGGCAGGTCGATCACGCTTTCGCCTTCGGGCAAGTCCATCGCCTGCATCGAGATCACCCGGTCCGAGAGCACCGTCACCAGCGCCTCGCCCGCGTGGCGCGGCACGATGCGGAGCTGCGCGGTGTCGCCCGGGGCGTAGCTCTCGCGGTCGAGCGACAGCTCGAGCATGTCCGGCGTGGCGATTGCGCCCACCGGGGCGTACCAGCCCGCCTCGAAGCCGACCGACGAGGCGACATAGTCGCCGCCCGTCCGCTCGACAACCAGTTCGTAGGCGCCCCAGTCAAGACCCGCGCTCACCCGGACAGGCTCGGCACCCAGCGTCGCCGACCCGCTGGCAACGGTGCTGCGCGTGGTCACCGGCTCCCAGTTCCAGTTGCCGTAGAGCTCGTACCACTGGTAGCGCGTCTCGACCCGGTTCACCCGCCATTCCACCTCCATCGGTACCGGCGCAAGATCCGGCCCGACCGCCTGCAGCAGGAAGCTGGCCTCCGTGCCCTCCGGCAGGGTGCCGTCGAACTCCGGACGAATGCCAATCATCGGCCCCGAGGGCGCCACCGGGCGGCTCAGCGAGCGCTCCACCGGGCGGCCCGACCCTTCCGAAACCCGCAGCGTCACCCGCGCCTCCTGCGGCTGGCCCTTCGCCCCCTCGGGCAAGGGCAGCGCCAGCTGCGCGCGTCCATCGCTGTCGCTGCGCAGATCCGGTGGAAAGGACTGCGTCTGCGGGTTGGCTTCAGCGTCATGGCGCCCGAAGCGGTAGCCCGGCAGCGCCTCCAGCGTGGTCTGCGGGATCAGGGTCAGCTCACCTTCAATCGGCAGATCCGCCCCCGGCGCGCCAAAAAGATAGCGTGCCTCGAGCATAAGCCGCGGCGGCGCGTCCCGCATGATCGGCGCTTCCGGCAGCGACAGCTCGACATCGATGCGCTCTGGCACGAAGTCCTCGACCAGCACCGTCTCCGAGACCAGCGCCGGCGCCTCCGGGTCGGCGAAAAGCGCCAGCCGCCACGTGCCGCGCGGCACCGAGGGGGCGAGCGGCAGGTTGAAGACATGGCCCCCCGCCACGCCCTCGTTTGACACGAGGCGGGCGTGTTCGACCCCATCGGGCCGCGTCAGCACCGCGGTCAACGGCACGCCCTCGACCGCGCGCACCTTCGCGTCGCGCAAGAGCGCCGTGGCGTGGATGGTCTCGCCCGCGCGGTAGGCGCCACGGTCGGTGGCAAGGAAGGCGTCGAGCGGCCCGGCGGGCGCGCGCCCCTCGACGCCGCGATCCGAGAGATCGAAGGCCGGGTCGGTGAGCGACAGGAAGGCGATGTCCTCCTCGCCCCGCGTTGCGGTCAGCAGCGCCGGGGCGGCCCCGCCGGTGCCTCGCGCCAGCCCGGCGGCAAAGCGCACCACGCCGTCAGCGTCGGTCGTGGCCACCCCAAGCGCACGGTTGGCCCGCGACAGCAGTGTCACCTCGAGCCCTTCGAGTGGCGCGGCATCCGAGAGCCCCCGCGAGACCACCGTGAGCCCGTCGGTCCCGGCCAGCGTCGTCAGGCCGATATCGGAGAGCACGAACCACTGCGTCGCGCCTGCCTCGTCATAGGGATCGGCCCCGGGCACCCGCGCGGTCAGCGCGTAGATGCCCGCTGGCAGATCGCCCACCACCTCGCCCATCGGCAGCCGCGTGGTCACTTCCGCGTTGAGCCGGTTCTCGACCTCGCCTTTGCCGGTCCAGACCTCTTCGGCCAGTTCTCCGGCAAAGCGCTCCTCGGCCCATGTCGACAGCGGGCGGCCGAAATAGTCGTCCTGCATGGCGCGGATCAGGTTGCGGTCCGAGACCCGGCGCAGGGTCAGATCGACGTCTCCGAGATTCACCGTCTCGATCGGGAGCCCGGCATCGGAGCTCTTGGGCAGCACGTAGGCCCGGCCCGGGAAGGCAAGCGAGGGCGCGCGGTCGCGCACATAGGCCGCGATCGGCACGTCGCGGATCAGCGCGTCGCCCTGCGCCGAGGGCAGGCCCGCTCGGAAGGTCAGGTCATAGCGCTCGCCATGCTGAATGCCCGTGACGCAGATGCGCCGCTCGTCCGAGACCACGGCGAGCTTCGGATCCGGCAATCGCACGAAGGGCGCGTAATCCTGCCCGGCACGGATCAGCTCTTCGGAGAACTCGGCGCAGATCCGCGGCGCGGCGCTATCGGCCTCGACCACGTGCTCGGTAATACGGAAGCCGTATTGCGCGATCGCCCGGTCCAGCGCCTGCGCGATCTCGTCGCGCGGCGCCAGCCGCTCGGCCAGCCGCAGCGCCGGCACCATCAGCTGGCCCCGCCCTGTCGCCTCGAGCCCCTCGGCCATCTGCATCAGCGCGGTGGCGCGCTGCGCCTCGGGCCCGGCGCGCAGGTAGGCGTTGATCGATGCCAACAGCGCCCGGCGCTCGTGGCTCCTTGTCTCGCCGCCGTTGCTGCTGGCCGTGGCATAGGCCCGCGACAGCCGCGCGTAATCGAGCCACAGCGCCGCCGCGTCGGTCTGCGCCAGCGCCGCGCCGGTCCAGCTCAGCGCATCACGCAGGTTGCCCTGCGCCTCGGCGCGGCGGGCGGCATCGCCCAGCGCCTCGACGCTCCACTGCCCGCCGGAATGACGCGCGCCGATGGCGTCTGCCTCCTCGCGCGCGGCGGCAAGGTCGCCGCCGTCAAGGAAACCGAGATCGCGCCCTCGCGCCTGCGCCCGCGCCTGCGCCTCGGCGCCGGCGGCAATCACCTCTGCCGAGACCGCGCCGTCATAGGGTTTGCGCTCGGTCACGCCGGTCTTGGGGAAACAGGCGTTGGAGCGGGTGTTGAAGGTGAAGGCCACACAGGCTGGATCGCCGAGGCAGAGCCTCTGGCAGGCCTCGAGCGAGGTGTCGAACAGCGCCTGAAGGTCGCCGCCGAAGAAGTCCATGTCACGACTCACGATCAGGCGGCGTTCGGGCATCATCGTCCCGGCCTCCTGCGCGGGGGACGACGTGGCGGCGCAGGCCGCCGCGACGAGAGCGAGCATCAGCCGGCGCATGCTGCAATCTCCTCCTGAAAGCTGAGGCATGGTGAACCCGGGCGGCCAGAATGGCAATGATTTCCGCCGTCTTCCTTAAGGCGATCTTCACCAAAACCGCGCCACTCTCCCCCCATTTCAGGAGGCGGCCCAAGCATGAGTCTCTCGGCAAGACTGGCGGAGGAACGCCGCGCGAGGCTCGCGGCAGAGCGCCTGCTCGAACTCAAGCAGGCCGAGCTTTTTGC
Organism: Salipiger bermudensis; assembly: GCF_017309175.1. Classification (NCBI taxonomy): domain Bacteria; kingdom Pseudomonadati; phylum Pseudomonadota; class Alphaproteobacteria; order Rhodobacterales; family Roseobacteraceae; genus Salipiger; species Salipiger bermudensis. The sequence continues at coordinate 156,523 of NZ_JAEKJV010000007.1, read as the reverse complement.
CGCCAACCGCAAGCTCGGCAAGCACGCCCGTGCCCTCAGCGACGAGATCCATGAAACCCGCGCCGAGATCACCGAGGTGCGCTCCGAGAACCGGCTGGTGAAATCGCAGCTCGGCCTCGCGCATGAGAAGATCGAACTGGTCGAGGGACAGCTCTGGAAGGCGCTTCAGACCATGCGCGACGGCTTCGCCATGTACAATTCCGACGCGCTGCTCGAGCTGGCCAACCCCGCCTTCCTTGCCCCGTTCGAGGATATCGACTCGGTCGGCCCCGGCGCGAGCTACCGACACGTGCTCGAGATGCTGGTCGAGGAGGGCATCGTCGATCTGCAGGGCGAGCGTCGCCGGCACTGGCTCAGCCGGATGCAGGAGCGCTGGGAGATGAGCCCGATCCCGCCTGAGACCATCCGCCTCTGGACCGGGCAGTTCATCAAGATCCAGGATCGGCGCATGCCGGATGGCGGCGTGGTCTCGCTTTGCGTCGACATCACCGAGCTGATGCGCATGTGGTCGGCCATCGAAGAGCTGCCGGACGGCTTCGTGATCTACGATGCCGAAGACCGCCTGCTGATGTGCAATGCCCCTTACCGCAATCTCTACAGCGACAGCGCCCCCGCCATCATCCCCGGCGCCAGCTTCGAGGACATTCTGCGCTATGGTCTGTCGCAGGGCCAGTATGCCGAGGCGCTTGGGCGCGAGGAAGACTGGCTCGAAGAGCGCCTGTCGGCACATCGCAGGGCCGAGCAGGAGATGGAGCAGCAGCTCGGCGATGGCCGCTGGCTGCGGATCTACGAACGCGCGCTCTCCGATGGCGGCCGGGTGGGGCTACGCATCGACATCACTGAGGCCAAGCGCATCCAGCAGGAGCTGGTCGAGGCCAAGCGCCGCGCCGAAGAGGCGAGCCACGCAAAGTCCGCCTTCCTCGCCAATATGAGCCACGAGATCCGCACCCCGATGAACGGCGTTGTCGGCATGGCCGAGCTGCTGCGCGAATCCGCCCTCAGCGACGAGCAGACGCTTTATGTCGACACCATCCGCAACTCGGGCGAGGCGCTTCTGGTGATCATCAACGACATCCTCGACTATTCAAAGATCGAGGCCGAGCGCCTGCAGCTCAAGCCAGAGCCCTTCGATCTGGAACGCACGGTGCACGAGGTGCTCTTGATGCTGCAGCCCACGGCGCGGGAGAAAGGCCTCGAGCTGCTGGTCGATTACGACATGTTCCTGCCCACCCGCTTCGTGGGCGATCCGGGCCGGGTGAGGCAGATCTTCACCAACCTCGTGGGCAACGCGGTCAAGTTCACCAACGAGGGCCACGTGCTGATCCGCATCACCGGGCGCTGCATCGAGGAAGGAGAAGCCGCGGTGCATGCCACGGTCGAGGATACCGGCATCGGCATACCGCCCGACAAGATCGAGCACATCTTCGGCGAGTTCAATCAGGTCGAGGATGATCGAAACCGCCAGTTCGAGGGCACCGGGCTGGGCCTTGCAATCACCAAGCGGCTGACAGACCTGATGGGCGGCGAGATCTGGGTCGAGTCCGAGGCCGGGCGAGGCTCGTGCTTCGGGCTGCGGATGGTGCTGCCGGTCGACGAGCCGGCCCAGATCGAGACAGCCGCCCTCCCCGACAGCCTGCGCGAGGTGCTCGTGGTCGATGATCACGTGCTGAACCGCGCCATCCTGACCCAGCAGATGGAGACGGTGGGCCTCTCGGTCGCCTTCTGCAAGACCGCCGAAGACGCGCTCGACCGGATGGACGAACCGCCCGACCTGATCATCGCCGAGCAGGATCTGCCGGACATGAGCGGGCTCGAACTGGCGCAGCAACTCGCGCGGGTGCAGCCCGGGCTTCCGGTGATGCTGCTTTCGCGCGAGCCACAGGCCCTGACCGAGCAGGCGCAGCGTTGCGGCGTGCGCGCAGTGCTGCCCAAGCCCGCCCCGCGCCGGGCGCTGTTCGCGGCGCTCGAGGCGATGTGTGCCGACCCGCCTGCCGCCGCGCCGGAGCCACCCGCCCAGACCGACGCGCTGCCGACCTTCCGCAGCCGGCGCGGGGGGGCCACGGCGGCGTCCGCAGCCGCCCCGGCCCGGCCCCTCGACGTGATCCTCGCCGAAGACAACCGCACCAACCAGATGGTGTTTCGCAAGATGGCCGAAGGGCTCGGGCTACCGCTCGAGCTACGCCTTGCCGGCAACGGCATCGAGGCCGTCGAAGCTTACCGCAAACGCCGCCCGGACCTGATCTTCATGGACATCTCGATGCCGCGCATGGACGGCAAGCAGGCCACGCAGGAGATCCGCGCGCTCGAGCCGCCGGGCGCGCATCTGCCGATCATCGCGGTCACCGCCCATGCCATGACCGGCGATCGCGACGGCATCCTCGAGGCCGGGCTCGACGATTACCTCACCAAGCCGCTGCGCAAGCAGGAACTGGCGCGGCTGATAGAAACCTGGGCCGGGCGCGCGGCTCAGCCGCCGTAGGGGCGCACGAAGACTGGCTGATCGGGCTGCGACAGCTCTTCGGAGAAAGCGTAGCCGCCGCTGTCGAAATCGCGCAGGCTGTCGGGATCGGTGAGCCGGTGCTGCACGATGTAGCGCGCCATCGCGCCACGCGCCTTCTTGGCGTAGAAGCTGACGATCTTCGGCTGGCCGCCCTTGTCTTCCATGAATTGCGGCGTGATCACACGCAGCTTGAGCGCATCCCGGTCGACGGCACCGAAATATTCCTGGCTGGCGCAGTTCACCAGCACCTGCGAGCCGGTCGCCTCGGCATCGGCGTTCAGCAGTTTCGAGATCCGATCGCCCCAGTACTCGTAGAGATTCTTGCCGCGCTCGGTCTTCAGCCGCGAGCCCATCTCGAGCCGGTATTGCTGGAAGCCGTCGCGCGGACGCAGCACACCGTAAAGACCCGACAGGATGCGCAGGTGATCCTGCGCCCAGTCCATCTCGTCCCTGTCCAGAGACGCCGCCTCGAGCCCCTGATAGGTGTCGCCGGCAAAGCCAAGCGCCGCCGGGCGCAGATCCTCGGCATCGGGGGCGTCCTGAAAGTCGCGAAAGCGGTCGCGATTGAGCTTGGCGAGGTCGTCGGAGATCTTCATCAGCGACTTGAGGTCATCGACGCTCAGCTCGCGCGCCACTGCCGCGAGACGCTTGGCCTCGTCCTGCAGGCGCGGCTCGGTCATCGTCACATCGCGCTCCGACCAGTCCAGCTTTTTGGCGGGGGACACCACTACCAGCATCGCGAAACCTCCTTTGCCGGGCGGCGCCCGGTCTCATCCGTCATCGTCGTGATATTCGGGGAAACGAATACCCGGACCGATCTAGTCCGCCCGGGCCAGAACGTCCAGAAAGGCAGAGCCGAAACGCTCATAGCGCCGGTCTCCCAGCAGCCGCTCCATCGCCTCTCCGCTGTCGGGCCGGGCCTGCGCCACCTTGGCGAGCAGCGAGGCCGAGCAGGAGAGCGGCTTTTCCGTGCCGTCGATGCCGCGCACCAGATCCGCCTGCACCGCCATCAGCGTGTCGTAGAGCGAACCGGCCTCACGCCCGGCGAGCTTGCGGCGGGTCGGGTGCATCTCCTCGCTGGCGCCGGTGATCACCGACAGGAACTCGGCACCGTAGCGTTCGAGCTTCTTGGCGCCGACGCCGCCGATCCGCGCCATGTCGTCGAGGCTTTGCGGACGGGTTTCGGCCATCTCGATCAGGGTCTTGTCGGGAAAGATCATGTAGGCCGGCAGCGAGGCGGTCTCGGCCAGCGCCCGGCGCTTGGCCTTGAGCGCCGAGAGCAGCGGCGCGTCTTCCTCGGCCACCAGCGTCTTGACCTGCGGGCGGCGCTCGGCGGCGCGGTCGATCACGTCGCGGCGCAGGGTGATGCTCTGCTCGCCCTTCAGGATCGGCAGCGCCGCGTCGGTCATCACCAGCGCGCCGTGGCGCTCGGGATCCGGGCGCACGAGATCAAAGCCCATCATCTGCCGGAACACCGCCTGCCACTGACCCTTCTTCAGGTCGCGCCCGACCCCGAAGGTCGGCAGCTGGTCGTGGCGGCGCTGGCGCACCTTGTCGGTCTCGTTTCCGATCAGGATATCGATCAGGTGCCCGGCGCCGAAGCTCTCGTCGGTCCGCAGCGCCGCCGACAGCGCCTTGCGCACCGCCTCAGTGCCGTCGAAGAGCTCGGGCGGCTTGTCGCAGAGATCGCAATTGCCGCAGGGCTCGGAGCTTTCGCCGAAGTAGCGCAGAAGCTGCTGACGGCGGCAGCCCAGCGCCTCGGCCAGCCCCAAGAGCGCGTTCAGACGGCCGTGATCGGCGGTCCGGCGCTCGGGCGGGGCCATCCCCTCGTCGATCTGGGCGCGCCGCAGGCGGATGTCGTCGGCCCCGTAGAGCGTCAGCGTTTCCGCCGGCGCCCCGTCGCGCCCGGCACGGCCGATCTCCTGGTAATAGGCCTCGATCGATTTCGGCAGGTCGGCATGGGCGACCCAGCGGATGTCGGGCTTGTCGACCCCCATGCCGAAGGCCACGGTGGCGACCACGATCAGCCCGTCTTCCTTGGCGAAACGCTCCTCGACGGCGCGGCGGTCATCCGCCTCCATGCCGCCGTGGTAGAAGCAGGCGCTGTGCCCCTCCTGCCCCAGCGCCTGCGCGAGGCTCTCGGTCTTGGCGCGGGTGCCGCAATAGACGATGCCCGAGCGGCCCTTGCGGGCGGCGGCAAAGCGCAGGATCTGCGCGCGCGGGCTGTCCTTGGGGCGGAAGGCAAGGTGGATGTTGGGCCGGTCGAAGCCGCGCAGGAAGGTCTGCGGCGTCTCGCCATCGAAGAGCCGGCGGACGATCTCTTCCTGCGTCTCCTGGTCGGCGGTGGCGGTAAAGGCCGCCAGCGGCACGGCGAGGCTGCGGCGCAACTCGCCGATGCGCAGGTAGTCGGGGCGGAAATCGTGGCCCCACTGGCTGACGCAATGGGCCTCGTCGACGGCGATCAGGCTGACGCCGGCCTCCGACAGCATCCGTTGCGCCCCGCCCGAGGCGAGACGCTCGGGCGCGAGGTACAGCAGCTTGAGCGTGCCCTGCGAGAGCATGTCCCAGACCGCGTCGGTCTCTTCCTGGGTGTTGCCGGAGGTCAGAGCGCCGGCGGCAACGCCCGCTTCGCGCAACCCGCGCACCTGATCACGCATCAGGGCGATGAGCGGCGAGATCACCACCGTCACGCCGCCACGCATCAGGGCGGGAAGCTGGTAGCACAGGGATTTTCCGCCGCCGGTGGGCATGATGGCGAGCACGTTCTCGCCCTGCGCCACGGCATCGACGATCTCGCCCTGTCCGGGGCGGAAGGCATCAAAGCCGAAAATCTCTTTCAGCAGCGCCTCTCCGGGCGCGATGTCGCGTGGCATGGGCGGGACCTGCGGATTTTACGCTATATCTGCTCTATTCCGCACAGTCTCATACTAAGATTAGGTGAACAAGCCCGCCCGTGGCGGAAATCACCCGAACAGGATGGTCGGCAGAATATAGTCGCGCAGCGAGATCACGATGATGAACACCACGAGCGGCGCCAGATCCAGCGGGTGGGTGTTGGGCAGGATGCGGCGGATCGGCGTGTAGATCGGCTCGAGCAGACGGTTGAGCCCGGTCCAGATATTGGCGACCAGCGGCTGCCGCAGATTGAGCACGTTGAAATTGATCAACCAGCTCATGATGATGTGGACGATCATGATGAAGAAGATCACGTCGAGGATCAGCTTCAGCGGGCCGTAGATTGCCATCATGTGGTGTGTTTCCTTTGCCTGTCCGCGCACACAGGTAAGCATCCCAGCAGGCGAGGGCAATAGTGCCGCAGGGTTGTGGTTGACGTTCCGGGCGCGTCGCGGCCCTTTGGGCGCAAATTCAAGGAGTCGCCCGCATGTATCCCTTCATCCGCATGGCCAAGGAGCTTTGGATCTCGCGCAACCAGCCGCCGCTCGAGCTGGGCGAGAGCCACATCTCTCACCACATCTGCTGGCCGTGGGATCTCGACCTGTGGAAAGAGCTCAACAATGGCCGCACCCTGACTCTCTACGATCTGGGGCGCATCCCGCTGGCCAAGCGCTCCGGGCTGATCGGCGTGCTGCGGCGCGAGCGCTGGGGTCTGACCATGGCGGGCGCGGTGGTGCGCTACCGTCGGCGCATCAAGCTGATGGAGAAGGTCGAGATGCGCTCGCGGCTCATCGGCTGGGATGCGCGCTTCATGTATCTCGAGCAGACCATGTGGAAGGCCGATGGTGAATGCGCAAACCACGCGGTGTATCGCGGCGCGGTGACCGACCGGAACGGCATCGTGCCGACCGCCCGGATCATGCAGGCGCTCGGTCACGAGATCGAGTCGCCGGAGCTGCCCGATTGGGTGCAGAGCTGGCTTGCCGCCGAGGACCAGCGGCCCTGGCCGCCGCAGATGTAGGACGGGCGCCCGTTTTCGCCTTGCCCCCTGCCCCGCCCGGCTGTTCTATCGCGCCGCGGACAGGAGGACAGCATGGCCGGCAACGTGACACGCAAACGCATCTGGGGCTGGTTCTTCTTCGACTGGGCCAGCCAGCCTTACAACACCTTGCTGCTGACCTTCATCTTCGCGCCCTATGTCAACGAATTGATGGGAGACGGCAGCCGCGCACAGGCGGCGTGGGGCTTCGGCATCGCTGCGGCGGGCTTTGTCATCGCCATCCTCGCCCCGATCCTCGGCGCGCTGGCCGATACCGGCGGCAACCGGCTGCGCTGGATCTGGGGCTTCTCGGGGCTCTACGTGCTGGGCTCGGCGATGCTGTGGTTCGCCGCGCCGGGCGACTTCAACCTGATCTCGACGCTGTTCTTCTTTGCCCTCGGCCTCGTCGGCATGGAGTTCGCGACGATCTTCACCAACGCCATGCTGCCCGACCTCGGGCGCCGGGACGAGATCGGGCGCATCTCGGGCAATGGCTGGGCCTTCGGCTACGTGGGCGGGCTGATCGCGCTGGTTCTGATGCTGGGCTTCTTCGCAGAGAGCGCCACGACCGGGGCCACCTTCCTCGGCCTCGCCCCGGCGCTCGGGCTTGACCCCGAAATGCGCGAGGGCACGCGCTTCGTGGGGCCGTTGACCGCGGTCTGGTACGTGGTCTTCATGGTGCCGTTCTTCCTTTGGGTGCGTGACCCGCGCAGCCAATCGGCCCCCAAGGGCGCGGTCAAGCGGGCGCTGACGGATCTCAGGGGCACGCTGAAGCGCCTGCCCGAAACCCCCTCGCTCTTCGCCTTCCTCGCCTCCTCGATGTTCTACCGCGACGCGTTGAACGGGATGTATGCCTTCGGCGGCATCTATGCCGCCGGGGTGCTCGGCTGGTCGGTGGTCGATACCGGCGTTTTCGGGATCATCGCGATCATTTCCGGCGCGCTTTTCGCCTGGCTCGGCGGCAAGGCCGACACCCGCTTCGGGCCCAAGCCGGTGATCGCCGTCTGCATTCTCGTGCTGACCGCGGTCGCCATCGGCATCGTCTCGGTCGAGCGCGATGCGCTGTTCGGCATCGCCCTGCCAGAGGGCTCGCGCGCCGCCGACTATGCCTTCTGGCTCTTCGGTGCCACCATCGGTGCCGCGGGCGGGGTGATCCAGGCCGCCTCGCGTACCATGATGTGCCGGCAGGCCAACCCCGCGCGCATGACCGAGGCCTTTGGGCTCTACGCGCTCGCCGGGAAGGCCACCTCGTTCCTCGCACCGCTGCTTATCGGAGTGGCAACGACGGTGAGCGACAGTCAGCGCATCGGCGTGACGCCGATCATCGGGCTTTTCGTAATCGGGTTGGTTCTGCTACGCTGGGTGCAACCAGACGGAGACCGAGCAGAATGATCCGCACCCTGACCGCCATCGCCGTGGCCGCGCTGACTCTTGCAGCCTGCGGCGGCGACCGCCCCGCCGCCACCGTGGCCGAAGAGGACCTCCCCCGGGTGACCGGGGTGCTCTCGACCAAGAGCGCCAAGAGCATGTTCGGAGCCGAGCAGGTCGGCTCGCAGCAGAGCGCCGCCGCTTACGGCTCCTATTCGCGGGGCTGCGTGGCCGGTGCCCAGCAACTGGCCGAGACCGGTCCGACCTGGCAGGCGATGCGGCTCAGCCGAAACCGCAACTGGGCCCATCCCGAGACCATCGACTACGTGCAGGACCTGAGCCGCAAGGCGGCGCAGCTTCCCGGCTGGAGCGGTCTTTACATCGGCGACATGAGCCAGCCTCGCGGCGGCCCGATGACCTCGGGCCATGCCAGCCACCAGATCGGGCTCGACGCCGACATCTGGATGCGCCCGGCAAACGATCTCAGTCTCAGCCGCTCGGCGCGGGAAAACATCTCGTCGATCTCGCTGCGACGCGCCTCGGGCGCCTATACCAACGACAACTGGACCCGGTCGCATCACGAGCTGCTGAAGGCCGCGGCCAGCGACCCGCGCGTGGCGCGGATCTTCGTCTTCCCCGGCGCCAAGGTGAAGATGTGCAACGACGAAACCGGCGACCGCGCATGGCTGCGCAAGATCCGGCCTTGGTATGGCCACCATTATCATTTCCACGTGCGGCTGAGCTGCCCGCCGGGCGCCACCGGCTGCGTCAACCAGACGCCACCGCCGCCGGGTGACGGCTGCGCCGATGCGCAGGCCTGGGTGAACAACATCCTCAACCCGCCGCCGCCCGACCCGAACGCGCCGCCGCCCAAGCCCAAGCGCGATCTCACCATGGGGGACCTTCCGGCCCAATGCGCAACCGTACTCGCGGCGCAATAGGCGCTGCACTGGCGGGCGCGATCGCCATCGCCGCCGCAGCCAGCGGCGGCGAAGCGCGTTTTGTCGCCAGCTTCACCTGGAGAATGAACGATCCGGCCTTCGGCGGGTTCTCCGGCCTCGAGCTCTCCGAAGACGGCAGCCGCTTCACCGCGATCAGCGACCGCGCCGGCATCGTCTCGGGCACCCTCGAACGACAGGAGGGGCGCATCGTGGCGGTGCAGGCCGGCCCGGTTGAGGATCTCAGGGACGACAAGGGGCAACCGCAGAGCCAGGCCGACGGCGATTCCGAAGGGCTCGCGGTCGACGGCAGCGGCCGCGTCTTCGTGTCCTACGAGGGCACGAGCCGCGTCTGGGCCTATGACACGCCCGACCGCGCCATGCCCCTGCCCCGCGCCGAGGCCTTCAAGCGGCTGCAGACCAATTCCAGCCTCGAGGCTCTGGCGATCGACGCCCAGGGCCGGCTCTACACGCTCCCGGAACGCTCGGGCGAGCTGACCCGGCCCTTCCCTGTCTGGCGCTACGACACCGGCCGCTGGACGCAGCCCTTTGAGATCCCGCGCCGCGGCGGTTTTCTCGCGGTTGGCGCCGACATCGGCCCCGACGGACGCTTCTACCTGCTGGAACGCGAGTTCACCGGCGTGGGCTTTCGCAGCCGGGTGCGCCGTTTCGACATGACCGAAGATGCGTTGAGCGGGGAAACCACGCTGTTCGAGAGCCACCTGTTGCGCCACGACAACCTCGAGGGCATCGCGGTCTGGCGTGACGAGGCGGGCGCGATCCGCCTGACGATGATCTCGGACGACAATTTCAACTTCTTCCAGCGCACCCAGCTGGTCGAATACACCGTCCCGGAATCTCTTGCCTCAAGCCCTGACAGGCCTTAAGGGGACCAATCCGCCGCGTCCGGCGCGGCCAAGTCCCCGCAACCTTGTCAAAACGGGTCAAGAAACATGACGCGCAAACATCTTCCCGGCATTCTTGCCATGGCCGCCATCGTGCTGGCCTCCAACATCCTCGTGCAATTCCTGTTCGGCCAGTGGCTGACCTGGGGTGCCTTCACCTATCCGCTCGCCTTCCTCGTCACCGACGTGATGAACCGCCTCTACGGCGCCAAGGCCGCCCGCAAGGTGGTCTTCGCCGGCTTCGTGGTCGGCGTGATCTGCTCGCTGATCGGCACCCAGATCATGCTGCAGGGCGATGGCTACACCTACCCCGCCGTGACGCTCCGCGTCGCCATCGGCTCGGGCCTTGCCTTCCTCACCGCGCAGATGATGGACGTGGCGATCTTCGACCGCCTGCGCGAAGGCGCATGGTGGCGTGCGCCGCTGGCCTCGACGCTGGTGGGCTCGGCCCTCGACACCGCGATCTTCTTCACCATCGCCTTCTCGGGCGCGCTGAGCTTCCTCGAGCCCGGCAACGACGTGAGCTGGGCCGGTGAAATCCTGCCGCTGCTGGGCGTTGGCCCGATGGTGCCGCTCTGGGTCTCGCTGGGCACCGCCGACTGGCTGGTGAAGCTCGGCCTCGCCATCATCGCGCTGGTGCCATTCCGGGTGATCGTTTCGAAGGCACTTTCGTCGCGCGCGATGGCCTGAGCTGCAGAAAACGTTTTGAGAATGGGCGGTGTCGTGCCACCCTGAAGATGCGTTTTTCAACAGCTGAAAGGAGGTGATCCAGTGTCTAGAGAAACATTGGAGAGAGGTGTCGGAACAGCCCGGAGGATGACCTGCTAGGGCAACCCCTGGCAAGACTTCCGATCGAGGTTGGCATTGCCTAACCGGCCCGCCTCCTTGACGTCTCGAATGGGTCACTCCACAGGCAGGGTGACCCATTTCCCATTTCAGACCGCCTCGCCCGGCACCTTCGGGCGCAGCGCGATGCAGGGGCCGCCCGGGAGACCGTGGCGGCCCCCGCTTTTTGTGCTAGGTCCTGCCCATGCTTGAGATAAACGACCGCATCAGCATCGAAGACTGGGAAATGACGGAACAGTTCATCCGCGCCTCGGGGCCGGGCGGGCAGAACGTCAACAAGGTCTCGAGCGCCGTGGAACTGCGGTTCGAGGCCGAGCGCTCGCCCAACCTGCCGCCGGCGGTGAAGACCCGCCTGCGCAAGCTCGCCGGGCGGCGCTGGACCAAGGAGGGCGCGGTGGTGCTGCAGGTCGACGAGACCCGCAGCCAGGCGCGCAACCGCGAGATCGCCCGCGAGCGCCTCGCAGAGCTGATCCGCAAGGCGCTGGAGAAGCCCAAACGGCGCATTCCCACGCGGCCGACGCTGGGCTCGAAACGCCGCCGCCTTGAGGGCAAGAAGCAGCGCGGCGAGGTCAAGGCGCTGCGTGGCAAGGTCGATCCCGGCAACTGAGACCGTGCGCCGGCCTCAGATCACCCGCACCTGGGTGCCGATCGGGGCCACCGCGAAGAGCTCTTCGATCTTCTCGTTGTAAAGGCCGATGCAGCCGTCCGACGACTTGCGCCCGATCTTGCGCGTATCATGGGTGCCGTGAATGATGTAGGCCGGCCAGCCAAGATACATCGCGTGCGTACCAAGCGGGTTGTCCGGGCCCGGCCCGATGGGCTTCCAGTCGGGGTAGCGCTCGAGCTGCGAGGGGGTGGGCGTCCAGGACGGACCGACCTTTTTGCGCACGATCTCGGTGTAGCCGCGCTTGGTCAGCTCCTCGGTCAGCGGCACCGATGTTGGATAGATCCGGTAATCGCTGCCGTCGCCGTTCCAGAAATGCAGCGCCCGCGAGGTGGTGTCGCAGACGATGCAGGCCTTTCCCAGCGCGTCGAAGTGATCACGCCAGTCCTGCATGGCAAAGCTCGAGATGTTGCGGCGCGCGCCGTCCTGCGCGCGCGCCATGGCCGGAACCATCAGCGATCCGGTCGCGGCGGCGCCAAGCGTCAGCGCAGCGCGCCGGGTGAAGCGGGTGGACATTGGGACTGCTCCTGTTTCTTCCGTGGCCTCTGCGGGCCACGGCGCTGATTCAGCAGCCCTGCCTTAAGCCAAGCTTAAGCTGCGCGCTCAGCCCTCGGACCCGTCCGGACCGGTCGCGTCTTCGCCCGCCATCGCCACCAGCGCGGGCACTTCGGAGCCGTCTGTCCACTTGCCAGCCTCTTCCTTCGTCAGCACCACCACCTTGGTGCCATTCTCGACCTGCTCGGCAAGATGGATCACATCCTGGTTGAACATGCGGATGCAGCCCGAGGAGGTTCCGTGCCCCACCGTCCAGGGGCTTGGCGTGCCGTGAATGCGGTAGAGCGTGTCGCGGCCATTCTTGTAGAGATAGAGCGCCCGCGCGCCGAGCGGGTTCTCAAGGCCGCCCGGCAGGCCATTCCTGACCGGACCGTACTCCTCGGGATCGCGGCGCAGCATGTTCGCGGTCGGTGTCCAGTAGGGCCAGTCGCGCTGAAACGGGATCGTCGCTTCTCCAGAGAAGCCGTAGCCCTGCGCGCCCACCGCGATCAGGTAGCGCATGGCGGTTTCGCCGCCCTTCAGATGGTAGAGGAACCGCCCGCCGGGATCGACCACGATGGTGCCGGCCTCATAGGGCGCATGATACGGCACCAGCTGCCGCTTTCGAAACTCGGTGAGATACTTGTCGTCGATGGCCGGGACTTCGAAGCCGTTGTCGACAGTCGCCGCGTACATCGCCCGGGTCTCGTCGCTGATCTCGCCAAGCTGGTTCGGCGGCGGCGCCATCGCGCAGGCTCCCAGCACGGCAGGCAGCGCCAGCATGGCAAGGCATTTCAGTCTCAGACTGGTTAGTGCGATCATGGAAGGTCTCTTGTCCTCTCGACCCGCTGCCGTGGCCGGTCCCGGCCGTAGCCCAGATCCGCCGGCACGTGTGGCGATGCCCCCGCCCGGCCAACACGGCATGGGTGTTTTCTGTTTTATCCCTCTAACCTCGTCCGTCTGCCGGTGAGGTCAAGCAAACACCGCAACAGGCTTCCCACGAAGCGATCCCTCGCTTATATGCGCGCCATGCAGAATCCTCCCGACCTGCGCCCCGATCTGGCGCGCGCCCGCATCTCCGAGACCAAACGCGACGGCCAACCGACCATCGGCATGGTCTCTTTGGGCTGCCCGAAAGCACTGGTCGACAGCGAACGCATCCTCACCCGGCTGCGCGCCGAGGGCTACGGCATCTCGCCCGACTATGCCGGTGCCGACGCGGTCATCGTCAACACCTGCGGCTTCCTCGACAGCGCCAAGGCCGAGAGCCTCGAGGCCATCGGCGAGGCGCTGAACGAGAACGGCAAGGTCATCGTCACCGGCTGTCTCGGCGCCGAGCCCGACTACATCACCGGCGCCCACCCCAAGGTGCTGGCCGTCACCGGCCCGCACCAGTACGAGCAGGTGCTCGACGCGGTGCATGGCGCGGTGCCGCCGGCGCCCGATCCCTTCGTCGACCTGCTGCCGTCATCGGGGGTCAAGCTCACGCCGCGGCATTACAGCTACCTGAAGATCTCCGAGGGCTGCAATCACGCCTGCAAGTTCTGCATCATCCCCGACATGCGCGGCAAGCTCGCCTCGCGCCCGCACCGCGCGGTGATGCGCGAGGCCGAAAAGCTGGTCGAGGCCGGCGTCAGGGAGCTGCTGGTGATCAGCCAGGACACCTCGGCCTACGGCACCGACTGGAAGGACCGCCCCGAGAAGGCGCCGATCCAGAGCCTCGCGCGCGACCTGGGATCGCTCGGGGCGTGGGTTCGGATGCACTATGTCTACCCCTACCCCCACGTGCGTGAGATGATCCCGCTGATGGCCGAGGGCGGCATCCTGCCCTATCTCGACATCCCCTTCCAACACGCCCACCCCGACACGCTGAAGCGCATGGCGCGGCCCGCCGCTGCGGCCCGTACGCTCGACGAGATTGCCGCATGGCGCGCCGCCTGTCCCGAAATCGTGCTGCGCTCGACCTTCATCGTCGGTTACCCCGGCGAGACTGAGGCCGAGTTCCAGACCCTGCTCGACTGGATGGACGAGGCACAGCTCGACCGGGTCGGCTGCTTCCAGTACGAGAACGTCGCCGGGGCACGCTCGAACGCGCTGCCCGACCACGTGCCCGCCGAGGTCAAGCAGGAGCGCTGGGACCGCTTCATGGAGAAGGCCCAGGCGATCTCCGAGGCGAAGCTTGCGGCCAAGGTCGGCACCCGTACGGAGGTGATCGTCGATCTCGTCGAGGATGACGCCGCCACCTGCCGCACCAAGGCCGACGCCCCCGAGATCGATGGCAACCTGTTCATCGACGAGGGCCACGAGGCGCTGTCCCCTGGTGACATCGTGACGGTCGAGGTCGATGAGGCGGGCGAGTACGACCTCTGGGGTCGCCTCGCCTGACGGCAGTGTCACTTGTGATTCGCACGTGAAGACACACGTATAACGGGAATTTTAGCGCTACCCGCTGCATCGGAGATCACGGTAATGTGTGGACTCTTCAGAGTTTTCGCGGCTGTCAATGCACCTGACAAGAGAAAGCGGGTTTTCGCTAGGTCAAACCCGACCTTGGTGTTAAGATTACACCATCGTTAAAGCAGTAGATCGATCGTCCGTAAGCTGCCCCGGGATGATCAGGATCCGGACCCGTCCGATCCATGAGCAACCCGACTGACGGGCATCGAAGATTTTGTTTTCACTGAGACATTTCAGTCCAGAGAATGCCCTCGCCCCGCGGGGGCATTCTTTTGCGCGCGGACCGTGGCGCTTTCCGCGCCCTGCCCGCTTGCGCCGCCCGCGCCGCTGCGGCATGGCTCTGCGCCATGGCGAAACTCTATTTCAACTATTCCACCATGAATGCCGGCAAATCGACGCTGCTGCTGCAGGCCGCGCATAACTACGGCGAGCGCGGCATGGAGGTCTACCTGCTGACCGCGCGGCTCGACACCCGCGCCGGCGCGGGCCGCATCGGCTCGCGCATCGGGCTCGGGCGCGAGGCGGACACCTTCACCCCCGAGGACGATCTCTTCGCCCGCATCGCCGCCCAGCACGAAGCGCGCGACCTCGCCTGCATCTTCGTCGACGAGGCGCAGTTCCTCACCGAGGCGCAGGTCTGGCAACTCGCCCGCGTGGCGGACGATCTCAAGATCCCGGTGATGGCCTACGGCCTGCGCGTCGATTTCCGCGGCCAGCTGTTCCCGGGATCGGCGGTGCTTCTGGCACTGGCCGACACCATGCGCGAGGTGCGCACGATCTGCCATTGCGGCCGCAAGGCGACCATGGTGATCCGGCAGGATGGTGACGGTCGGGTGGTCACAGCCGGCGATCAGGTGCAGATCGGCGGCAACGAGACCTATATCTCGCTGTGCCGCAAGCACTGGCGCGAGGCGGTTGGGGATCGTGACGCGGGCATCACCGACACCGGCACGGCCTGAGACCGCTGGGCGGGGGCGCTGCCCCCTCTTGGCGCTGTGCGCCAATTCACCCTCGAGGTATTTTTGAACCACAGAAGACAGAAGCGCCGCGCCCTTGGCTTCTCTTCGTCAAAAATACTCCCGCCGGAGGCAGGCCGGCCATCGCGGCCGGGACCTCGGACGGGCATGGGCGCAGCGGCCCGGTCCGCGTCAGCTGCCGCGCTGCGGGATCACCTGCTGAACGATGCCCACGAAGATCAGGTAGATCGAGGTGGCGACAAGGCCCCAGTGGGCCCAGCTCTCGGGGTGGAAATCGACCCAGGCGGCCCAGCCGGCAAAGCCGGTCCAGGCCAGTGCAATCGGCAGGGAGACGCTGCGCCAGCGCTTGGTGCGCACCGGGTGGATGAATTTCAGCGGCAGGAACATGGCCACCGCCAGCAGCACCACGAGCACCAGCATCACCCAGAGCGCCGGCTCGATCGCGAAAAGCACCAGCACCAGCATGTTCCAGCAGCCCGGGAAGCCGTGGAACGAGTTGTCCCCGGTCTTCATGCGGCTGTCGGCGAAGTAGAGCGCGCTGGAATAGGTGATCATGATGATCGCGAACCAGCCGGTCCAGCCCGGCATCAGCCCGGACTGGAACAGTGCGAAGGCCGGGATGAAGACATAGGTCAGGTAGTCGATGATCAGGTCGAGCAGCACGCCGTCGAAGCGCGGCGCGTTTGTCTTGACGTCGTATTTGCGTGCCAGCGGGCCGTCGATGCCGTCGACGAAGAACGCCACCACCAGCCACAGGAACATGACCGACCAGTCCTCCTGCGCCGCGGCCAGCAAGGCCAGCATGGCAAAGACGGCCCCGGTCGCGGTGAGCATATGGGTGAGCAGGGCTTTGGAGGCGATTTTCATGCGCCTGTCATGCCGCATGTGACCGGCAATCGCAAACGCTCAGTCGCTTGCGGGCGGCACACGCATCAGCTGCGCCAGCGCATCGAGCTCTTGGCCGATGCCACCGCCCACCGCCTCGGCCGCGGCGCGCCGCGCGGTCTCGGGCTTGTTCTGGCCGAGCTTCCAGGTGCTGTCGACGCGCTCGACCTCAAACCGGAAGGGCAGGATCATACGCAGGAGCTTGGCCCGCGTCTCCTCGGTCATCTTGTCCATCGTCCACGGCACCTTGGGCAACCGCGCCTCGAAGAAGGCCGACTGCGCCTCCAGCAGTGGCTCAAGCGCGTCCTGAGGCAGCGGCAGGAGCCGGCCCGTCAGGTGCACCGCCACGTAGTTCCAGGTCGGCACCTGGTCGGGGCCGAGACCGTACCAGTCGGGCGACACATAGCCATCCGCGCCGCTCACCGCGATCCGGGCCGGCAGGCCACCCCTGGCCGCTCGCGAGATCGGGTTCGAGCGCACGAGGTGCAAGTCCGCGTATCCGCCATCCTCGGAGAGCAGGAAGGGCACGTGCGACAGCAGCGGCGCGCCCTCGCTCGAGACCGCCAGCGTGCCGAAGCCGCGCTGGCGCGCGAAGGCAAGGCTCTCGTCGCGGGTCGTGCCGCGAAAGGTCGGATTCGGGTGCATCTCAGGCCACGAGCCGCTGGCCATGCTGGCCGGTGATCGTCGCGGTGACGATGGCGCCCTCGGCCTGTGGGGTCGAGAGGTCCACTTCCGTGAACTGCTCGGTGCGCCCCATTGTCGGATTTTCCATCAGGATGCGATGGGTCACGCCCTGCTGCGCCGCGAGATGACGCGACACGGCGGCCTCGCCCGCGGCACGCAGGCGGGCGGCGCGGGCCTTGATGGTATTGCCGTCGACCTTGCTGGGAATCTTCGCCGCGGGCGTGCCCGGACGCGAGGAATATGGGAAGACGTGCAGCCAGGTCAGGCTGCACTCCTCGACCAGCTTCAGCGAGTTCTCGAAATGCGCCTCGGTCTCGGTCGGGAAACCGGCGATGATGTCGGCGCCGAAGGTGATGTCAGGCCGCAGGCGACGCGCCTCTTCGGTGAAGCGGATGGCATCGTCGCGCAGGTGCCGGCGCTTCATGCGCTTGAGAATCAGGTCGTCGCCGTGCTGCAGGCTGAGATGCAGATGCGGCATGAGGCGCGGCTCGGAGGCGATGGCGAGCATCAGGTTGTCGTCCGCCTCGATGCTGTCGATCGAGCTGATGCGCAGGCGCGGCACATCGGTCAGCCGCAGGATGCGCATCACCAGATCGCCCAAGCGCGGCGTACCCGGCAGGTCGGCGCCCCAGGAGGTCAGGTCGACTCCGGTCAGAACCACCTCGTTGAAGCCCTTCTGCACCAGACGCTTGATCTGGTCGACCACGACGCCGGCAGGGACAGAGCGCGAATTGCCCCGACCATAGGGAATGATGCAGAAGGTGCAGCGGTGGTCGCAGCCGTTCTGCACCTGCACATAGGCGCGCGAGCGGGTGCCGAAGCCGTCGATCAGGTGGCCGGCGGTCTCGGTCACCGACATGATGTCGTTGACCTGCACCTTCTCGGTCTCGCCGATGAAGCCATTGGACAGCCCCGCCCAGGTGTCGGGCGACATCTTCTCGGAATTGCCGATCACCGCGTCGACCTCGTCCATCGCGGCGAAACTGTCCGGGTCGATCTGCGCGGCACAGCCGGTGACGATGACGCGGGCCTCGGGATTCTCGCGGCGCAGGCGGCGAATCTCCTGCCGCGCCTTGCGCACCGCCTCGGCGGTGACGGCGCAGGTGTTGACCACCACCGCGTCGCCGACGCCGGCCTCTTCGGCCAGCGCCTTCATCGCCTCGGTCTCGTAGGCATTGAGCCGGCAGCCCAGCGTGGTGAACTTTGGTGCGCTCATCGGGCCGCCTCCAGCCAGGCAGGGCCGAAGCTGCCGTCGAACACATGCGCCGTGGCGCCGGTCATCCAGACGCCATCGTCGCGCCAGTCGATCTGCAGCGTGCCGCCATCGAGCTCGAGCGTCACCTTGCGGCCCGTGAGACCGCGCCGCGCCGCCGCCACCGCGGTGGCGCAGGAGGACGAGCCCGAGGACAGCGTCACGCCGACGCCGCGCTCCCAGACCCGCATGCGCAGGTGATCGGGGCCGATCAGGCTCGCCACCTGCACATTGGTGCGCTGCGGATAGAGCGGGTGATGCTCGAATCGCGGCCCGAAGGCCTCGAGATCGATGGCCTCGGCATTCTCGACAAAGAAGGTGCAGTGCGGGTTGCCCATGCCTGTGGCCACCGGCTTGCCCTCGATCGGCAGCGCAAGCGTGTCCATCTCGGAGGCCAGCGGGATGTCCTGCCAGTCAAGCTGCGGGTGGCCCATGTTGACCGAGGTCAGCCCGTCACCCGCATCCTGCGCAAAAAGCTTGCCGCGCTCGGTCACGAGGGTGAGCCGGTCCTTGCCGCTCTCGTCCATGAGGAACCGCGCGATGCAGCGGGTGGCGTTGCCGCAGGCGCCGGCGGTCGAGCCGTCGGCGTTGTAGAAGGTCAGCCGCGCATCCCCCTCGCCCGTCTCGATCAGCGCCAGCTGGTCGAAGCCCACGCCGCGATGGCGGTCGGCGATGGCGCGGGCCAGACCAGGGGTCACGGTGATGCGGCGCGCACGCCCGTCGAGCACGACAAAATCGTTGCCGAGGCCGTGCATCTTCATGAAGGACAGGGGTTCGCGCGTGTGTTCCATGGCGCGCATATACGCGCGTTGCAGGACCCTTTCCAGAGCCGCGAAAATTTCCTGTCAGAAAACTGTAAAAATGTGCTTGACCCCACCCCCGGTAATTTCTAGAAGCCGCCCCACAGTGGGCCGTTAGCTCAGTTGGTAGAGCAACTGACTTTTAATCAGTGGGTCGCAGGTTCGAATCCTGCACGGCTCACCACTGCACCAACATCGTGAGACTGATCGTTCCCTTCGGGGGCGTGCGCTCGCGATGTCGGATGCTCTCCCGACAGAGTGACGCCGCTCCGGCGCATGGAACCCCGACAGCGGCTTGCGCGTATGTCTGCGCAGCCACGGAGACACGCCATGAAGGATCCTCTCAACGCCCTCACCCTGACGCTGATCGCGGCGCTCGGCATCCTTGCGCTGATGGCTGTGCCGCATGGCGATTCGACCACCGCCCTGACGCTTCTCGCCCAGCGGTGACCGCGAGACGCTTGCCCCGCCGCTCTGCCGGTGCAACTCTGTCACCCGTGATGACGAGGTTGCACAGATGATCCCGGCGCAGGTCGGGCAGGCCCCGCTCGATACCCTGCAGAGCACCGCGCTCGAGGCGCTGGCGCAGGCCGAGAGCTTTTTCACCACGTTCGTGCGGCCGTGGAACTTCTACCAGATCGGCATTGCGCTGACGCTGTTCCTCATCGCCCACCTCATCGCGCAGGTCGTGAGCCCGAGGATGCGCGAATGGATGCGCTCGCGCGAGGGCTGGCCGACGTGGCGGCTGCGGATATTGCTGGTGCTGCAACGCCGATTGCGGATGATCTTCTTCGTGATCCTGATCTGGCACGTGATCGGCATCATGCAACAGGTCACCTGGCCGTCGCGCTCTTACCTCCTGATCGTCATAGCGAAACTCGCCAGCGCATGGCTCGGCATTGCACTGGGAACGCGGCTGATCCGCAACCCGGCGCTGCGCAGCCTCTTGCGCTATGGCGCGTGGATCTGGGTGACGATCTGGATCCTCGGCCTAAGCGAGGAAACCGTGGCGGTGCTCGACAACGTCGCCATCGAACTCGGGGAGAGCCGGCTTTCGGTCTGGCTCATCCTGCAGGGGCTGCTGGTGCTTGCGGTGCTGGTTGCCCTGGCGCGCTTCGTTTCGGGCACCAGCGCCGCCAGCATCCGGCGCAACGGCAATCTCAGCCCCTCGATGCAGGTGCTCGCGGTCAAGTTCCTGCAGGTCTCGCTTTACGGTGCGGCCTTCTTCGTCGCGCTGAAGCTGGTGGGCGTGGATTTCACCGGCCTTGCGTTCCTGTCGGGGGCCATCGGCGTGGGCCTCGGCTTCGGCCTGCAGAAGGTGGTCTCGAACCTTGTCAGCGGCATCATCATCCTGCTCGACAAGTCGGTAAAGCCCGGCGACGTAATCTCGCTGAACGACACTTTCGGCTGGATCAACGCGCTTGGCGCGCGCTACGTCTCGATCACCACGCGGGACGGCAAGGAATACCTGATCCCCAACGAGGACCTGATCACCGGGCAAGTGGTGAACTGGTCACATTCCAACGAGTTCGTCCGGCTCGACATCTTCTTCGGCACCTCCTACGGCGACGATCCCCACCTCGTGCGCCGCATTGCCGTCGAGGCGGCGCTCTCGGTCACCCGGGTGCTGAGCGATCGCCCGCCGGTGTGCCACATCGTCGGCTTCGGAGACAGCTCGGTCGATTACATCCTGCGGTTCTGGATTTCCGACCCGACAGGCGGCCTCACCAATATCCGCGGCAACGTCTACCTGGCGCTCTGGGACGCGTTCAAGGAAAACGGCATCTCGATCCCGTTCCCGCAGCGTGAGGTGCGCGTGGTCAACGAGACCCTGCCGCCGATGGCGGACCGCCCGTCGCCGCCCGGTGACGGGACGTAGCGGCTGACAAGCGCCGCCCGTCGCGTCATCTTCCGCGCAACCCGAGATCTGAGGAGGTCCCCATGTCAGACGATATCGTCATCCTGAGCGGCGCGCGCACCGCAATCGGCACCTTCGGCGGTGCCCTCGCGGCGGTGCCGCCGATCGAGCTTGGCACCACGGCGGCGAAGGCGGCGCTGGAGCGCGCCGGCGTCGAGGGCGGCCAGATCGGTCATGTGGTGTTCGGCCACATCATCAACACCGAGCCGCGCGACATGTATCTCAGCCGCGTCGCCGCGATGCAGGCGGGCACCCCCGAGACGGTGCCGGCGATGAACGTCAACCGGCTCTGCGGCTCCGGCGTGCAGGCGATCATCTCGGCCACCCAGTCGCTGATGCTGGGCGATGCCGATTTCGCGCTCGCGGGCGGGGCCGAGTGCATGTCGCGCGCGCCCTTCATCAACCCCGACCAGCGCTGGGGCAAGAAGATGGGCGACATCCGCACCGTCGACATGATGATCGGCGCGCTGAACTGCCCGTTCGGCACCGGCCACATGGGCGTCACCGCCGAGAACATCGCGCGCGAGCACGGCATCAGCCGCGAGGCGCAGGACGCCTTCGCCGCCGAGAGCCAGTCGCGCACCGCCCGCGCGATCTCGGAGGGGCGCTTCAAGGAGCAGATCGTCCCGGTGGAGATCGCCTCGCGCAGGGGCACCGTGGTGTTCGACACCGACGAGCACCCGAAGGAGACCACCGCCGAGACCCTCGCCGGCCTCCGCCCCGCCTTCGAGAAGGACGGCACCGTGACCGCCGGCAATGCCAGCGGAATCAATGACGGCGCCGCGGCGCTGGTGCTGGCCCGCGCCTCCGCCGCCCAAGCGGCCGGGCTCAAACCCCGCGCCCGCATCCTCGGCTACGCGCATTCCGGCGTGCGCCCCGAGGTGATGGGCGTCGGCCCGATCCCCGCCGTGCGCGCCCTGTTCGAGCGCACCGGGCTCGGCGCCGGGGATTTCGACGTGATCGAATCGAACGAGGCGTTTGCGGCGCAGGCGCTGGCGGTGAACAACGAGCTTGGCCTCGACCCGGCCAAGGTGAACCCCAATGGCGGCGCCATCGCGCTTGGCCACCCGGTCGGGGCCACCGGCGCGATCATCACCGTCAAGGCGCTCTACGAGCTCGAGCGCATCGGCGGCAAGCGTGCCCTCGTCACCATGTGCATCGGCGGCGGTCAGGGCATCGCGCTGGCCATCGAGCGGCTCTGACTGCCGTGGCGCAGGGGCGGGTCAGCCGCCCAGCGCCGATTTCATCGCAAGCTCCGGGAAACAGGTGGCGGGGCGGCCATTGGCCTCCTGCCACCGCCCGATGGAGCGCCGTGTCTTGAAGCCCGGCAACCCGTCCGCGCCGCCCACGTCATGGCCCCGCGCCTCGAGTGCCCGCTGCATCACCGCGATATCCGAGCGGTAAAGCCGCCCGACATCGCCCCACCGGGCGTCGAAATCGCCCATGCCATACTGGATGCGGTCGCCCACATGGCCGACAAAGAGCGCGTAGAGATCGCTCATGTTGTAATCTTTCAGCACGTAGAAATTCGGCGTCACGATGAAGGCCGGCCCGTGCCGGCCCGCTGGCATCAGCAGAAAGCCCTCGCCGCGGGCCTCATGCTCGGGGAAGGCCTTGCCCGAGACCCGTGTGATGCCCATCGCCGCCCAGTCCGCGATGCGCCGGCCCTGATCGGGCCCTTCCAGCGTGCAGGAGACCGAGGCCGGCACCCGCACCTCGAAGCCCCAGTCGCGCCCCGCCTGCCAGCCGTGGCGGGCAAGGTAGGTGCCGATCGAGGCGATGGTGTCGGCCTCGGAGGTCCAGATATCGGCCTGCCCGTCGCCATTGCCGTCGGCGGCGTAGCGCAGGAAGTTCGACGGCATGAATTGCGGCTGGCCCAACGCCCCGGCCCAGCTGCTCTTCATGCTGCGCGGGTCGACATGACCTGCCTCGGCGATGCGCAGCGCCGCCACCAGCTCGTCGGTGAAGTAGTCGGCGCGCGTGCTCATGAAGCCCTTGGTGCCGAGCACCCGGAAGGCATTGTGGCGGATCGCCACCTGCCCGTAACCGCTCTCGCGCCCCCAGACGCCAAGGACGATGCGCCCCGGCACGCCGGTCGCCCGCTCCACCGCCGCCAAGGACTGCGCGTGCCGCCGCGCCATGCGCCGCCCCACCGAGGTGGCGCCATCGAGCGAGCCGCGCGAGAAATACTTGGCCGGCGCGCCGAACTCGGCCTGCCGCTGCTGCTTGGGTGTCTGCGCCGCACTCCCCGGCGGCACAAGGTCCGGCAGATCCCAGTCCAGTGCCACGCCCGAGAACGCCGCCTCGAACGTGCCACGTGAAACGCCCTCCGAGCGGGCGCGCGGCCAGACCGTCTGCTCGAGCCAGTCGCGGAACTGGCGCTCGACCGCAGCGCGGTCCTGCGCCACGGCGGGCGTGCCAAGAGCAAGCATCAGGGTCAGGGCAAGCAGGCGAAGGCAGTGGAACACTGTGGCGATACTCCGGTCAGGGGCGTGAAAAACGGGCGTTGCCCCGCAGCCTACACCGGTTCACGCCGACCTAAAGCGAAAGCGGCGGGCTAGCCCCACATCTGGCGCATCTTCGCCGCCACGTCGATCTGGCCCGGCGCCGGACGCGGCGCGCCCTGCCCCACCGGCGGCGCCCAGTGCAGGGTCTCGAAGCGGTCGAGCATCGCCTTCTCGATGAAGCGGGTGCGCATGGCGTAGACATGCCGGTCGCCGTTGCGGGTCTGGCTGGTGACGTAGAAGCGCAGCGGCACGCCAAGCGTGAGGTGATCCTTGGCCCGCGTCATGGCGACGTAGAGCAGCCGCCGCTCCTCTTCGAGCTCGTGGGCCGAGCCGGTGCCGAGATCCGAAGGGATGCAGCCATCCACCGCGTTGAGCAGGTAGACCGATTTCCATTCCTGCCCCTTGGCCGAATGGATGGTCGACAGGATCAGGTAATCCTCGTCCTTCAGCGGCACGCCCGACTTGTCGCTGGTGGCATCGGGCGGATCGAGGGTCAGCTCGGTCAGGAAGGCCTCGGCATTGGGGTAGCCGGTGGCGATCTGCTCGAGCTGCATGAGATCGGCGCGGCGCGCCTCGGCATCCTCGTGCATCCGCTCGAGATGCGGCTCGTACCACGCCCGCGCATGGCCCAGCGCCGCCGGCCAGTCCGCCTTGCTGCGCATCGCCTCGACAAAACCCGGCCAGTCGGCCCCGGCGCGCGGCGGCGCGGCCACATCCTCGAGCGCGGCCAGCGGATCGGGGGCGAGGTCGAGCGCGTCGAGCACCTGCCCCGCCGCCTTCGGCCCGATGCCGGGAATGAGCTGCAGCACCCGGAATCCCGCCACCCGGTCGCGCGGGTTGCGCACCAGCCGCAAGAAGGCCAGCAAGTCCTTCACATGCGCGCTATCGAGGAACTTGAGCCCGCCGAACTTGACGTAAGGCACGTTGCGCCGGGTCAGCTCGGCCTCGAGCTGCACCGAGTGGGAGGAGGTGCGGAACAGCACCGCCTGCTCCTTGAGCCTGGTCCCGGTCTCGCGGTCCTCGAGGATGCGGTCGACGAAATAGCGCGCCTGATCGCCCTCGGTCGCCACCGTCACGAGGCGCGGCTTCTCGGCCGAGGCGCGCTCGGTCCACAGATCCTTGGTATAGCGCTCCCTAGCCTGCCCGATCACCGCGTTTGCGGCCTCGAGAATCGGCTGGGTGGAGCGGTAGTTGCGGTCCAGCGTGATGACATCCGCGTGCGGCTGGAAGCCGGTCGGAAAGTCGAGGATGTTGCGCACCGTGGCGGCGCGGAAGGCATAGATCGACTGCGCGTCGTCGCCGACCACCGTGAGCCCGCGCCCGTCGGGCTTCAGCGCCATGAGGATGCGCGCCTGAAGTCGGTTGGTGTCCTGGTACTCGTCGATCAGCACGTGATCCCACGCGCCGCCGATATGGGCGGCAAAGCCCTCGTCCGACATCACCTGCGCCCAGGCCAGCAGCAGGTCGTCATAGTCCAGCACATTCTGCTCCTGCTTGGCGCTGACATAGGCGCCGAAGAGCTGCTTGAGCTCGGCCTGCCACGGGCTGCACCACGGGAAATGATCGCGCAGCACCTCGTCGAGCGGATCGCCGGAATTCACCGCGCGGGAATAGATCGCGAGGCAGGTGCCCTTGGCCGGAAACCGCGCCTTGGCCTGCGAGAAGCCCAGCGCGTTGCGGCAGAGGTTCATCAGGTCGGCGCTGTCCTCGCGGTCGTGAATCGAGAACTCGGGATGCAGGCCGATGGCCAGCGCGTGCTCGCGCAGGATGCGGGCGCCGATGCCGTGGAAGGTGCCGGCCCATGTCAGCGCCTCGGCGGCCACGCCGCTGCCCATCGCCTGTTCGGTGATCCGCGCCACCCGGCGGGTGAGCTCGGTGGCGGCGCGGCGCGAGAAGGTCATCAGCAGGATGCGCTGCGGATCGGCCCCGTTGACCAGCAGATGCGCCACCCGGTGTGCCAGCGTGTTGGTCTTGCCCGAGCCCGCCCCGGCGATCACCAGAAGCGGCGGCGCAACGGCATCGCGGGCGACGCCGAACTCGACCGCGGCGCGCTGGTTGTCGTTCAGTTTGTCGAGATATCCTGCCTCTGCCATGCGCCTCTCCCCTTGTTGAGTCCCGGGGCGTTCACTGTTTGATCGAGCATACCGCGGCAGGAACATAAAGGGAACTTCAATAATTCCGCCCGACACCCATCGCTTGAGGCTCCTCGCAACCACAACGGGTGACCGCCACCGCAGCCGCTGCTAGGCTTCCTCCGAACACCGCCATGCCGAGGGAGACCAACCATGTTGCGATACAGCCTGTTTCTGGCCGCCGCCCTGAGCGCCACGCTGCTCGTGGTACAGGAGGCCCTCGCGCAGGAGGCGGCGGATGCGGTCGCCCCCGAAGCCGCCACCGAGAGCGTCGACGCCTTTGCCGGGGTCTCCGAGGCCGCCCGCGCGGCGCTCGAGGCCAAGGGGGCAGGCACGCCCACCGAGGCCGGGGACTGGATGATCGCCGCGGCCAACCCGCTGGCGGTCGAGGCCGGCGCGCGGGTTCTGCGCGAGGGCGGCAGCGCCGCCGATGCCATGGTCGCGGTGCAGGCGGTGCTGGGGCTGGTCGAACCGCAATCCTCTGGCCTCGGCGGTGGTGCCTTCCTCGTCTGGTACGATGCCGAAAGCGGCGAACTGACCACGCTCGACGGGCGCGAGACCGCGCCGCTCGCCGCCGACCCGCGCCAGTTTCAGGACGACGCCGGGGAGCCTCTGGGCTTCTTCGACGCGGTGGTTGGCGGGCTCTCGGTGGGCACCCCGGGCACCCCGAAACTGATGGAGGAGGCGCATCGCCGCTGGGGCCGCGCCAATTGGCCGGGTCTCTTTGAAGAGGCCATCAAGCTGGCCGAGGACGGGTTCACCGTCTCGCCCCGGCTCGCCGAGCTGGTGGCGGGCGATTCCGAGCGGCTGCAACGCTTCCCCGACACCGCCGGCTATTTCTTCCCCGAGGGCACGGCCATCGCCGCAGGCGACACGCTCACCAACATCGACTACGCCGAAACCCTTCGCCTGATCGCCGAGGGCGGCTCGCGGGCCTTCTACACAGGCGTCATCGCCGAGGAGATCGTTGCCACCGTGCGGGGTGCGGAGGGCAACCCGGGCCGGCTTTCGACCGCCGATCTGGCGCTTTACCGGGTGAAGGAGCGCCCCGCCGTCTGCGCCGCCTACCGCGCGCATGAGGTCTGCGGCATGGGCCCGCCCTCCTCGGGTGCGCTCACCGTGGGGCAGATCCTCGGGATGCTCGACAGCTACGACCTTGCCACGCTCGGCCCCGACAGCGCCGAGGCATGGCGGCTGATCGGCGATGCCTCGCGGCTCGCCTTTGCCGACCGGGGCCGCTACATGGCCGACACCGATTTCGTGCCGGTCCCGGTCGCGGGGCTGGTGGCGCCGGACTACCTTGCCTCCCGCGCCGAGCTGCTCGCGGGCGACGATGCCCTGCCCGAGGTCGCGCCCGGTGCGCCCGAATGGGACCACGCCATGCGCCTCGCCGATGACGAGAGCATCGAGTTCCCCTCGACCTCGCATATCTCCATCGTCGACGCCGACGGCAACGCCCTGTCGATGACCACCACCATCGAGAACGGCTTTGGCTCGCGGCTGATGGCGGCGGGCTTCCTGCTCAACAACGAGCTGACCGACTTCTCCTTCCGCAGCCACAGCGACGGCGTGCCCATCGCCAACCGGATCGAACCCGGCAAGCGCCCGCGCTCGTCGATGGCACCGACCATCGTGATGTCCGACGGCACCCCCTCGCTGGTGATCGGCAGCCCCGGCGGCAGCCGGATCATCGGCTACGTGGCGCAGGCGATCATCGCGCATCTCGACTGGGGCATGGACGTGCAGCAGGCTGTCGCCATGCCGCATCTGGTCAACCGCTTCGGCGCCTACGATCTCGAGGAAGGCTCGAGCGCCGCCGAGCTCGAGGCTCCGCTGAGCGAACTGGGTTACGAGGTCAATGTGCGGGGGCTGAATTCGGGGCTGCACGCCATCGCCGTCGGCGAGACCTTGCAGGGCGGCGCCGATCCGCGGCGCGAGGGCATCGCGCTCGGGGAGTGAGGCCCCTCCCCCGAGCGGAACGCGCCTCTCAGAACACCCCCATGGCAAGCCCTGCCGCGAGCGCCGCGCCCAGTTCGCGGCAGCTTTCCAGATCCGCCTCGGGAATGGTCTTGTCGGCGAGGATCGCTTCGGGCGACTGCGCATGGGTGCAGACGATCAGCGGCTCCTGCACCTCGCGCAGTCGCCAGCCGGTGGCGATGCGCGCGGTCTGGCGCGCCGCGTTCGCGCCATCCGACCCGGCGCAGACCATCTGCGCATAGGGGCGCCCCTCGATCTGCCCGAGCACCGGGTAATAGCAGAGGTCGAAGAACTCCTTCATCGCGCCGGACAGCGCGGCGAGATTCTCGGGCGCGCAGAACAGGTAGCCCTGTGCCCGCAAGAGATCCTCCGGACCGGCCTCCTCGGCACGCAGCAGACGCACGTCGCATTCCTCGCGGGCGGCCTCGAATGCGGCCTCGGCCATCTGGCGGCTGCCGCCGGTGCGGCTGTGATAGACGATCAGCAATTCCATGCCCTGAGCCTAGACCTTGCTGCCGGTTTCTGAAACCGCCCGCGAGACCCGGCTTGACGCTCTGGCGCCCATGAAATATCCAGCCACTCAGCCGAGCGGGCGTTGTGTAATGGTAAGACCCTTGCCTTCCAAGCAAGAGATACGGGTTCGATTCCCGTCGCCCGCTCCAGATCTCCCCCAGATTTCCCGTTCCGGCTGAGCCAGCCCCTCCGAATCCGTGGAATCCCACGGTTCTGCCCCCTCTGCGGCAACGCGCGGCTTGAATCCTGCGCCTTTCATGGCAAAACGGCTCGGCGCAGGACAGGAGGAGCAATGGCTCACGGAAACCCCGCATCCGCCGTGGCGGAGGAGCGAGACAAATCCCGCAAGCTCGGATCGCTTGCGGCGCTATGGCCCTACATGGCGCCCTACAAGGCGCTGATGGTCGCCGCCACGTTGGCTCTCATCGCCACCGCGACGGTGTCGCTGACCCTGCCGATGGCGGTCCGCCGGGTGATCGACAATTTCAACGCAGAGGACGGCGCGCTGCTCGATCGCTACTTCCTCGCGGCGCTCGGCTTTGCCGGGCTGCTCGCCATCGGCACCGCAGCGCGCTACGCGCTGGTGACACGGCTGGGCGAGCGCGTGGTGGCCGACATTCGCAAGGCGGTGTTCGACCGGGTCATCGGCCTCTCGCCGGTGTTCTACGAGCGCATCATGACCGGTGAGGTGCTGAGCCGGCTCACCACCGACACCACGCTGATCCTGTCGGTGATCGGCTCCTCGGTCTCGATCGCGCTGCGCAACCTGCTGATCTTCGTCGGCGGCCTCGCGCTGATGCTGCTGACCTCGGCCAAGCTCACAGCGCTGGTGCTGCTGCTGGTGCCCATCGTCATCGTGCCGATCCTCACGCTGGGCCGCCGCCTGCGCAAGCTCAGCCGCGAGAATCAGGACTGGATCGCCGCCTCCTCGGGCAACGCCGCCGAGGCGCTGCAGGCGGTGCAGACGGTGCAGTCCTTCACGCACGAAGAGATCTCGCGCGGGGCCTTTGCCGAGGTCACCGAAAAGAGCTTCGACGCCGCCCGTCGCCGGGTCTGGGTGCGGGCGCTGATGACCGCCATCGTGATCTTCCTCGTCTTCACCGGGATCGTCGGCGTGCTCTGGATGGGCGCGTGGGACGTGCGCGCCGGCAACATGAGCCCCGGCGCGCTGGTGCAGTTCGTGATCTACTCGGTGATGGTGGCCGGCGCCGTGGCGGCGCTGTCGGAGATCTTCGGCGAGCTGCAGCGCGCCGCCGGCGCCACCGAGCGCCTCGTGGAGCTGCTGCACACCGAAGACGCGATCACCGATCCGGCCCAGCCCGCCGCCCTGCCGACCCCGGTGCGCGGCGAGATCGGCTTCGAGCATGTGCAGTTCTCCTACCCGTCTCGGCCCGGCGTCTCGGCGCTGGCGGACCTCGACCTCACCATCCAGCCCGGCGAAACCGTGGCGCTGGTCGGCCCCTCTGGCGCCGGCAAAACCACCATCGTGCAGCTGATCCAGCGTTTCTACGACCCCGATGCCGGTCGGGTGACACTGGACGGCATGGCGCTCGACACCCTGTCGCGCGACGCCTTCCGCAAGCATATCGCGCTGGTGCCGCAGGATCCGGTGATCTTCGCCGCCTCGGCGCGCGACAACATCCGCTTTGGCCGCCCCGACGCCTCTGACGCCGAGATCGAGGAGGCCGCCAAGGCTGCCGCGGCGCATGGCTTCGTCTCAAGCCTGCCCGAGGGCTACGACACCTACCTGGGCGAGCGCGGCGTGATGCTGTCGGGCGGCCAGAAGCAGCGTATCGCCATCGCCCGCGCCATCCTGCGCGACGCGCCGGTGCTGCTGCTCGACGAGGCCACATCGGCGCTCGACGCGGAAAGCGAACGTGCGGTGCAGGCCGCCGTCGACCGGCTGGCCGAGGGCCGCACCACGATCATCGTGGCGCACCGCCTTGCCACGGTGAAGAAGGCCGACCGCATCATTGTCATGGATCAGGGCCGCGTGGTGGCGCAGGGCAGCCACGACGCGCTGGTGGCGGAGGACGGGCTCTACGCCCGGCTGGCGCGGCTCCAGTTCACCGACGGCATCGCCGCCGAGTGACGATCCTGAACGGCGCCGCCCTCAGGGCCAGTCGCCGCCATCGAGAAAGGCCTTGGCCGAGCGCGTGATCTCCTCGCGTTCGGCCTCGCTCTTCTTGCGCAGGCTGCCATAGATCAGCCCCATGCGGTGATTGTCGCCAAGCTTGTCCTCGTTCTCGATCAGGAAGTTCCAGTAGAGATAGTTGAAGGGGCAGGCCTCCTTGCCGGTCTTCTGCTTGAGGCTGTACTCGCAATTCTTGCAGTAGTCCGACATGCGGTTGATGTAGCTGCCCGAGGCGGCATAGGGCTTCGAGCCCAGCCGCCCGCCATCCGCATGCATCACCATCCCGTGCACGTTGGGCAGCTCGACCCATTCGAAGGCGTCGGCATAGACCTCGAGATACCATTGCTCGATCTGGCGCGGCTCGACACCGGCCAGAAGGGCGAAGTTGCCGGTCACCATCAGCCGCTGGATGTGGTGCGCATAGGCGTTGCGCCGGGTGGCGCCGATGCATTCCGACATGCAGCGCATGTCGGTCTCGGCGCCCCAGTACATCGCCGGCAGGTCGCGCTTGGCGTTGAGGAAATTGCTCTCCACGTAGTCCGGCATCTCGGTCCAGTAGATGCCGCGCACGAACTCGCGCCAGCCGAGGATCTGCCGCACGAAGCCCTCGACCGCGTTGAGCGGTGCCTCGCCATCGGCATAGGCCTGCGCCGCCTTCTCGCAGACCTCGTGAGCGGTCAGCAGGCCGATATTGAGATAGGGCGAGATCAGCCCGTGAAACAGATAGTCCTCGCCGGTCTTCATGGCATCCTGGTAGTCGCCGAAGGTGGGCAGGCACTCCTTCAGGAAATGCCGCAGCGCCCGCAGCGCCTCCTCGCGGGTGACGGCCCAGCCGAACCCTTCGAGATCGCCGAAATGATTGTCGAAGCGGGCGGCGACCAGTTCGAGCACCTCTTCAGTGATCGCGTCGGGGCGAAACCGCATCCGATGCGGCGTCTCGAGCCCCTTTGGCAGTGACTTGCGGTTGTCCTCGTCGAAGTTCCACGCGCCGCCCGCCGGCTCGCCCTCCTCCATCAAGAGGCCCGTCCGGCGGCGCATCTCGCGGTAGAAATACTCCATCCGACCGGTCTTGTTGTCGTCGACGAGCTTGGCGAAATCGTCGCGTGAGCAATAGAACCGGTCATCCGCGCGGATCTCCACCGGCAGATCCAGATCGCTCTCCCAGTCGCGCATCATCTCCCAGACGCGCCACTCCCCGGGCTCGGTCGCGACGATGCGCTTGGGCTTGTGGCGCTTCACTGCGCGGGCCAGCTCGTCGGAGAAGGTGTGCGTGTTGTCCGTGTCGTCGAGCTTGACGTACTCGACGGTCACGCCCTTCTCGCGCAGCTCCTCGGCGAAGTGGCGCATGGCCGAGAGGATCAGCGCGATCTTCTGCGGGTGATGGCGGACATAGCTGGTCTCGTCTCCGACCTCGACCATCAGCACCACGTCGGCCTCGGAATCGAGACCCGACAGCGCGGAGAGCGAGCGCGTCAGCTGATCGCCCAGCACGAATCGCAGCGTCTCGGTCATGCGCCGGCCCTCGCCTCGGTGCGGCAGCGGTCGGAGCAGTATTTCACCGCCTCCCAGTCCCGCGCCCATTTGCGTCGCCACGCGAAGGGGCGCCCGCACCTGGCGCAGATCTTCTGTGGCAGGTCGGCCTTCTTGCGCATCTTCGCCATGCTCTCAGCCCTCCGCAGACACCGAACCACGGGCGCCGCCGCTGACGCCCCGGATCAGACCTTTCGCCATGCCATCCTCCCGTTCGACATCGTGCCCTCCGGCGCTGCCGCGCCACTCAACCGAACGCGCAACTTTTCGCGCCTGCGACTCGTTCCTTGGGAAACCGCAGGAGAAACGCGCATGCATCTTGTCACCCTCTACGCCTCGACCCTGATCATCTTTCTGGTGATCGACATCATCGGCATCACCACGATCATCAAACCTGTCTTCGAGCGTCACGTGGGCGACATGCTCGCCGATCCGCTGCGGCTCGGCCCGGCGGCGATGTTCTACGCCTTCTACATCGTCGGC
This sequence comes from Salipiger bermudensis, assembly GCF_017309175.1. Lineage (NCBI taxonomy): Bacteria > Pseudomonadati > Pseudomonadota > Alphaproteobacteria > Rhodobacterales > Roseobacteraceae > Salipiger > Salipiger bermudensis. The sequence goes on along the minus strand of NZ_JAEKJV010000007.1, from coordinate 124,585 downwards.
CTGCTCTATTTCGTTTCGGCCCCGGCGCTGAGCGCCGGTCGCCCGGTGCAGGCGCTGCTCGGCGGCGCGCTGCTGGGGCTGATGTGCTACGGCACCTACGAGTTCACCAACCTCGCGACGCTCAGGGGCTGGACCTACAACCAGGTGATCGTCGACTCGCTCTGGGGCGCGGCGCTGACCGGTGGCTCGGCCTGGGCGGGGCTGATGATCACCCGCTGGATCCACGGCTGAGCGGAACATCAGGCCGGTCCCGTGCGCCGCAGCAGCGGGACCGCCACCACCAGCGCGATGCCCACCGCCGCCAACGCGATGACCGGCGTGTTGGAGATCTCGAGATTGGCAACGATCACCCCCATATAGGCCCAGCCCACGCCGAAGGCATAGGCCAGGGCCGAGGGGCGCAGCCACAGCACAAAGCCCGCGATCACCAAGAGCAGCGACAACAGCACCAGCGCCGCGGCCTGCGCCGAGAGCACGCCGTAGCCGCTGAGGCTCGCCCCCATCGCAACGCCGGCGGCGGCCGTCAGCCAGCCGGCGTAAAGCCCGACGGGAAGCCGCGCGGCCCACGCGCGCGGGGCGCGCAGAAGCGCCTCGGTGGCGGCTGCGGCCATGAAGATGATCAGAACCGTGGCCAGCACCGGCTGCCAGTTCGAGGCCGCGACCCAGAACATGCCGAGCCCGAGGCTCACCGCCAAGGGCCCGCGCATCGCCTGCCACGCGGGGTCGAGGCGGTGCCGCCAGAGACCGTAGGCCGCGCCGCCGATCAGCAGCAGAAAGATCACGCCCCAGATCGAGAACGCCCAGCCCACCGGCTGCACCGGCCAGCGCGACTGCACGACCGGGAACTGCGTGGGCGAGAGCCCCGGGAAGCCCCCGGTGACGGCAGGCGACACGGCAAAGGCGATCGCCAGCAGCAGCACCAGCGGCGCCAGCGCTCGCCTCATTGCACCAGCTTGCGGGTCAGCCGCATCGAGAGCGCGTAGGGCAGCGTCTGCATCAGCTTCAGCGACAGGGTCAGGCGGCGCGGAAAATGCACCTCGAAACGCTTGCCGTCGAGCCCCTTGACGATGCGTCCCGCCGCGTCGTCGGGCTGGATCACCGCCGGCATATCGAAGTCGTTCTTCTTGGTCAGCCGGGTGTCGACGAAGCCCGGCGAAATCATTCGCACGTTGACCCTCGGGGCCAGCTCTGCGCGCAGGCTTTCCACGAGGTTGATCACCCCGGCCTTGGAAGCGGAATAGATCTGGCCCTGCGGCAGGCCGATATAGCCCGCCACCGAGCCCGTCAGCACCAGATCGCCGCCATCGCGCAGCAGCGGCTCGGCGACACGGGCGAAATGAAAGGTGCCGGTGAGGTTCACGGTGACGATCTTGGCGGCGAACGCGGGATCGATCTCCATCACCTTGCCGGGATCGTAGAGCGCCGCCAGCGTGATCGCACTGTCGAGCAGCCCGCCCTCGGCGATCTTGTCTGCCGCCGCCTGCAGGCTTTCGAGGTCCGAGACATCGGCCGTCACCACCTCGGCGCCGCCGATCTCGTCGGCGAGCTTGTGCAGAGGTTCCTCAGAGCGCGCCGACAGCACCAGCTTTGCGCCGCGCCGGGCGTAGGCGCGGGCCAGTTCGGCGCCGATCCCGTCCGAGGCGCCCATGATCCAGATGCGGGGGGACGTCGAGCGATCAGGCATGGGCCAGCCGGTATTGATGCACGTTGGTGCGGCCAGTCTCGAACGAGGCGATGCAGGCGGCGAGATAGAAGCGCCAGACCCGGATGAAGCCATCGTCGAAACCGAGGCCGCGCACCTCGGTCACCTTGGCGTCGAAGCGGTCGAGCCAGTCGCGCAGGGTGCGCGCGTAGTCGAGCCCGAAAGCGTGGTTGTCCTCGACCCGCAGCCCGGCCTTGCCGGCGACCGATTCGAAAACCGGCGGCGAGGGCAGCATGCCGCCGGGAAAGATGAAACTGCGGATCATGTCGCCGCCGGCGCGGTAGCGGTCGAAATAGCGGTCCGCCACGGTGATGGTCTGGATCATCGCCCGGCCTTTCTGGCTCAGCACGTGGGCGACCTTCTCGAAATAGGTCGGCCAGTAGCGCTCCCCCACCGCCTCGAACATCTCGATCGAGACCACGTGATCGAAGGTCCCGTACTCGTCGCGGTAATCCTGCAGCACGATCTCGGCCTCGCGCCCCAGACGCTCTCGGGCGAAGCTGGCCTGCTCATGCGACAGCGTCAGGCCTTTCGGGGCAAAATCGCCGCGCTGCATGGCGCGCTCGGCAAAGCCGCCCCAGCCGCAGCCGATCTCGAGCACCCGGCCCGATTCCGCGCCCAGCCCCTCGAGGATGCGGTCGTACTTGCGGTGCTGGCCCGCGACCAGCGGGTCGGCTGTCCCGACATCCTCGGGCGAAAAGATCGCCGAGGAATAGGTCATCGTCTCGTCGAGCCAGAGCTTGTAGAAATCGTTTCCGAGATCGTAATGCGCCTGGATGTTGCGCCGCGAGCCGCGCTTGGTGTTGCGGTTGAAGAGGTAGAGCGCCCGGATCAGCAGCGACTGCCAGGCGTGGCCGTAAAGGAACGGCTCCAGCGCCTCCTCGTTCTTCAGCCCGAAGACCAGGAAGGCAGCGAGATCGTCGCTGTCGCACCAGCCGTCGCGATAGGCCTCGGTCAGGCCGATATCACCCTTGGCCGCCGCCGCCGGCACGGTGCGCCAGTCGCGGATGGTCAGGTCCGCCGCCGGCCCCGGCTGGCGCCCCTCGAAGCGCCGAACCTTGCCGTCCGGCGTGGTCAGAGCGAGGCTGCCATACTCGACCTTGTCGAGACAACTCAGCAGCTTGCTTTCAATCTGGCGTTCAAACATCGTGCCCCGCACCCCCTGTCGCTTCCGAACCTCGCTGCGCGAGCTGTTCTGGTTTCGAGATAACGCGGACGCCCCGGAGAACAAGCTTCAGCGCCTGCCAATGGATCAGCGCGATCACCTTCTGCGCCTGAAAGGCATGGCGCCACTTGGCACGGGTCAGCGCGGGCCGGGTCAGCGGCCGCGCCGGGCCGCTCATCGAGGTCTGAAGCTTAACCTCTCCGCCCTCGCCGATCCAGTCGACCCAGGCCCCGAAGCGGTCCGGGCCGGGATCGAAGCGGAAGACGTAATGCCCCTCGCGCGGCAGGAAGGGCGACACGTGGAAGAGCTTCCGCCCGGTGATCCGGTCCGAGCGCGAGATGGGGCGATTGTCGGGGTGGTGGCAGAGATAGAAATGCCGCTCTCCGAAGGTGTTGGACACCTCAGCCAGCACCGCGCGCAGGCCCTTGTGGTCACGCGCCAGCCAGAAGCTCACCGGGTTGAAGCCGTAGAGAGGCGAGCGCGGCATGGTGACCACCGTGACCTCGCAATGCGCCAGCGCCACCGGCGCGAGCTGCTCGCGGATGAACGTCACCATGGAGGCGCCATCGCGGTGACCGTAGTCGCGTGGCCGCACCGACCAGAGCCCGCGCCGGTCGGGACGGATCGGCAGCCGACCGTCCTCGAAATCGTCGACCGGCAGCGCCAGGTAGCTGGCGCGATAGCGGAACTGCCGGTCGACATCGCCCTTGCGGGCATGCCAGATCCGGCAATCCACCAAGGCGCCGTGCCAGAGATCGGTCATTCCGCCGCCTCCAGCGCTCCATCCGTCTCGACCGCCGCGCTGCCGCCCCAAGGATCGGCGCCGAGCGGCCAGTCGATGCCCATCGCCTGCGCCACCCGCAGCGCCGAGAGCACGCCGTCCTCGTGGAAGCCGTAGCGCGTCCACGCGCCGGCATAGTAGACCCCGCCCCGGCCCTGAATCTCGGACAGGCGCGCCTGCGCCGAGAGCGTGGCCGCATCGAATTGCGGGTGGTCCATAACCGCCTCGTCATGCAGGTTCACCGGCTCGATCTCGGGATTGAGCGTCACGATCAGCGGCGTGTCGGTGCCCAGAGGCTGCAGCCGGTTCATCCAGTAGGACAGGCTGATCGGGCGGTCGGTGAGCATCTGCTCGGCCTCGGTGACATAGTTCCACGACGACCAGATCTTGCGCGTGCGCGGCATCAGCCTGGTGTCGGAATGCAGCACCATGCGGTTGGGCTCGGTGCGGAAGGCGCTCAGGATGGCGCGCTCCTGCGGGTCGGGCCGGTCGAGCATCTCGAAGCTCTGCGGCGCATGGGTCGCCATCACCACCCGGTCGAAACGCTCTTCGCCGCGCGCGCTGGTCACGGTCACGCCATCGCCATCGCGACGCACCTGCCAGACCGGGCAGCCGAGCCGCAGATCCGCTTTCGTGGCCTTGAGGATCGCCTCGACATAGCGCGCGCAGCCGCCCTTCACGGTCAGCCATTTCGGCTGGTCGTTGACGGTCAGCAGGCCGTGGTTCTCGAAGAAACGCACGAAGCTCTCGGCCGGGAAATCGAGCATGTCCTGCGTCGGGGTCGACCAGATCGCGCCCGAGATCGGCATCAGGAAGCGGTCGCGGAACTCAGCCCCCAGCCCCATCTTGGCGATCAGCTCCCCGATGCTGGTGCCGGGTTCGACGTGATCGGGCGCGCCCTTGAAGAAGCGCAGGGTGTCGCGGATCATCCGCCAGTGCGACGGGTCGGCCAGCCGGCGCGGTTGGGCAAAGAGGTCGAGCGTGCGGGTGGTCCCGTATTCCAGCTTGCCGCCGCCGAAGCTCGCCGCAAAGCTCATGTCGCTTGGCGCGAGCTCGACGCCCAGATGCTCGAGCAGCGGAATGAACAGCGGATAGGTGCGCCGGTTGCAGACGATGAAGCCGGTATCGACCGAGACCCCGTCAACCTCGGCCGTGCGGGCATGGCCGCCGGGCCGCGCGTCAGCCTCGAAAAGGGTCACATCCTGGTGCGGCCCCAGCAGCCACGCGGTGGCCAATCCCGAGATGCCGCTGCCGATCACGGCGGTTTTCATGCCTGCGCTTGTCACACTCGCCTCGCTTTGTCATGGTCACGCAGTAAGAGACGGAGCGGGCGTGAGAAAAGTTTCACTTCCGGCGAAAAAACCTCGCAAGGAGCCTGACGCCCGACATGAGCACCCAAGCGGCCGACCTCGCCGACCTGCTGGCCCGCGTCGCCCTGCGCGACCGCAGCGCGTTCAAGGCGCTTTACGAGGCCGCCTCGCCCAAGCTTTTCGCCATATGCCTCAGCTTGCTGAAGGACCGCCGCGAGGCCGAGGACGCGCTGCAAGAGGTCTTCGTCAAGATCTGGCACGGCGCCGACCGCTTCGCGCCGGACCTCGCGAGCCCCGCCGCCTGGCTCAACACCGTGACGCGCAACCACGCCATCGACCGGCTGCGGGCGCTGCGGAGCGGCTCCTACACGCTTGATGCTGCCGAGCAGATCGCCGATCCCGGCCCCGACCCCGAGGCCACCGCGATCACCAGCTCCGAGGGCCGCCGCATCGAGGGCTGCATGGAGGGGCTGATGCCCGAACGGGCCGAGGCGGTGCGGCTTGCCTATGTCGAGGGCGAAAGTTATCTCGAGCTTTCCGAGCGCTACTCGGTCCCGCTCAACACCATGCGAAGCTGGCTGCGCCGCAGCCTGATCCAGCTGCGGAATTGCCTCTCGCCGTGACCGACCTTTCGACAGACGACATCGCCCTTGCCGGGGAATACGCGCTCGGCACGCTGGATCACGCCACCCGTGACACGGTGGCGGCACGGATCGGGCGCGATGCGGTCTTTGCCGCCGAGGTGGCGCTGTGGGAGGCCCGGCTCGATCCTCTCAACGATGCCCTGGCGCCGGTCGCACCGCCCGCGGCGCTCTGGCGCGGACTGGAAGGGCGGCTGTTTGCGGAGAGCCCGCGCCCGTCGCCATGGCGTTGGATCGCTGCCGCCGGGGCGCTCTCGACGGCGATGCTGGCGGCGGTGCTGTGGTTCGGTGCGCCGCTTGCGCCCGGGCCGGGGCCGATGTGGGTTTCCGACATGGTCTCCGAGGACGGCTCGGTGCGGCTGGCGGCGCTCTACGACGAAGACCGTGGCGAGATGCGCGTCTCGGTCGGTGGCGAGGCCCCGCCCGAGGGCCGTGATTTCGAGCTCTGGCTGATCGCCGGAGAGGCGGCGCCGATCTCGCTCGGTGTGATGCCGGAGGCAGGTCAGGCGGCGATGCCGATCCCGGAGGACCTTCGCCCGCTGATGCTCAACGCCACGCTGGCGATCACCGACGAACCCGCCGGCGACGCCCCCGGCGGCGTCGCGACCGGCCCGGTGGTGGCGCTGGCGGCGTTGCGCCGGATCTGAGACCGGCTCAGAAGCTGCAATACTCCGAGCCGTAGTAGTGATAGGTGAAGGGCTCGCGGCTCAGCACCTCGATATCCTCGCGGTTCGAGACCGCGATCACCGCGTTGTTGGCCCCCATAAGGCCATGGCCCGCCTGCTGGTAGATCTCGAAGATCTGCGCCTCCGTCAGCACGCAGGCATTCACCTCGAAGATGTAGCGCACGAAGTCATCGGGATCGTTGGGCTTGGGCGGCGGTCGGCCCTGCTGGGCAATGGCGGGCTGGAGGAGGAGGGCTCCAGCGAGCCCCGCGACGAAGCCAAGACGTGCGAAGTTCATTGATCGAAAATCCTGCTGAAATCTTCAGTCAGGAGCATCGATCCCCCGAGTCGAGTCAACCCTGAGGTGTGAAGGCCCGGAACACGGACCCGAGGCCGCCACGCTCTCCGCCCGGGACATCGCGGGCAAAAGACCGGCGCGCCGAGGCCGCCGGTCTCCACAGATCAGTTCGGCAACGCCCCGCAGAAACCGCCGGAGGCCACGGCTCCTGAGCCGAGGGCGAAGGCGGCGGGTGCCTGGTAGGGATTCAAGTCCGAGGTCGCCAGATCGAACCCGACCAGCGCCACGATGAACACCAGCGACAGGGACGCGGTGAAAGCGCGGGTCATGTCCGCGCCTCCAGCCCCAGGATCGGCCGCAGCTTGATGCCGTAGAACGCGCCGCAGAACGCTGCCACGAACCACACCCAGCCGTGCAGGCTGCCGGTCGAGATGCCCGAGAAGAACGCCCCAACGTTGCAGCCGAAGGCCAGCCGCGACGAGTAGCCGAGCAGGAAGCCCGCCACCACCGTCGCCACCCAGGCCCGGGCCGGATAGCCCGGCAGCGCCGCCGACAGCGCGCCGCGCCGCCAGGCCGCCACGCCGAAGGCGCCGGCGATAATGCCGATATTGGTCAGCGAGGTATAATCGGTCAGCAGACTCGACTGCACCCGCTCCATCGAACCGGCCGCGCTCCAGAACGCCGAGGCCGAGAGGTTTCCGCCCAGCGCCGAGAAGCCCTTGGCGGCCCAGAGGCCGAGCCCGTAGACCACGCCCCAGGGCTGGCCCGCGACCACGAGATTGCCGATCGCCAGCGCCGCGAGCACCAGCGCCGCGATGGCGTGGCGGCGGCTCAGCTTCACCGCTCCGGGCGCCGCGCGCCACAGGAACAGGCCCACGGCCAGCGCGATCAGCACCAGCGTGAGGATCAGCCCCGAGGTGCCGCCGAAGGTGATGATCGGCAGCGCGCCGAGATCGGTCCACCAGATCAGGTTCCACGCCCCGGCAAAGCTGCCCAGCGCGAAGAACGGCAGCGCCAAGAGGCTCACCGGGTTGCCGCTGCCGGCATTGACCAGCGTGCCCGAGCCGCAGCCCAGCACGATCTGCATGCAGGCGCCAAAGACGAAAGCGCCACCGATCATCGCAAAGCCCACCGGAGCCTGCGCGCCGACCAGCTCGCCGGGATGGCTCGCCAGCAGCGGGATCGCCACCACCGCGACCAGCGCGATGGACAGAAGCTGCGCGATCACCCCCGAGGGCTCGCGGCGCAGGATCATCGCCCGCCACGGGCCGGCAAAGCCGAAGCGCATGCCCTCGAGCGCGATGCCGAAGCCGAGCCCGATGGCCAGCAGCATGCCGTAGCGCGCCCCGGCGAAGAGGCTGACCATCGCCACAACGACAAGCGCGCCGAGCAGCAGCCCGGCGCGTTTCGACCATCCCCCGGCGGCGGCCGCCGGGGTGTCAGGAGTTACCGCCTGGCTCATCCGTTGCTGCCCATGAACTGGTTCAGCAGATTGCGGATCAGGCCCGGCGCATTGGCCATCTCACCGCCGGTCTTGGAGTATTCCACCATCGAGCCGGGGTAGAGCTTGACGTCCTCGAGCTGCGCCAGCTCGCTCAGCGCGAACCAGTTGGTCGCCGCCCAGTGGCCGGTATTGCAGAACGACACGACCTCTTCTTCGCCGCTCAGGCCGAGCGCATCACGCAGCTCGGTCGCGTCGGTCACCTGGCCGATGGCGGTGGCGCCGGACTGGAAGAAGCGGGTGTAGGGGTAGTTGACCGCGCCCGGCAGCGTGCCGGGCTTCTCGGCGGCGCCATGCGCCTTCTTGCCGAGGAAGAAATCCTCGGGGCGCGAATCGACCAGCACCGCGTCTCCGGTGCCCTCGACCACGGCGGTGACCTCTTCGGTGTCGGCGGTCCAGGTGTCGTCCCAGCTGATCGACAGCTCGGTCGGCTGCGGATCGACCGCCTCGGTCGAGACCGGCAGACCGGCATTGGCCCAGGCCTGCGCGCCACCATTGAGGATCGACAGCTCGGTGAAGCCCGAGCTCTTCAGGGTCCAGTAGACGCGGGCGGCGGCGCCGAATTCGGTGTCGGTGGCGCCCTGGGTGACGATCACCACCGGCTCGCCCGGTTCGAGGCCCAGCGATTCGTAGGTGGTCTCGAGCTGGTCGACCGGCACGATCTGACCGGGATTGTCGGCCGGGCCGCGGAACAGACCATACGGGGCCGAAAGGGCGCCCTCGATATGGCCCTCCTCATAGGCCTCGCCGCGGATGTCGAGCACCAGCGGCGCGTCATCCGACTGCAGCGCGGCGTCGAGCTCGGGCGCGGTGACCAGCGGGCCAAGCGGTGCGGCAAGGGCGGAGGAGGTCATGAGGGCGGTTGCGGTGGCAGCAATGCCAAGAATTCGGGTGTTCATCGCGGAGTGTCCCCTTTCGCTGAAACTTGCCCCTTACTTGGCGCAACGCGAGCCTGTCGCAAGGGCGAAGCGGCTGTTGCGAGGACGACCGCCGGGAACAAAGATCCCGCGGCGCGGCGCTCCGCAGGACAGGGCGCAAGCGGCGCGGCATTTGGAGGATACCTTCCCACGCTCGCACCACAATACGTAAATCTGTTCTTTTCGTGCGACAATGTTCCCCGGTGGCGGGAAATCCTCCCCGCCCGCATGCTGGGACAAGGTTGCTCCGAGCAGGCAATGCACGCCATCCGCAGGCATCGACGATTCGCGGGCCATTCGCCGCAGCCCCCGACCGCGCTCGCCCACCCCGGCCGGACAACCGCCCCGCCACCCCTCGGATCGCGCTGGGGATGGCGGCGCTGGCCACGGTGATGCCCGCCTGAGCCCGTCGCACCGTCCGCGACAACATTATTGGGCAAACGAAAAAGGCGCCCCGAGGGGCGCCTTGTTTCATTGGTCGGAGTGAGAGGATTCGAACCTCCGGCCCCTGCCTCCCGAAAATCGGGGTTGTGCCCCAACCCATTGATTTCTAGCCAAGCGAGCGCTGTCTTCCTTCGCCTCAGCACCAACAAACCAATGAACTTCGCGCTCGACAGGTTCATTGAACCGAAGGGAACTGTCTACCACCTGCCCGCTTAGCGGTGCGCTGATTCGAGACGCCGCGGCGAGAACAGATGCTACACGCCCGGCACGGTGAAACCTCAACATCTCCGGCACGAAAATCACCACAAGATCCGAAAAGACAAGAGTGTCTTTCCCTCCACAAAGCCCTTCTCGAGCCGTCGCTATAACGAAGATGTGCAGCGCATGCTGCGTCACATCGAGGACAATGACGATGACCAAGAGACCCCACGAAAACACTCGGCTGGCAAAGTATGTCGAACGCCGGGTGCTTGAGCTCAAGCCCGTGAAGTCCCAGCAGCAGATCGCGAGCGAGGCGGGTTTCCAGAACCCTAATATGCTGACAATAATAAAGCAGGGCTCCAGCAAGCTTGCCATCGACCGCGTGCCGTCCATGGCGAAGGCCTTGGACTGCGATCCTGCCTACCTCATGCGACTGGCCCTTGAGCAGGCAGAAGGAGACACCGCCGCCCAGGCGATCTTCGAGATCCTCGGCACGCCGGTCAGTGCAAATGAGCTGGGCTGGGTCGAGGCGATCCGCGAGCTTTCTGACCACACTGACCCCCGGCTCACGACAAGATCGCGTGCTGCCCTCCGGACGATGTTCGGGAAGTAAGACCATGCACGAGGACGAAGAGATGACCCCGAACGAGCGCGCCTGGCTGCACTTCCTGCGCGACATCGCCGATGGGCGTGACCCCGCACCCACTTTGCGTCGTGTGCAGCTCCTGCGGCGCCTCTGTGCGCCAAACCGACCGGCACATGCGCGGCGTCAGACCAAGGGTGGTCTTTCCTGCCACCGCTGACCGACATTGCCTTCACGGCGAGCGTGGAGCCTACTCGCCTGTCACGACGCCATCCTTCTGCAGGTCCCAGACATAAGGAAAGGTGCCGGTGAAGTTGGCGTCAATGATGCCGCCGTCTCCGGCAACGAGAACGTAGAGCGTTCGCTCTTCCTGGTCGTTCGCGACCGAGACCACAAAGTAGCCGTCGACTTCCGCGAGGATCGTGGCGGCGGATTTCGGCAGCCCGGCCCAGCTCTGCGAAAGCGGGCTCCAGTCGCGTTCGACCTCGTGGATCGAGAAGAAGCCGGCGGCGTTGACCGCAGCGATGAGCGCTTCGTCGGGCTCGATTGTGCCGTGGCCCTCGGAGTGCGCAGAGGCCTGGCTGACAAGGAGGGTCAGGCCGAGCGTCAGGCCGATCTGTTTGAGCATGGGTATTCCCTTCAAAGTAAACCGGGGCCCGCATTGGGCCCCGGCATCGGTCTCAGGTCTCGTCCTTCAGTTCCTGGTAATCGCCGCGGAGCTGCAGCGTCACCGTCACATCGGCATTGTCGCGATTGCGCCAGAACCAGCCATGATCGCCGTCGAACTGCGCCACCAGCGGGCCTTCGGAGCCGGTAGAGCCGCGCGCCTTCTCGTAGGTCGCGTTCGCGCCGTTACCATGGCCATGCATGTCGAAGTTCACCCGGCCGCCGGTCACGGTCATGCGGTAGAACACCGTCTGGCCCTCGGTCATCGAGAGCTTCCATTCGGCGTGTTCGCCGGGCTCGAGCGTAAAGCTGATCTCGTCGCGCCATTCCTCGGCGGCGGCCTCCTGCGCAGCGGCGGAGCCCACAAAGAGCCCGAAGATGTCGTTGAGCAGCGAGGACTGCTCTTCGACGCCGGCGTCCATCTGTCGGTCTGCCTCGGCTTCTGCGGCGAGCTGCTGCTTGATCTCGCCCATCTCGGCGAGGCCCAGCAGTCCACCCACGCCGGTCGGGTCGATGTTGTATTCGGCCGGCAGCACCACGGTCACGAGGATCGCCACGGCGGAGGCGGCCGCGATGGCCGTGGATTTCAGAAGCTGCGCGCTGGAGGGGAGCTCTTCGAGCGAGGGGCGGTTGGAATTGAACATGTCGTGTCTCCTATGTCTGAGGGTCAGGCGACGAAATAGCCGGTGATCTGGTAGCCCATCAGGATGAAGCCCATGGACATCATCACCACGTTGAAGCTGTAGGCCTGGGTCATGAAGCGTTCCGAGCGGCGCCAGTAGCCCATGACGATCAGGATCACCGCGAGCGCCAGGATCTGGCCGATCTCGACGCCCACGTTGAACGCCAGAAGGTTGGGCAGGAGCCCGTCAGAGGCGATCTCGTATTGCAAGATCTTCGTTGCGAGACCCGTGCCGTGGAAGAAGCCAAAGATCAGCGTGGCGATCTTGGTGTTCGGCTGGACGCCGAACCAGCGCTGGTAGGCGCCGAGGTTGTCGAGCGCTTTATAGACCACAGACAGGCCGATGATCGCATCGACGATGTAGCTGTTGATGCCCCAGCCGAACCAGACGCCGAGCAGCATGGTCGACGAGTGACCGAAGGCGAAGAGGCTGACGTAGATCGCCACGTCCTTCATCTTGTAGAGGAAGAAGACCACGCCCAGCAGGAACAGGATGTGGTCGTAGCCGGTCACCATGTGCTTGGCGCCAAGATAGAGGAAGGGGATGAGGTGCACCCCCCAGATCTCCTGGATGTAGCCCGCGTCACCTTCCGTGACGTTGTGGGCAGCAGCCTGCGTGGCAAGGGCCAGCAGGACGATGGGCAGCGCGACGCGCCAGCCCGTGAGACGGGATGTCATGTGATACTCCGATTGTGTCCTTGAAACTCTGATCCTGCAGGATCAGGCTCTTGGCGGACGCAACTGGCGATGGACCGGCGGTGGCTGATACCCGGCGTCGGGCGTATGCCAGAGCACGTCGACTTCCAGCGCCGTGACATCGAAGCGATGCTCGGGCAGCACGGCCACGGAATGGTCGTGATCCATCTTCTCGTGGCTATGGCCATGCAGCGCCCAAGCGATGTCGTCCTCCAACCCGTGCGAGTGGCCGTGCTCGGCGACCATCTCGGCATGATCGGTCAGAACCTGCATCAGGCGGGGCACGTGCGGCGTGGGCAGGGCAGTGGCGAGGCTCAGCGCCAGTGCGCACAGAAGCGCAGTCAGGCGCCCTGTCCAAGCTGTCCGTGTTGCCGCCATGCGTCGCCCCTCATGCCGCTTGCAGTATCCCCCGGGGGAGGTTAGCCAATGGGTATGACAGAACCGCATCGTCACGCAAGTCACCCCAAGGTCGTATCCCGGCTGAAACGCGCCGAAGGGCACCTTCGCTCGGTCGTCGCGATGATCGAGGAGGGGCGCCCCTGCCTCGACGTGGCGCAACAGTTGCAAGCGGTCGAAAGCGCCATTCGCAACGCCAAGCAGGCGCTGATCCATGACCACATGGACCACTGCCTCGACGGCGAGCATGACCGCGAAGACCTGAAGGCGATCTCTCGCTACCTCTGAGGACCCCATGTTCGACATCCTGCGCGACCGCACCTACCGGCATCTCTTCCTGGCGCAGGTCGTTGCGCTTCTGGGGACGGGACTGGCGACCGTCGCGCTCGGCCTGCTGGCCTACGATTTCGCCGGGGACGGCGCCGCGATGGTGCTGGGCACCGTCTTCACGATCAAGATGGTGGCCTATGTCGGCATCGCTCCGATTGCCGGAGCCTTTGCAGACAGGGTCAACCGGCGGCGCCTGCTGGTGATGCTGGACCTCGTCCGTGCCGCCTGTGCGGTCTGTCTGCCCTTCGTGACAGAGGTCTGGCAGGTCTACCTTCTGATTTTCGTGCTGCAATCGGCCTCCGCGGCGTTCACCCCGACCTTTCAGGCCACGATTCCCGACGTTCTGCCGGAGGAGGCGCGCTATACGCGAGCCCTGTCGCTGTCCCGCCTCGCCTATGATCTCGAGAACATCATTTCGCCGACGCTTGCGGCCCTGCTTCTGTTGGTGATGGCGTCGGGAACGCTGTTCGTCGGCACCGCCATCGGCTTTCTCGCCTCGGCGCTGCTGGTCGTCTCGGTGATGCTCCCCAGCCCGAAAGCGTCGGAGCCGCGCGGCATCTACGACCGCACCACGCGCGGCATCCGTATCTACCTCGCGACCCCGCGCCTGCGTGGGCTGATGGGCCTGAACCTGGCAGTAGCCAGCGCCGGGGCGATGGTCCTGGTCAACTCCGTTGTTTTGGTGCGCTCGGAACTCGGGCTGGGCGAGAGCGCATTGGCCTGGACCCTCTTTGCCTTCGGGGCAGGCTCGATGATGTCAGCGCTCGCCTTGCCGCGGCTGCTGGACAAGGTCGCGGATCGTCCGGTTATGATTACGGCCGCCTGGGCGATGGTGGCCGCGCTTGTCCTGCTCGCGCTAGTCGTCATGACGGTCGGCCTCTCTTGGCCCTTGCTTCTTTTGGTCTGGCTCGTGGTGGGCATGGGCTACTCCGCCGTGCAGACGCCCTCGGGCCGACTCCTGCGCCGCTCTGCCCATGCCGAGGACCGTCCGGCCCTCTTCGCCGCCCAGTTCGCTCTGAGCCACGCATGCTGGCTGGTCGGATACCCGCTTTCGGGCTGGCTCATGACAGCCTTCGGCACGGTCACGGCGCTACTCACTCTGGCGGCACTGGCCAGCATGGGGATCATAGCTGCGCTACGCCTCTGGCCTGCCGGTGATCCGAGCGAGGTTGAACACAGTCACGAAGACCTTCCTCCGGACCATCCTCACCTGCAGGGCCATCGGCAGCATCGCCATGCATACGTGATCGACGACATCCATCGCCACTGGCCGACTGCTTGAGCCGTCAGGATCCAAATGCCATGACCTAGAAAACGGCTTGGCAGTAGAACCGGGTCTTCGTTCGCTTCATAGAGAGCTTCCGCTCGTCCGCCATTCCAGAGTCCCTCACCAACGCTTGGAAGCGCGCATAGAGATCAGAGGTCAGGTTAGCGTATGTGAACCGACCCGTTCCTGATGTCGTCGAGTAGTGCGCCTGACGCACTCTCAGGCTGGCGAATGCACAGCGTCTTATAGGCATGAATTGGCTCAAGCTCGGCGTTTTCGCCGGATCCCTGCACGACCCTTACATTACCCTGACAAACCCTTACCTCGGACACGGTCGCAGACCGAAAACGGGCGCGAGAATCCTCTCCGAACCCGAAAATCACCTCCGGACCCTTACACTAACCTTGCGCTATCCTGACAAAAGTAGCTGCGAAAACGGGTTTTCGGCTGAAGAATGTAAGGGTCTGGACCTACGGAACCATAAAAACAAGGGGCTGGCGGAGGAGCGCGCCAGGCGCGCCCCTTACATCTCGTAGGCCTGATCGAGCGACAACTATGAGGAACGCACTCAGGACGGCGCAGAGAGCGCCTGTGCACCTGTTGATCGTGCCGCACTGCGTCCGAGCTGCTGCACTTGAAGCGGCACCAGTGTGATGCGCTACTCTGCCATCTCAAGACCGGATGTCCCGCATGTCTTGGGAGACCATATGGAGACGATGGACCTGGATCGTCCAAAGGAGGGCTGGGATGACGCGAACCGCGGCCAGCTCTTCGTAGACGGCGATCGCGGCACCTCCACCTTGACCAGCCCCTCAAGAGCAACGAGACACAGACGCCATCTACCCTAAGGAAAGCGCACGACCTCCGGAGCGATGTGGGATCCTAAGGGGGCTCGGATAGGAAATCGCACGCATCTCCATCAATCCAGCTCTCTGCTTGCTATAATGCTCTCTAGCTACATGAGCACACGTCTAGATGAGGAAGACCACGCAGATGAGCACGATGACGGACGAGCAGCACAACGCAAAGGCACACAGGAAGCTGGCGGTTGGCTACGCACGCGTCTCGACGGAGAGGCAGGGAAAGTTCGGCATGAGCCTTGAAGCCCAGCGGATCGCGATCGAGACCTTCGCCGAGAAGGCTGGTTACGTCCTTCTCGAGTTCTACGAGGACGTTGCATCCGGTCGCGGGGAGAAAAGCTTCCATGCGCGCCAGGGCCTGCAGAATGCGCTCAAACACGCGGTGTGCGATGAGGCTGAAATAATCGTCTGGAGGTGGGACCGTTTGACCCGCCACGCTGGGTTCGAGAAGCAGATTCGCGATGTTCTCCCGGATGAGAAACAGATCGTCTGCGTCGAGGATGCCAGCTCGCTGGATGCAGCCTCTCGCGCTGCACGTCATAAGCGCAGTGAGCATGTGGCAAATGAGATCTCCCGGCGCACAAAGGAGGAGATGGCGAAGAAGCGCGCGGAAGGTGCAGTCTTCGGGAATCCGGAGATCTACAGCGTGCAGCCGCTCGGGGTGAAGACGTGGTCGAACACGAGTGAGACGCTCATTCACAAAATCGCTGATGTGCTGCGCCACCAGGCCGATCCGGTCAGTTTGACCCATAAAGAGGTCGCGAAGCTCTTGAACGACCGAGGTATCCGGACCGGGCATAGCAATGACTGGACTGCTTCTCGAGTGCGCGCGCCTCGCGCCAAGGCCATGAAGCTTCTCGAGCAGGAGCGCGCAAAGTATCGGATGCTCACCCCCCTCTTCGGCGCCTTCTAGTGCCGTAGGAGGTCGGGCTTGGTCCTGGCGACCCGTCTTCCGGCGACGTCGATGAGTGCATGGTGGACTTTCTGGACTTTGTTCTCGGTGACCCACAGGATGTCTTCATCGAACACAGGAGAGCGAGATGACGAGTTCACCACCATGCTGCTCCGGTGATGCGGCACACACCCGGTGCGAAGAAGGCGATACAAAATCATCGATCGAGCAGCTGCGCGCAGAGGTCAAACAACTCCGCGTGGAAGTGAGCGATCTGCGATACGGAAGACCGCTTTCTTGGAAAGAGTTTGAGGATCAAACACGTGTCACCGCGAAGTCGCTCCTTGTCCCATTTGGCGCTGCCTTCGCCGTCATAGGTCTCACGGCTGCGATCTTGAAATTGACCGGCTTCGCGTGATCAGCATCACCGATGCCCGCGCGCTGTTGCGGCCGAGGCAGCGATCCGCGGCGAGGAATGGCTCGACGTCCCGGCGCGATCCGGTGAAAGTGCCCAGGTAAATACGAAGTCCTAGGAATTAAGCGTGGATGTGAAGGGGATGCATTCTGGCGCCGAGTAGGTTCAAGGATGAAGGCTCCTCTCGACGCAGACACTATCTGGCCAAGCAACTTCACCTCGTTTGCGACGTCGCACCGAGACTTCTTGACCTGACCTCTACTGGAACCCCTCTAAATAACGGAGCATCCAGCGCACTAAACGGAGGCTCACATGGCTCAGACCCACGATCATCACGGCGGCTCTCCCGCATCTTCTGCAGACGAGGTGATCCGCGACCCGGTCTGCGGCATGATCGTGGACCCTGAGGCGGCCAAGCCCCGCCTTGAGCATGATGGACACCGCTACCACTTCTGCTCAGAGGGCTGCCGCGACACGTTCCGCGCGGATCCAAACTCATACCTCAAGACCACCGACCCGGTTTGCGGCATGAAGGTGGACCGTTCGACAGCTGCGCACATGCTCAAGCATAAGGGCGAGAAACACTACTTCTGTTCACAGCGATGCCTGTCAAAGTTCGAGGCTGATCCACAAGCCTACCTCGGCGAGCGGTCTGCTCCCCAAGCGATGCCCGAGGGCACCAAATATACCTGCCCGATGCACCCCGAGATCATCCGCGATGCGCCCGGCGATTGCCCTAAGTGCGGCATGGCGCTCGAGCCGATGAGGCCGTCGGCGGACAGCGGCCCCAACCCCGAATACGTCGACATGAAACGCCGCCTCAACATTACGGCGCCGCTGGCGGCGCTGGTCTTCGTGCTCGAAATGGGTGCACATGTCGGCATCCCCTTCGGGACCTGGATCGGCCACGGGCTCTTCGGCTGGCTGCAGTTCGCCTTGGCGACACCGGTCGTGATCCTCTGCTGGCCTTTCTTCAAGCGTGGCTGGGCGTCGATCGTGAACCGCTCGCCCAACATGTGGACACTGATCGCGCTTGGGACGGGGGCGGCCTATGTCTTTTCGGTGGTCTCGCTGCTGGCACCGGAGCTCTTTCCCGAGACGATGCGCGATCGCATGGGGATGACGCCGGTCTATTTCGAGGCGGCCGCGGTGATCCTCGTCCTTGTGCTGGTCGGGCAGGTCATGGAGCTCGCCGCACGCGAGCGCACCGGCGACGCAATCCGCGCCCTGCTCGATCTCGCCCCCAAGACCGCGCGCCGCTTGGCGGAGGGCTCCGAAGAGGATGTGCCGCTGGAAGAGGTCGCCTCTGGCGACATTCTGCGCGTCCGGCCTGGCGAAAGCGTGCCGGTGGATGGCGTGGTGACCGAAGGCCGGTCCTCGGTCGATGAGAGCATGATAACCGGCGAGCCGGTCCCCGCGGAGAAGACCGAGGGTGAACCTGTCACTGGCGGGACGCTCAACAAGTCTGGCAGTTTCCTGATGCGAGCAGAGAGCGTAGGCTCCGAGACGACGCTGTCGCGCATCGTCGAAATGGTCTCGAAGGCTCAGCGCTCGCGTGCGCCGATCCAGGCCATGGCGGACCGCGTTGCAAGTTATTTTGTGCCCGCCGTCGTGGGCGTGGCTGCGTTGGCCTTCCTCGCATGGGTGCTCTTGGGGCCATCCCCCGCGCTTTCATACGCCTTCGTCGCAGCGGTCTCGGTGCTGATCATTGCCTGCCCGTGCGCGCTCGGGCTCGCCACGCCGATGTCGATCATGGTAGCGACCGGACGCGGTGCTCAGGCTGGAGTCTTGATCCGTGACGCCGAAGCGCTGGAGCGTTTCTCAAAGGTCGACGTCCTTGTCGTGGACAAGACCGGCACATTGACCGAGGGCAAACCGACGCTGACCGACGCCGAGCCTGCGGAGGGCATGGACAAGGCCGAGCTGCTTGCCTTCGCTGCCGCACTGGAACGGGGCTCCGAGCACCCGCTGGCCGAGGCCATCACGAGCGGTGCTCTTGCGACCGGAGCTCCAGAGTGGGAGGCCTTGGACTTCGAGGCGGTCACCGGCAAAGGGGTGACCGGAAGCGTCGGCGGCCAGCGCGTCGCACTCGGCAACGCGGCGCTGCTGGAGGATGAGGACGTCAAGCCCGGTTCACTCTTGGACCGGGCGAAAGCGCTGCAAAAGGAAGGGAAGACGGCAATGTTCGTCTCCGTGGACGGGCGCCCCGCAGGGCTGGTCGCGGTTGCCGACCGGGTGAAGGAGAGCACGCCCAAGGCCATCCGGGCGCTGCACGAGGCCGGGCTGCGCATCGTCATGGCCACCGGCGATGCGAAGGCCACCGCTGAAGCGGTTGCGCGGGAGCTCAATATCGACGAGGTGCATGCGGAGGTCAGCCCCGAGGACAAGCACGCGCTGATCGAGAAGCTGCGCAAGGAGGGGCTGTCGGTCGCCATGGCCGGCGACGGGGTAAACGACGCCCCTGCACTGGCCGCTGCCGATGTCGGCATTGCCATGGGCACCGGCGCGGATGTCGCGATGGAAAGCGCGGGAATCACGCTGGTAAAAGGGGATCTCGGCGGCATCGTGCGAGCGCGCCACCTTGCCGAGGCGACCATGCGCAACATCCGGCAGAACCTTTTCTTCGCCTTCGTCTACAACTCCGCGGGCGTGCCACTTGCGGCAGGCATCCTCTACCCCTTCCTTGGTGTCCTGCTTTCGCCGATCGTGGCGGCGGCGGCTATGAGCCTGTCTTCGGTATCGGTGATCGGAAACGCACTGCGTCTGAAGGCGACAAAGCTCTGAGCGGACCGGACCGCCGTATCACTCTGGCGCGGTCTCCCTGGTCAGGTCCGCGATCAGCGCCTTCATTTCTGCGATTTCTTTAACCTGCGCCTCGATAATCCCGTCGGCGAGTTCGCGCACTCGCGGATCCTCGATATTGGCGCGGCGCGAGGTCATGATCGCTATGGAGTGGTGCGGGATCATTGCGCGCATGTAACTGACATCCCCGACAGTGGCTTGCGACCGGACCAGCCATAGGCTTGTCGCAGCGGCGACCACAGCACCGGCAAAGATCGCGATATTGGCCACACGATTGGTATACATCGACAGCATGAAACCCAGCATGATGATTGCCATCACGGCACCCATCAGCAGCGCCATGTAGGTGCGCGTCTCGGAGAACGTGACGTGATCGAGTGCATAGGTGTTCAGATACATCAGAACGAACATCACGACCGTCGAGGTGATGATCATCGCAGCGAAACGACCGTATGACATGGCAGACTCTCCTGTAAGAACTACAGATCAACGGCGAGCCCTTCGTAGAGTTCCTAGATCTTGGAGGCCCAAGCATGCCTCCAAGCCTCTCGGGAGGACATTCTGCGAGGGCAGCCGAAAAAGCGCCCGTGAAGCCGTGGCGCGGAGGCTTGACCGGAGCGGCAGGCTCGGGGCACACTCCCGCCCGATCATGAGCGGAGCAGCTTTGCGCATCCTTGCCCTCATTTTGCTGACCTGGTTCCTTGCCCTCGCCGCGCTTCCGCAGGCGGGCACGGCGATGTCCGTCCTTGAAGGTGAGACGGCAGGGCATCACGCTCATGGCTGTCCGGACTGCCCCGAGGTCGATGGTGCGCCGGGCCATGACCATGTCGGTGCACCCGAATGCCACCACATGGCCTCCTGCTCGGCGGCCCTGCTTCCCGGCAGCGCGGGCCTCCCTGTCGCGTTTGCGACTGATTCAGATCGTTTCCCCTTGCCAGCCGCCGAAACCGGGGCGGCTGTCCCGCCGATCTGCGACCTGCCACCTCCCCGCGTCTGATCTTCCATCACTCGGACACAGGCCCGCCCCCCAGGCCTATCAGATAGGACAGGAGCCGACGCGCAGGGCCCGACCCTCGTGCGGTCAAGGACACTCGAATGAACAAGACAATTCTTATCGGCGCCGTTGTCGCGGCCGCCGCAATCGGCGCAACCCTCTTCTTTACGGGAGGCCAGCAGGACACGCCGACCACCAGCCAAGCGCCATTGGAGAAAGGCGCCATTGTAAGCGTCTCGCTCCCCGACCGCCTCTCATCCGAGGCGCAGATTGGAGAACGCGCCTTCGACGCGGTCTGCGCCGCCTGCCACGGCGACAACGGTGCGGGAGTCGATGGTTCCGGCCCGCCTCTCGTTCACAAGATCTACGAGCCCTCGCATCATGCGGATATGGCGTTCTTCATGGCGGTCGAGCGCGGCGTGCAGGCGCATCATTGGTCGTTCGGGAACATGCCGCCGCAGCAGGGGCTGACGCGCGGCGATGTTGCCGCGATCGTCACGTATGTGCGTGAGTTGCAGCGTGTCAACGGGATCAACTGAGATGATCGGACCGACCATTACCCGCCGTGCGGTCTGCGCCGGCCTCATGCGGCATCCGGCATGACCACGTGGATCGAGGTCGCCTGACAGGGCGGGCAGGCAAATATTTATCAAACATAGGAAGAAGGACCAACAGGAATGAAGAAGACGGCAATCGCACTGGCTTTGATCACGGCTGGCACCGCTGCACTCGCGCATAGCGGGGTCACCAACAAGGATGTCATGGCCCGCATGATGGTGATGAGCAGCATCAGCGACCAGATGAAGGTGATCGGCAGCATGGCCAAGGGGGAATCGGATTTCGACGCGGACGCCGTGAACGCGGCGCTGATCGAGATCGCCGCGCAATCCGCTCAGGTGCCGGCGATGTTCGAAACCCCGGCAACGGACCCGAAATCCGAAGCGCTGCCAGTGATCTGGGAGCAATGGGACAGCTTCACCAAACACGCGCGGGATGCGGAGACGGTGGCCGAGCGGCTCGCCGGCAGCGTCTCCGCACCGCCGGATCTCGGCCCGGTGCTCGGTCAGCTCGGGGCGACCTGCAAGGCCTGCCACGCGACCTTCCGCGAGTAAGCCTCTGAGGGTGGCGCGCGCTCGATGCGCGCTCCCTCTCGTTCCGGCTCGGGGCGCCTCCCGGGCCGGGCTCGTATCGAGTTCCGCCCTTAGGTCATTTCGACAGCAGCTCTCGGCGGGCCTCGTAATCCTCCGCATCGATCTCGCCGCGGGCAAGGCGCATATCGAGCTCGGCGCGTGCATCGGTCGCTGAGCGCGGTGCCGGTTCGCCATCGGTGCGACGCACCAGCCAGATGACACCCGCAACGACCAGTCCCAGCACAACGAGCCAGAGGACTGGGCCGAACAGCATGCCGATGCTGTGGCCGTAGCCCCAATCCATCATGTGGCCGTAATACTCTCCCTGATCAGCCAGCGCAGGCACGGCCAGCACGGAGAACAGAGCGATGAGACGTTTCATGGCATCCTCCCTTGTCCATGAGTCGGGAGGTCAGTTTGCCCTCATCAGCCCCACGCCACCTTGAGATGCCGCAAACGCCCTCCATCCCGAGCCGACACAGAATGGCCCGCTCCGGCATGTGCCGAAGCGGGCCTTGGTGTCTTTCAGGGCCGGCCATGTGTGGGCCGTCAGCGTGTCACTCGGTCGCGATCTCGGTGACGGTCAGTTTGCCGTTCACCCGGTCTGCGGAGAAGGTGATCTCCTGACCTTCTGTCAGGCTGTCCATCATTGACGGATCTGCGAGGTCGAAGACCATCTTCATGGCGGGCATGTCGAGGCTCTCGAGCGGGCCGTGATCGATGGTAACCTTGTTCCACTTGGTGTCGATCTTGGTAATGGTCCCGTGGCTCATTGGCATGTCACCGTGCGACATCTGGGCGAACGCGGCACCGGACATGGCGAGGGTGACGGCAAGGGCGGTAAGGATCTTCATGGGGGTCTCCTTTCGAGACGTTGTGTGAGGCACCCGGCGCACCGGGGCGCCG
The DNA here is from genome assembly GCF_017309175.1 of Salipiger bermudensis. Classification (NCBI taxonomy): domain Bacteria; kingdom Pseudomonadati; phylum Pseudomonadota; class Alphaproteobacteria; order Rhodobacterales; family Roseobacteraceae; genus Salipiger; species Salipiger bermudensis. The sequence continues at coordinate 102,341 of NZ_JAEKJV010000007.1, read as the reverse complement.
GATAAAGTCAGTCTTGGTTGAGGTGGTTCTTCGCGGTCAGGATGGTGGCCGGGCTGTTGTTGCGGGCCTCCTCGGGAAGCTCGCCGGTCCATTCCCAGGCCTGCGTGCCCGGCGGGTTCTGATACCAGCCGGGATCCGAGTAATCGTCGGGGGCGATGCCCTCGCGGACCTTGACCACCGAGAACATGCCGCCCATCTCGAGCGGCCCGAACGGGCCCCAGCCGGCCATCATCGGCACCGTGTTGTCGGGTAGCTCCATCGACATCTCGCCCATGTCGGCCATCCCAGCGGTGCCCATCGGCATGTAGCCCGGCTGCTGACGGCGGATCATCTGGGTCAGCCTGCGCTTGTCGGTGCCGATGAAGGTCGGCAGATCGTGACCCATCGCGTTCATCGTGTGGTGCGACTTGTGGCAGTGGATCGCCCAGTCGCCCTCATGAACCGCGTCGAACTCGTAGGCGCGCATGGCGCCCACGGGAATATCGATCGACACCTCCGGCCAGCGGGCACTCTTTGGCACCCAGCCGCCATCGGTGCAGGTCACCTCGAAATCGTAGCCATGCATGTGGATCGGGTGGTTGGTCATCGTCAGGTTGCCGCAGCGCACCCGCACCCGGTCTCCCTTGTTCACCACGAGCGGGTCGATGTCGGGAAAGATCCGGCTGTTCCACGTCCACATGTTGAAGTCGGTCATCTCGGCGACGCGCGGGATGTAGGTGCCTGGATCGATGTCATAGGCCGCCAGCAGGAAGGCGAAGTCGCGATCCACCGGCATGAAGGCCGGGTCGCGCGGATGCACGATGAAGAGCCCCATCATCCCCATCGCCATCTGCACCATCTCATCCGCGTGCGGATGATACATGAAGGTGCCGGACTTGGTCAGGTCGAACTCGTAGACGAAGGTCTTGCCCGGCGGGATCGCCGGGTGCGAGAGGCCCCCGACACCATCCATCCCCGAGGGCAGGATCAGGCCGTGCCAATGCACCGACGTGTGTTCCGGCAGGCGGTTGGTGACGTAGATCCGGACGCGCTCGCCCTCGACCGCCTCGATGGTGGGGCCAGTGGACTGGCCATTGTAGCCCCAGAGGCGCGCCATCATGCCATCAGCCATGATGCGCTCGACCGGCTCGGCGACAAGGTGGAACTCCTTGACGTTGCCGTTCATGCGCCACGGCAGCGACCAGCCGTTCAGCGTGACCACCGGGTTGTAGTCCGGCCCGTCTCCGGGGCGTGGCGGAACCTGCGTGTAGGGGCTGTCGGTCGCGGCCGCCTCGGGCAGATCGCGGAAGCGGGTTTCGGCGGCGGCCGCCGAGGCCAGGACGGCACCGGCGCCGCCTGCGAGGAGTTGTCTGCGGTTCATTCGCTGTCTCCCATGGATGCACCACCCCAGATGACGGCGGCAAGATCCGCCTCGGCGCGCCAGTAATCGGCCTTCGCTTCAGCGGTCGAGAGCTGCGCTTCGAGCCCGTCGCGGGCGTCGGAGATCAGCTCGAAAGTCGAGGTCAGCATGCCGTTGTAGCTTTTGAGCGCCTCGGCATCGATTTCGCGGCGCAGCGGCAGAACCTCGTCACGCCAGTGCCGCGCAATGCGGTATTTGCCCGTTACCGCGGCGTGGGCGGAGCGCGCCTCGGAGCGCGCGTCGACCGCCCGCCGAGCCAACTCGTGGGCCGCGCGCATGTAGGCAAGCTCCGCCCGGCGCGAGATCAGCTTACCTGTGTCGTAGATGGGAATCTCAAGACTGGCCTCCAGCACGCGCTCGGTCTCGGTGTCGCCTTCGTCGCTACGAGTGGCCTCAGCTCCGGCGACGATCTCGATGTCGCTGAGCATCCGCGTTGCACTGTCCAGCCGGTATTCCCGCGCCACGGCCTCGAGCTCGAGGCGACTGATCGCGAGGTCGGTCCTGTGCTGCATCGCTAGCCGCTCGGCATCGCTGCGCCCCGGTTGCCTCCCTGGCAGCGACGGCAGCGCATCGGGAACGTAGTAGGCGATGTCGCTCTCCCACAATCCCATTAGGCGCGTCAGTCGCTCCTTGGCGAGCTGCGCCTCGAGCCGGGCATCCGCACGCTCTCCGGCAAGCTCGGCGGTGAAGACATGCTCCCGTGCCTGATCGGCACGGTTCATCGCACCGGTCCGCCCCAGTTCGGCGGCGAGTTCCGAGGCTGCATCGGCAGTGTTCTGCGCTCGGGCAATGAGCGAGGCCGCCTCGAAGGCGGCCACAGCGTCGATCCAGGCCTGCCTGGTCTCAGCCGCAAGAGCCACGGTCTCTCCAAGCGCGGCCAGCTGGGCTTGGCGGAAGTGGGTTTCCGCGATCGCGGTGCGCGCGTCTCGCGTGGCGAGATCAAGGATCGCACCGGTCATCGTCGCCTCGAGCGAGCGGGCGAGACCGACCTCTCCGATGTTTCCGAGCGAGAGCTCGAGGCTGGCTGGCGTGCCGATCGCAGCTTCCCACAGATCTGTCGCAGAAAGCCCGAGTTCGGCATAGGCCGCCTGAAGTCCGCGATTGTTCATCAAGGCGACCTGCACCGCGGTGTCGGGGCCGATGGTTTTTCCGGCGATCAGGCTGCGCACACGGGCTTCGGTCGCGGCGATCTCGGCAGCGGATTGCGTCCAGGCACTCTCGGTCCCGGTGGCACGCCGCGCGCCATCGGTCACGAAGGCGAAGCCGGCCTGGGGCGCAGAGGCGGTGGCGATGGTCGCCTGATCGGCGCAGGCCGCGATCAGGAGGGGAAGCAACAGCGCGGCCGCTCTCGGGCAATTCATGACCCGGCTCCCGGCGCCTGCGCATCGTTGAGTTGCCGCCAATCAGCGGGTTCCGCGATACTATGCGCGGTGTAGTTCATCGCCGGGCCTGATGGCGCTGGCGTGAACGTGTCGGAAGAGGCGGCGCGGGTCAGCGGCCCGGCCACGGGAAGGGCCACGGGCTCTGCGCAGCCCGCAAGCAGCAGCGGCACGGCGGCCGCGAAGAGGGTTTTCATTCATAAACTCCGAAAGGATGATTTTCAGGACCGGCACGCCGGTGCGCGCCATGACGGGAAAATCAGGCTTTCGGTGGTCGCCTCAGGCCCAGCGGACCTGTCAGGTCGACATTGTCGCTGTCGCTCCAAGTGGACAGGACGGACGACACTTTGGAGAACGGCTTGGGCTGTGTGGAAAACGCGGTGGCGTCAGGCAGACATCCGTGGTCGCAGCAGGTGGGACCATCCGCGATCTGATGCGTGGCTTCAGGCGTTTGCGACGACGACGCAAAATGTCCGTGATGCATGTCGTGTGCCTGGGCATGCTCCGCAACCGCCATCGAAGCACGGCAAGGAGCATGTGACGACGTCTCCCTTGCCGCGACCGGAGAGATCACGAGCATCAGTCCGGACAGCGAGAGAACGATCAGGAGCAAGAGACGTTTCACCATAGGTAGATCGATGCACCAAGACGGACGAGCTGACAAGTCACGTCGGTGTCAGAGCGGCAGTTGTCGGCCGATTGAGGGCCCAGTAGCACGAGATCTCGGAAGGTCCAGTTGCCTAAAGGCACGTTGCTTCAATGGAGGGGACCGACGACTGCAAGTCGTGAGACAGTTAAGGCCCACCCACGTTTCAGCTCTTGGCGGGGTCCCCTCCTTCGCGCAGAGACGTCACTGCATCAGATACTTGAAGAGCGCAATGATCGCCAAGAGCAGCACGATAACCAGCAAGATCATCCAAAAGCTGCCGAAGGCCATACCCCAGCCGTGTTGGGAAGCACCTATCATGAACATGTCCTTTCATGTGTTGAGCGCAATGCGAGGCAAGGCGCGGCCCTTCCGCGTCAGTCGCGCCAGTTCATGCCGGGCCCATGGGAATGGCCGGGTCCCCAGCTACCATCCTGAGGGGGAGTTCCGTCAAAGCCCTGCATCATCTGCGGGCCGTGACCGGCAGCGGGACCAGACATGCCGTTGCCCCACGGGCCGTATGCCTCGGTGCCGGGAGCGGTGCCGCAGGGCTGCGCCGCCGCTCCGGGAGTTGCGCAAGGTGCTGTCTGCTGGCCTGACCATCCGGGAGCTTGCGCGCCGCCGGGGCCTGAGCCGTGTGCAATAGTGATCGAAGGGACCGCAATCGCGGCGGCGATCAGAAAACTGCGTGTCAGGACGTGCATCATCGTCTGTCTCCTTTCCTGCGGTGAGGCGTGGCCGGTCCTGAAGTGGTCCGGCCATCTCGTTGATCAATTGTTGTTCTCAGGCGGGCTCGCCTCGCCGCTGTTCCGCAGCCACTGACGATCTCGACGGAAGGTGGCGCGGCGGTTCTGCATTTGAGCGATCCAGTCGGCAGGGGCCGTGAATTCCCCCTCTGTCACCTGGCCGTCGCCATCGGCGTCGAGGGCTTGGAAACGGTCGACCATCATCGGCCGGATGATGTTGCTGTGAAGCGCTTCGAACTCCTCCAATGAGAGGGTCGCGTCTCCGTTGCTGTCATTTTCCGCGAGCGCTGCCTGCAGCCCATCTTGGGCTTCGTTCGATGTCACTGTGCCGTCACCATCGGTGTCGAGGTCTTGGAACAGCGCGCCCATCATCCCAGTCTCACCCATCATGCCTGGGCCGAAGGAGCCGCCCATCATGCCCATGCCGGGCGCTGCGTTCATCGTGCCCGGACCTCCAAAGCCACCGCTCTGGCTGTGCATGTCCATCATGTGTTCCATGAAGCCCGCATCACCCATCATGGCCGGACCCATGGCGCCTTGACGCATTTCGTTGTAATCGCCCGAGCCGCGCATCATGCCCGAGCCGCTTTGCCCGCTGCCCATCATCGAGCCCGGGCCGCCCTGCACCCAGCCGTCATTCTGTGGCCCGTGGGCGAGCGCTGGAATTGTGATTGCCGCGCCGACTGCGGCGAAGGCGACCACTGCGATTGCGAGTTTCCCTGAGCGTTTCATGACCACATCTCCTGTGCTTCGTCGTTTCGACACGCTTAAAATGGGGTGCTCATGTCGCAGCATGATCCCAATTTCGAAGAGATTTGTATCGGTTTGTCGCAACGGCTGGGTCCTATTACCTGCTGCGAACATTTTCGAACTGCGCGCTCGTTCGAATGGGGTATGCAAGGGGCATGACGGACGCCCCGCACATCCTCATCGTTGACGACCATCGCGAAATTCGCGATGCGGTGAGCCGGTATCTAGAGCGCAACGGCATGCGTGCCAGCGCGGCGCGCGACGCCGAAGACATGGACAAGAAGCTCAAGGCCGGCCGCTTCGACCTCGTTGTGCTAGACGTCATGATGCCGGGCGAGGACGGTATATCAGTCTGCCGCCGATTGAGCGCCGAGGGGACCATTCCGATCCTCATGCTGACGGCGCTGGGAGAGGAGACCGACAGGATCATCGGGCTCGAGGTCGGCGCGGACGATTACCTGTCGAAACCCTTCAATCCCCGCGAATTACTGGCACGGATCAGGGCGATTCTGCGACGCAGCGGGAGGGCGGAGCCGCATGCCGGCACCTTGTCCAGCCGCAGGGTGCATTTTGCGGGCTGGACGCTCGATACCGACCGGCAGGAACTGCGCCATGCCGACGGGCGTGAGGTCCACCTGACCACCGCTGAATTCCGCTTGCTCACGGTCTTTCTCGAGCGGCCGCGCTTCGTGCTCAGCCGTGATCAACTGTTGGAACTGACCTCCGGCCGTTCCGCCCACGTCTTTGATCGCACCATCGACAACCAGGTGAGCCGACTACGCAGGAAGATCGAAGAAAACCCAGGCACGCCAAGTTTGATCACCACCGTTCGCGGCGGAGGTTACTGCTTCGTAGCCGACGTGAAGACCGAGACATGAGACGGTTTCTCCCCAGGTCCATGCGTGGGCAGTTGGTGCTGCTGATCATGCTGACCCTGGCTTTGGCACAAGCGCTTGTTGCCTGGCTTTTCGCCGACGAGCGCGAAATGGCCCTGCGGACTGCGCTCGGTCAGGAAGCCGCCAGCCGCGCGGCAAACGTGGCCCGGCTGATCGCCGAAGCTCCGGAAGATCTGCATGCCTCGATCCTGCGGGCGGCCAATTCTCCACTTGTCCGCTTTTCACTGGCCGCCGCGCCAGCCGTGGACCACACGAACCACGGCACCGAGCTTATGTCTGGGCAGATCGCAGCACAGATCGGGACGAGCCCCTTGCCTGAGGTTCGCTTGGAGCTTCACCAGACCGATGACCAGCCGTCGCCGATGCCAGGCATGCCCGTCCAGATGGAACGGATGCACCGGGCGATGCAACCGGTCCCGATATCATCCGTGGAGATGAAGATTTCCATCGCAATGGCAGATGGAGACTGGCTCAACGTCGATACCCGTTTCCACCGCCCGCCCTATCAGATTGCCTGGACAGCCGTCGCGACCTTCGGGGTTTCGGCGATTCTGATTGGCGCCACTGTCTGGATCGCCTTAGGGCAGCTGACGGGTCCGCTGAGGGCGCTCGCGCTGGCGGCCGAAGACTTCGGTCGCGGCGCTGAGGCTCGATCCATCTCGCCGTCTGGGCCGAAGGAGATGCGCAGCCTGACATTGGCTTTCAACCGGATGCAGGAACGGATCCGACGCTTCGTCGATGACCGGACGCGGCTGCTCGCAGCGTTGAGCCACGATCTGCGCTCGCCGCTGACGGCACTGCGAGTCCGCGCCGAGCTGATCGAGGAAGACGAGACCCGCGAGCGGGTCATCGCAACCGCAGAGGAAATGCAGGACATGGTCGAAAGCACGCTTGCCTTCGCACGGGGCGTCTCGAATTCCGAGCCTGTCGAGACCGTCGACCTTTCAGCGCTGGTCGTGGCGCTCGTCGCAGACATGGGGGCTTCTGCCGATGTTGTGAAGCTCCAGACCGCTTCCGATCCGGTCCCTGTGCGCCTCCGACAAACATCGATGCGCCGCGCATTGCGAAACCTGATCGAGAATGCTGTGCGCTACGGGGACCAAGCCGACATTCGTGTTTGGCGTGATGGCGAGACCGCATGTTTCGCAGTCAAGGATGACGGACCGGGGATCCCCCAGGATCAACTTGAGCACGTCTTTGATCCGTTCGTGCGGCTGGAGACGTCTCGCTCTCGCGACACGGGTGGGGCAGGTTTGGGTCTGTCCATCGCACGGACAATTGTGCAGTCCCATGGCGGCGAGATCGCGCTCAGGAACCGGCGCGGCGGCGGGCTTACGGCCACCGTCTCTTTGCCGCTTGTGTGATGCTCCCTGCATCATAGCGCAACGTTTTACGAGACAGAGGCTGGAAAGGCAGAGAGACCTCTAGCTGAAGCATTCTTCCAGCGGCACCTTACATGACGCCGTGAGCGGCATCTCCAAGAACTCGGTGTCATAGCTTTTCAAGAGTATAGGCGAGCGCAGCGGCGAGGTCCTGAATCGCTCGCTGACCGGAAAGTGGCTCGCCTTTGGCTCGATGCGCCCTAGCGCGCCACAACTAGCCGCAGGAAACGCAGCGCGCGTCGCTGAGGGGCGTTTCGGACACAGGGGGGGCAACCCACCCAAGGATCGTAAAGGCTCTTACAGGCGCTCTCCGGGTCTCTGGCGCCAAGAACCGAAGCGGCCCTGGACGAGGTCATGGCCTGCATCGAAGGTCTCCGCACTTTCAGCCGCCCGACTGACTGCCTCCCGTAGCTCCTCCGCCTGATCGGTGCGCCTGGGATGGCATCGGCGCCCTTCCCTAGAATCCGGCAAGCAGCGTTCGAGTTACCCTCCAAGATGCGCGCCGCGAGAGTGGGGTGGTGGCAAGAAAGGGCGTTCACGGATACGTGATCGCCCTCGAAGCAGTCTGGCTCGCGCACCGCTATAGTGAAGGCATCACGAGCAGAATGGAGTGCATCGATGTCGCCCCCTTTTACACCTCTCACCCTGGCTGAACGCTGGAGCTGCAGCTCCGAAACCGTTCGTCAGCTTTGTAAATCAGGAAAGATCAAGAACTTCAGGGTCGGCAGACAGTTTCGCATCCCGGCGCAGGCAGTAGAGGAATATGAGCAGTGCATGAATACCGCATCGGTCGACTTCACGGTCGCTTCGTCGTCACTTGGCGAGAGGAAGATGGACGCAGACGCAGGTATCGTCTTGAAGCACGCAGCCTTGAAACCGCGGAAGCCGAAGCACGCGACATCATCCTCGCACAGACAGCGCGAACGAGTGAACTGACAGTGGAGGCAATCTGGAAAGCCTACAGCGAGACGGTCATAGGTCGCCCGGTTCACGAGAGCATGGAGTATACGGGTCGCTCGGTTTTGCCTTGGTTCGGTGCCTTCCGCCCTGATCAGATTGCTGTTCAGGACTGCAAGGCCTACATCGCGGACCGGAGACGCGCGGGCGTGAAGGATGGAACAATCTGGACGCAGCTCGGCAAGCTGAGAACCTGCTTGAACTGGGCAGAGAAGACAGGGTTGATCGAGCGAGCGCCTTATGTCGAGCGTCCCAGTAAGCCTGACCCCAAGGAAAGGTATCTGACGCGCCAGGAGATCCAGCGACTTCTCGAGACCGAATGCGCGCCGCACATCAAGCTCGCCATTAGACTGTTGCTCTCAACCGCCGCGCGGGTGACCGCGGTTTTGGAATTGACCTGGGATCGCGTGGACTTCGAGCGTCGCCAGATCAACCTCCGGACAGGCGAAGGGCAGAGGAAGGGGCGAGCCATCGTTCCGATGACTGATAGCCTCCGTCTGGCGCTTGTGGAAGCGAAGAAGGCAGCTTTGTCTGACCATGTAGTGGAATGGGCAGGGGGCCCCGTCAACACGATCAAGAAGGGCTTCAGAACCGCAGCGCTGGAAGCCGGCTTGCCTGACGTATCTCCGCATGTCCTGCGGCACACCGCAGCCGTGCACTTGGCGGAAGCGGGCAACTCGATGGACGAGATCGCTCAGTATCTCGGACATTCCGATTCGAGGATCACTGCGTCGACCTATGCTCGATACAGCCCCGAACACCTTCGTAAAGCAGCGAGGGCTCTGGAGTTCGACTAGGTGTCTGGTTCAACGAACCAGAGAGAACTGTCTCAGAAACGAACAAGGCGCCCGAGGGCGCCTTGTTTCATTGGTCGGAGTGAGAGGATTCGAACCTCCGGCCCCTGCCTCCCGAAGACAGTGCTCTACCAGGCTGAGCTACACTCCGACCGTGGCGGGCGGAATACCCCAGCCCGCCGACCTTGGCAAGGGTCATTGCGTGCTCTTTTGCACGGTTTTCTCGCGCCGCCTTATTGCCCTCAGAAGCGGCCCGATGCGCAGGCTGGTGCCGGTCTCGAACCGGGTGCGCGTGCGCAGCACCGGGGTGTTCTCGGACGCCTTGCCGCGGCCCTCGCGCAGCACGATGTAGACCCCCGACCCGATGATCAGCACCGCGCCCGCGAGCGTCATCTCGTCGGGCCATTCGTCGAAGATCAGCGCGCCGTAGAGCGTGGCCCAGATCAGCTGCGAGTACTGCATCGGCGCCACGATCACCGCCTCGCCGGCCCTGTAGGCCCCGATCAGCACGAAGGAGGCGATCAGCGCCAGCACCGCCATCACCCCGACCCCGCCGAGATGCTCGATCGGCATCGGCTGGTAGACGAAGGGCAGCGCGCAGGCCATCAGCACGACGTTGGTCATCATCGGGTAGAGTAGCAGCACCACCGAGCGCTCCTCGTGGCCGATCTTGCGCACCACGATCGAGGACAGCGAGCCGCAGCAGGCCGCCACCAGCGCCGCGGCGTGGCCAAGGGTCAGCTCGGTCGCGCCCGGACGCAGCACCACGATCACCCCGGCCAGTCCCACCAGCACCGCGATCCAGCGGCGCAGGCGCACCTGCTCGCCAAGGATGGGAATCGCCAGCACGGTGATCAGCAGCGGCTGGGCGAAGATAATCGCGTAGGTCTGGGCAAGCGGCAGCACCGAGAAGGCATAAAAGGCGCAGAGCCCGGTGATCACCGCCGAGACGGTGCGCAGCGCGGTCCACCACGGGTGGATCGGCCGCAGATGCCCCGGCGTGGTGTCGCGGATCAGCATGAGGCTGACCAGCGGGAAGCTGAACAGCACCGAGAAAAACACGATCTGGAACGGGCTGTAGACTGACCCCAGCAGCTTCACCACCACGTCATGGGCAGAATAGAGCGCGAAGGAGAGCAGCGCGAGAAGCGCGCCTTTGGCATTGTGACCCATGACGGTGATCGACTCTACAAAACGGAGATGACTCGAGCCTTACACCGCTTTGCGGGCTCAACAAGAGGTCGCTGCGCCCAAGCGCCGCGCTTGCGGCGGATTCGCACGAGTGCGATGATTTCGCGGGAGATCGTGGCATGAGCATCGAGATACTGAGCCTTCTCGGCGGCGTCGGACTGTTCCTGTTCGGGATGCAGTCGATGACCGGCGCGCTGCGCGAGATCGCCAGCCGGCAGATGCGCGCCATCCTCGCCCGCTTCACCACCTCGCCGCTGACCGGCGCGCTCTCGGGCGCGGCCACCACCGCGGTGATCCAGTCGTCCTCGGCCACGATGGTGACGGTGATCGGCTTCGTGGGCGCCGGACTCCTGAGCTTCCCGCAGGCCATCGGGGTGATCTACGGCGCCAATATCGGCACCACCATCACCGGCTGGATCGTGGCGCTGCTGGGGCTGAAGCTCTCGCTCGGCACCATCGCCCTGCCCGGGCTTCTGGTCGGCGCGCTCACCGCGACGATGGCGCGCGGACGGCTGGCGCGGCTCGGTGCGTTGCTGGCCGGGTTCAGCCTGATCTTCATCGGGCTCGACATGATGAAGGACGCCACCGCCGGCTTCGAGAGCTGGCTCTCACCCGAGATCCTGCCGCCCGACAGCTGGGCCGGTCGGGCGCTGCTGCTGCTCATCGGTGCGGGCGTGACGGTGGTGATCCAATCCTCGAGCGCCGGGGTGGCGACGACGCTGGTGCTGTTGTCCTCTGGCGCGATCACGCTCGGGCAAGGTGCAGCGCTGGTCATCGGCATGGATGTGGGCACCACCTTCACCGCGATCCTCGCCACCGTCGGCGGCTCGCGCGACATGCGCCGCACCGCCATCGCCCACACCGCCTACAACATCGTCACCGGCGCCGTGGCCTTTGCCATGCTGGGGCTCGTCGTGCCGCTGCTGTCGCGCGCCTTCGCCCCGGATGACCCCGCCGCGCTGGTGACATTCCACACCCTGTTCAACGTCATTGGCGCGCTGGTCATGCTGCCGGCCACCGCGCCCTTTGCACGGCTGATCGAGCGCCTCGTGCCGGGCCGCGCCGCCACACTCACCGAGACGCTCGACCGTCGCCTGCTGGGCGATGCCCACGCGGCGATGGACGGGGCCGGCGGCTGCGCCCTGCGCATTCGGCGCGCACTGTTCCGCGCCGCCGGAGACCATCTGCGTCCGCAGGGCGGGCCGCTGCCCGCGCAGGCGGTGCTGCGGCTGCAGCCCGCGCTCGACGACCTGCACGGCTTTCTGGCACGCATCAGCCCGGCGCCGGAAGATGCCCTTGCCGCCAACCGCTACGCGGCGCTTCTGCACCAATACGATCATCTGGCCCGGCTGGCCCACCGGCTTACCCGCGAAGACCAGATGCGCCCGCTGCTCGGCGACCCCGGCCTGCGCCGCCCGGCGCTCGCCCTTGGCGCGGCGCTGCGCTATGCGGCGGACGACCCGCCCCGCGCCGACGCCGCGCGACTGGAGCGGCTCGAACAGCTGATCACCGGGCGCACCCGGCGGCTGCGCCGCTCGGTGCTGCTGCGCGAACATGCGGGTCTCGTGGAGGTGCGCGACGTGTTCGGCCTCACCGATGCCATGCGCTGGCTCGGCCACGCCGCGCACCACGCTACGCGCGCCGCCCATTACGGCGACCTCGCCGCCAGCGACCGCCCCGAGACACCGGTCTCCGACCGTCTTCAGCGGGCCACCGCCAGATCCGACTGAGCCCGCAAACGACAACGGGCGACACCAAGGGTGCCGCCCGCGTCACATCAGATCGGTCAAGGGCCCTCAGGCCCGCGCACCTCAGAGGCTGGCGTCGAGCGCCGCGAGGATCGCGTCGCCCATGCCCGAGGTCGAGACCGGGGTCACGCCCTCTTCGCCCAGCAGGTCGGCGGTGCGGACACCGTCGGCGAGCACGGTCTCGATCGCCTTCTCAAGACGCTCGGCCTCGGCCCCCTGATCGAAGCTGTAGCGCAGCGCCATTGCGAAGGAGAGGATGCAGGCGATCGGGTTCGCCTTGCCCTGGCCTGCGATGTCCGGCGCCGAGCCGTGCACCGGCTCATAGAGCGCCTTGGGACGGCCGTTCTCCATCGGCGCACCGAGCGAAGCGGAGGGCAGCATGCCGAGCGAGCCGGTCAGCATCGCCGCGGCATCCGACAGCAGGTCACCGAAGAGGTTGTCGGTGACGATCACGTCGAACTGCTTGGGCCAGCGGCAGAGCTGCATGGCGCCAGCATCGGCGTACATGTGGCTGAGCTCGACCTCGGGGTAATCCTTGCCGACCTCGGTCACCACCTCGCGCCAGAGGATGCCCGATTCCATGACGTTGGCCTTCTCCATCGAGCAGACCTTCTTGCCGCGGCGCATGGCCAGCTCGAAGGCCGAGCGCGCGACGCGGTCGATCTCGGATTCGGTGTAGCGCTGGGTGTTGATGCCGACCCGCTCGTTGCCTTCCTCGAAAATGCCGCGCGGCTCGCCGAAATAGACGCCCGAAGTCAGCTCGCGCACGATCATGATATCGAGACCGGCGACCACGTCCTTCTTGAGCGACGAGAAATCCGCCAGCGCGTCGAAGCACTGGGCCGGGCGTAGGTTGGAGTAAAGGTCCATTTCCTTGCGCAGGCGCAGCAGGCCGCGCTCGGGCTTCACCGAGAAGTCGAGCACATCGTATTTCGGGCCACCCACGGCGCCGAGCAGGACGGCGTCGACCTCCTGCGCCTTGGCCATGGTGTCGTCATGCAGCGGCGTGCCGTGCGCGTCATAGGCCGCGCCGCCCACGAGGTCTTCGCTCACATCGAAGGCGAGGCCGCGCTTGTCGCCGTACCAGTCGATGATGCGGCGGACCTCGGCCATCACCTCGGGGCCGATGCCGTCGCCCGGCAGGATGAGAAGCGAAGGGTTGCTCATGGGAATATCCTCTCCTCGGAATGTCCCGATCCGCGTAGCCGCTGGGGGCGGGATGGTCAAGAAAGGCGGGGGTCGGCGCCGCCTGTCAGGGCAGATCGAGCGCCACCCAGACCAGCCGGTGCCGCTGCCCCTCGACGGCCGGGCGCACCCCGGCATCACGGACCGTCAGGCCGGCGGCGGGCAGGATGTAGCTTACCCGCATCGGCCCGGTCTGATCCCACGCCACCGTCGCCTCGCCCGGCAGCGGATCCTGCAGGCGCGGATCCTTCAGCAGGCCGCGCATCTCTTCTCGCAGGCCTTCGCCGCGCTCGGGGTCGAGATTGGCGTTGCCGATCAGCACGGGCAGGTCCGGCGGCACGCCAAACGCGCCGTCGAGATAGCGCCGCCACAGCGCCGCCTCGTCGGCGTTGCGCCGGCCGTTGCGATCCTCCGGCCCATCAAAGACCGGTGGCGTGGCGTTCCAGGCCAGCAGGCTCGGCCCCCCCTCGATCCCGATCACCCAATGTGCATCCGAGGACAGGCGCTGGACCTCGGCCGCAGGATCGCCCCCGCGCATCCGGCTGCGCGGCAGATCGCGCCAGAGCAGCGCCGTGAAGTCCGCCTTCAACTGCAACGGACGCGTCGACAGCAGCGCCATGCCGCCCTGCCCCGAGAACCATCCGTAGCCTTGCGCATCCCTCGGACCACCGAGACGACCGTCGCCATCGAGATCAAGCCCCGTTGGCACGCCGGTATTGGGCCTTTGCGCAAAGCGATGGGGATAGGACAGCCCCGCCTCCTCCAGCCGCGCGGCCAGTGCACCCAGCGCGACGAGATCGTGATCGAAGTCGATATCCGTGAGCAGCAACACGTCGGGGGCCACGGCGGCAACCTCGGCCACCAGCCCGGCGCCCTCGCCGTCGCGCAGATCGCGGAGCAGGAGCCCCGGCCCTTCGCGGGACAGGTCGGCGTTCCAGATGGCCAGCCGCAGCGGCTCGGCCAGCAGCGGCAAGGTCAGCCACAGCGACAGGAGAAGGCTCAGGCCGCCTGCAAATCCGCCTGCGCATAGGCGCGGCGGCGCTTTTCCTCGATCAGTTCGGCAATGCGCATCAGCGCGACGCCGCGCATGATCAGGCTTGCCGGCAGGAAGGCCCATGCGCTCGTGATCCAGATAAGGCTGTGGACGTTCGCCAAGGAGATCGGGGCAAACGCCTCTGACGCCAGTTTCATCAATGCCGGGATCAGGAATGGCAGAAGAAACCCTAAGGCGATGTTAACGTGGGCATCACGTTTCAGGCGGCGCAGCACGTCTCCGCCTGCGGTCGGATCGAAGAGCGGCAGGTTGACCCAGAAGTTGAAGGCGCCCTTCCGGATCGGCCAGTTCAGCACCCGCACGATCAGCACGAAGGTCACCGTCGCCAGCATGGACACGAGATAGGCAATCCCCGCATGGGTCCGGATCATGTCGACCTGCTCGAGCGTCATCTCCGCCGAGGCGCCGAGCACCATCAGCCGCACCGGCGAGTAAGGGAAATCGAGCACGTTCCCGATGCCCCGGCCAAGCGCGCGCAGGCCCTCGCTGAGCGCCGACGGGGACACCTCGCCGCGGCAGATCAGGGTCAGGATCAGCACCGTCGCAAAGAGCGCCAGGAAACGCAGCCGGTTGAACGGCGGCGCATCGCGGAACTCGATGATCGAGGGGTAATCGCCGATATACTCGACGAAGGTCAGCAGCGCGCCCACCAGCGCCAGAAGCGCGATCATCTGGGTCGCATCCGCCGTGGTCTGCGGCAGGAGCAACGCTGGCATTGCCACCAGCGACGCAATCAGGACGGCGCGCGTCCCGGCTTTCACCATACGCTTGATCAATCGTCTTGCCCCTTATGTCCGGCCGGGCACGGTTCTTTGCCATGCGCCTTGTTTTGCCAGACGCCGCCACGCGGACGGTATGCCTCAATATTGCCCAATTTTTGCCTACTTTCCCGAGCTGCGGCAAGGATCCATGCAGCAAAGGACTCGGATTCGGGCGGTTTCGTGTTCAGATCGGTGCGTTTTTGCATCAGACGCGCCTCGATTGTGGCGCCGACGCCAGCACCCACAAGATATGGACATGGGGCTCCGGAAACACGGAATAGGCGAATTCGCGAAGTGTTTGACCTACCGCAAGGCCAGTGCCCGTGGAAAGGTCTTTACCGAGCCCGACAGTTGCGAGCGGAACAGGAGGAAGACCACCATGCACCAGGCAATCAGCATGCAGGAGGCCGTGGAGATGATCCCCGACGGCGCCCGCGTGATGCTCTCGGGCTTCATGGGTGTCGGCACGCCCGACGGAATCGTGCGCGCGCTGGCCGAATCCGGCAAGCGCGACCTGACGATGATCGTGAACGATGCCGCGCGCCCCCATACCGGGGTCGGCCCGCTGGTCAGCGCCGGCTGCGTGAAGAAGTTCATCGGCAGCCACATCGGCGTGAACCCGGTGGTGCAGGAGAAGATGCAGGCCGGAGAGCTCGAGGTCGAACTGGTGCCGCAGGGCACCTTCGTCGAGCGCATCCGCGCCGCCGGCATGGGGCTTGGCGGCATCCTGACCCCGACAGGTCTTGGCACTTTGATTGCCGAGGGCAAACAGACCGTCGAGGTCGAGGGCAAGACCTATCTGCTGGAGCCACCTCTACGCGCCGATTTCGCACTGATCGCGGCACGAAGCTGCGACTATGTCGGCAACCTCGCCTACATGCTGTCGGCGACGAACTTCAATCCAATCATGGCGCTGGCCGGCGATGTGGTGATCGCCGAGCCGGAAGAGATCGTGCCGATCGGCGTGATCCCCCCGGACGCGGTCAAGACCCCGGGCGTGCTGGTCGACCACGTGATCAAGAGGGCGATGTGATGCGCGATTTCGAAACCATGGACCCGAAGGAAATCATCGCCCGCCGGGTGTCGCTCGAGATCCGGCCGAAATCGCTGGTCAATCTCGGCATCGGCATCCCGACGCTGGTCTCCGACCACCTCGACGAAAGCCTCGGCGTGTTCTTCCAGGCCGAGAACGGCGTGGTCGGCATGGGTCACCGCCCTCCCGAGGGCATGACAGACCGCCACCTGACCGATGCCGGCGGCACCTTCGTCTCCGCCGTGCCCGGCGCCTCGATCATCGACAGCGCCTTCTCCTTCGGGCTGATCCGCGGTGGCCATCTCGACCTGACGGTGCTGGGCGGGCTGCAGGTGGATGCCAAGGGCCATCTCGCCAACTGGATGATCCCGGGCAAGTTCGTTCCGGGCATGGGTGGCGCGATGGACCTCGTGACCGGCGCCAAGAAGGTCATCGTGGCGATGATCCACAGCGCCAAGGGCACCTCGAAGATCGTGCCGGAATGCACCTTGCCGGTCACCTCGCAGCGCTGCGTCGACCTGATCGTGACCGAGCTCGCCGTCATGCAGCCACGCGAAGACGGGCTGCACCTGCTCGAGACCGGCCCCGGCGTCACCGTCGAGCAGGTGGTCGCGGCGACTGACGCGGAGCTGGTGATCGGCGACGACGTGCCCGAAATGGACCTGTCGCGCACCGGCTGACCGCCGCGACAATGGGGGCGCTGCCCCCGCCGCCTGCGGCGCCTCCCCCGGGATATTTCAGGCCAGAAGACGCATGGGGCGAAGCGCTCCTGTCTTCTTCTGGCCAAAAATATCCCCGCCGGAGGCAGGCCGGGCGGTGCCAGAGGCGCAAGTCTTCAGAAAAGAGAAAGGCGGGGACACGCGGCCCCCGCCTTCCTGATCGCAGTCGCGATCGGCTCAGACCCAGGGGCGGCTCTGTCCGGCCTGCGCCTCGAAGCTGTCGATCGCGCCGACCTTCTCCATGGTCAGGCCGATATCGTCGAGCCCTTCCAGCAGGCAGTGCTTCTTGAAGCTGTCGATCTCGAAGCGGAATTCCTCACCGTCCGAGGTGGTCACGACCTGGTTCTCCAGGTCGATGGTCATGCGGGCGTTGGCGCCCTTCTCGGCGTCCTTCATCAGCACGTCCACGGCCTCCTGCGGCAGCACGATGGGCAGCATGCCGTTCTTGAAGCAGTTGTTGTAGAAGATGTCGGCGAAGGAGGTGGAGATCACCGCCTTGATACCGAAATCGGCCAGCGCCCAGGGGGCGTGCTCGCGCGAGGAGCCGCAGCCGAAATTGTCGCCCGCGACGAGGATCTGGGTCTCGCGGTAGGCCGGCTTGTTGAGCACGAAATCGGGGTTTTCCGAGCCGTCATCGAGGTAACGCATCTCGTCGAAGGCGTGCACGCCTAGGCCGGAGCGCTTGATCGTCTTCAGGAATTGCTTGGGGATGATCATGTCGGTGTCGATGTTGACCAGCGGCATCGGCGCCGCGATCCCGGTGAGTTTTTCGAATTTTTCCATCTCGGGGTCCTTTCGGAGGGCGGAACCGGCGCCGCAGGGCCGGCGTTTGCCGCCAGGATATACCAGGAGTTCAGCGATGTCTTACAGCGAAGGTAGCAAGGTCGAATGGGACTGGGGCAACGGCACCGGGACCGGCAAGGTCGTCAAGAAGTACACGCGCAAGACCACCCTCAAGATCAAGGGCAGCGAGGTCACGCGCGACGCCTCCGACGACGAACCAGCCTACCGGATCGAGCAGGAGGACGGCGACGAGGTGCTGAAGTCGGAAACCGAGCTTCGCAAGGCCTCGTGACCGCCTCCTGACCGGAGCCGGGGCCACGCCCCGGCCGTCAGGCCGTAACCGGTGCCTCCATCAGGTCGCGCACATCGGTCAGGTGACCGGTGAGCGCCGCTGCCGCCGCCATCTGGGGCGACATCAGGTGGGTGCGTCCGCCCTTGCCCTGACGGCCCTCGAAGTTGCGGTTCGACGTCGCCGCGCAACGCTCGCCGGGGGCCAGCTGGTCGGGGTTCATCGCAAGGCACATCGAACAGCCCGCCATGCGCCACTCGAAGCCCGCGTCGATGAAGATCTGCGCCAGGCCCTCTTCCTCGGCCTGGGCACGGACGAGGCCCGAGCCCGGCACGACCATGGCGCGCATGCCGTCCTTGACCTTCTTGCCCTTCAGGATCGCCGCCGCAGCGCGCAGATCCTCGATGCGGCCGTTGGTGCAGGAGCCGATGAACACCGTGTCGATCTTGATGTCGGTGAGCTTCTGACCGGCCTCGAGCCCCATGTATTGCAGCGCGCGCTTGGCCGCCTCGACCTTACCGCCAGTGAAGTCCTCGGGGGACGGCACGTTGGACGAGATGCCGAGCACGTCCTCGGGCGAGGTGCCCCAAGTCACGACCGGCTCGATGTCCTCGCCACGGATGGTGACGACCTTGTCCCAATGCGCGTCGTCATCGGAATAGAGCGTCTTCCACCACGACAGAGCGGCCTCGAACTGGGCGCCTTTCGGCGCGTGCGGGCGGCCCTTCACATATTCGAAGGTGGTTTCGTCGGGCGCGATCAGGCCGGCACGCGCGCCGCCCTCGATGGCCATGTTGCAAACCGTCATCCGGCCTTCCATCGACAGCGAGCGGATCGCCTCGCCGCAGTACTCGATGACATAGCCGGTGCCGCCGCCGGTGCCGGTGTGGCCGATGATCGACAGGGTGATGTCCTTGGCGGTGACGCCCGGGCGCAGCTGGCCGGTGATCTCGACCTTCATGTTCTTCGACTTGGACTGGATCAGCGTCTGCGTGGCGAGCACGTGCTCGACCTCGGAGGTGCCGATGCCATGCGCCAGCGCGCCGAAGGCGCCGTGGGTGGCCGTGTGGCTGTCGCCGCAGACCACGGTCATGCCCGGCAGGGTCCAGCCCTGCTCGGGGCCGACGATGTGAACGATGCCCTGGCGCACGTCGCTGACGGGGTAGTAGTTGACCCCGAAATCCTTGGCGTTCTTGTCGAGCGCCTCGACCTGGATGCGGCTTTCCTCGTTCTCGATGCCGTTCTCGCGGTCAACCGTGGTCGGCACGTTGTGGTCGGGAACGGCAATGGTGCGCTGCGGCGCGCGCACGGTGCGACCGGTCATCCGCAGGCCCTCGAAGGCCTGCGGCGAGGTCACCTCGTGCACGAGGTGGCGGTCGATATACAGAAGGCAGGTGCCGTCTTCGTCCTGCTGGACGACATGGGCGTCCCAGATCTTGTCGTAGAGTGTCTTGCCGGACATGGGTTCCTCTCCGGAATTGGGAATAGCTGGGCTGGGCGCGAGGCATCATTGTCCCGCGCCGGGGCGGGCGATGACAGGCTTATAGCCGCGCGAGCACCGTGAAGGTGGCGCCGTAGAACCGTTCACGCAGACGCGCGCGGTCGCCGAGGTCGAGAACCCGAGTCATGACAGGCGGGATACAAGGTCTCCCCGCCCCGATCAAGAGGGCGCCGCCGCAGCACGCAGGCACGCGCCCCGGAGCGCCACGCCACCCGGACCTGGCCTGGCGACACCCTTCCGGGCTGCAGCACCGCCCCGATGCTTGCCAAACCCTCGCCGAGGGCGCAGACGGGCAGGCATGGATGTGCGCCCGAACCCGCCGCTCGCCGCGGCCCTGACCCTGCTCGCCTCCGGCTTCGTCGCCGGCACCACCCTGCTGGCTAAGATGCTCGGCACCGACACGCTGGGACCGGCGCTGCACCCGCTGCAGGTCAGCCAGGGGCGCTTTGTCTTCGCCCTCATGGTGTTTTCCACCGCGGCGCTGATCCTGCGGCCGCAGATGACCCGGCCGGCGCTGCCGGTACACACGCTTCGGGTGCTGTTCGGCTGGGGCGGCGTGAGCTTCATGTTCGCCGCCGCTGCCTTCATCCCGCTCTCGGACGCCACCGCGATCAGCTTTCTCAACCCGGTGGTGGGGATGCTGCTGGCGATCCCGTTCCTCGGGGAAAAGATCGGCCGGGTGCGGGTCTCGGCGGCGGTGATCGCGCTGGTGGGGGCGATGATCCTGCTGCGCCCGACACCGCAGGCGTTCCAGCCGGCGGCACTTCTGGCGCTGGGGGCGGCGCTCTGCCTCGGGGCGGAGCTGGTGGTGATCAAGCGGCTCTCGGGGCGCGAAGGTGCGTTCCAGATCCTGCTGATCAACAATTTCATCGGCACCTGCATCGCCAGTGCCGCGGCCTTCGCGGTCTGGCAGATGCCGACCCCTGCACAGTGGGCGGCGCTCGCGGGCGTGGGCGTGCTGATGGCCTCGGCGCAGACCTGCTTCATCCAGGCCATCCGGCGCGCCGATGCCAGCTTCGTGTCGCCGTTCTGGTACGCCACGCTGGTCTTCGCGGCGCTTTACGATTTCCTGCTGTTCTCGGTGCGGCCCGATGCGATCTCGCTGCTCGGCGCGACCATCATCGTGGCCGGCGCCGGACTGCTGGCCTGGCGCGAGGCGCGGCTCAGGCCGGTTGGTCCTAGGCCTTCAGCCGCCAACCCGTCCGGAACAGCCCCCATGCCGCCAGCAACACCGCCGCCGTCGCGACCAGAGCGATGACGAAACCGAAGCCCGGGGTGCTGTCGCTGACCCCGATCATGCCGTAGCGGGCGCCGTCGATCAGGTAGAAGACCGGGTTCACGTGTGTGATCTCGTAAAGCCCCGGCGGCAGCGCCTCGACCGAGTAGAAGGTGCCCGACAGGAACGCCAGCGGCGTGACGATGAAGTTGGTGATCGCCGCCATCTGGTCGAACTTGTTGGCCCAGAGCCCGGCCAGCATCCCCATCGCCGACAGGAAGGCCGCGCCGAGGATCACGAAGACCAGCAGGATCAGCGGGTGCTGCGGCACCAGCCCGGTTGTCACGAAAAGCCCGGCCGAGATCGCCACGGCAACGATCAGCCCGCGCGCCACGCCGCCTGCGAGATACCCCAACACCAGCTCGAACGGTGCCAGCGGCGGCATCAGCGTGTCGACGATGTTGCCCTGCACCTTGGAGACCACGATCGAGGAAGAGGTGTTGGCAAAGGCGTTCTGGATCACCGTCATCATCAGGATCCCCGGCGCGATGAAGTCGGTGAAGGGCACGCCCATCACGTCTCCGCGACGGGGACCGATGGCGATGGTGAAGATCATCAGGAACAGCCCGGCGGTGACCAGCGGCGCCAGCAGCGTCTGGGTCCAGACGTTGACGAAGCGCATCACCTCGCGGCTGCAGAGCGTGTAGAGCCCGAGCCAGTTCACCTGCCCGAAGCGGCGTTCGCCGGGATCTCTGTGCGGATAATCGGTCATGCGTGGGCCTTTCCTCTGCGGGCTTGGCTTGTAACTCGGAATGCGATGACTACAATAGGGCCACCCGCGGAATTTCCAGGCGGTCCGGTTAGAGGGCCGCCTTTTTCAATGAGGATACGTCATGTCCTGGACCGATGAGCGCGTCGAGCTGCTTAAGAAGATGTGGGCGGAGGGACAATCCGCCAGCCAGATCGCGAAAGAGCTCGGCGGTGTCACGAGAAATGCCGTGATCGGCAAGGTCCACCGCCTCGGTCTGTCGAACCGGACCGGCTCCGGTGCTGCACCGGCGGCCGCCGCGGCACCCGCCAAGGAGGCGAAGCCGGTCAAGGACGCCAAGCCGGCGCCCAAGCCGAAGCCCGCTCCGGCGGCGCCTGCGGCCGAGACTGCGCCGCGCGAAGAGGCGGCGTCCGTGCCCGAGACCCGTCCGGCCGTGTCGCCGGCGCGCAAGCAGATCATTCCGGCCGGCCAGCCGCTGCCGCCGCAGCCTTCGGCCAACGAGATCAGCCCCGAGGCCCTGGCCAAGGTCAGCGAGATCGAGAAGAAGGCCAAGCGCCTGACGCTGATGGAGCTGACCGAGCGCACCTGCAAGTGGCCGGTGGGCGACCCCGCGACCGAGGATTTCTGGTTCTGCGGCCTGCCCGTGCAGCAGGGCAAGCCCTATTGCGAGGCGCATGTGGGCGTGGCGTTCCAGCCGATGTCGTCGCGCCGCGACCGTCGCCGCTGAGGCGCGTCTCCGTCTCCAGAAACGAGAGCAGCGCGCCAGAGCACCGGCCGAGTTCATCGGCCGGGACAACTCTGGCCGTGCATGACACGGCCCATGGCAGGTTAACTGGTTGATGCGCAATGCGTCTTTGCGCGACCGTGCGCTGTGGTGCGTGGCATTGTGGGGGCTGCCGGCCCGACGCGTCGATGCCGCCCCCCCCCCTGATCCATGCGGCCGGCGAAGGCCGAGCTCAACGGCAGGGAAAGCACAAAAAAAGCGGGAACGTCGAGGATCGACGCTCCCGCCAGTTGGACCCCGGGACGCAGGCGGTGCATCCACCGGGGCGGCAATTCAGTTCGCTCGGATCATCGCGCAGCACGTCGGCGCCGCCCCCGAGGGGAGTTTGGCAGAGGCGTCTCGATGACGAGCGGGGGACGGGCGAGTGGACTGTCTGTCAGACCCTCCCGGACGGTTGCAGCGCGGTTGCGAACGAACCGGCACAGCCTTTCCGGGCCACACCCGACCGGGTGCGGTTGACGATATCCATCGTTTTCATGACGACACTGCTCCACTCGTGGCCACCGGTTTTTATCGTTTGGCGGCCTTTATTTTCTGGTAACTGACTACCGCAACGGGACACGCGCCACCAGTGCCTATCGGCGCCGCGCCGCCCCCGGCCCCCGTCGGCGCCGGGATTGTTGTCGAAAATCAACACCCCTCCCCGGCCCGCCCTGCCCCTTGGAATCACCCCGCAGGCGTCGGAAAGCAAAGCAATAAAGGGCGCGGGCGGCTTGACTTCACCGCCTCGTGCGCAAGGTTGAGCGAGAGGGGCTGTGCATCAGCAAACAGTTTCGTTGCTTGCCCCGCCCGACCGAAGCACGCATTACCCACGCGTGACGATAAGACCACAGAGGCAAGACGAGGAGAGACGGCGTGCGAGACGCGACGGCGACACGGCAAGAGGGCACGGCATGAGCCAGATCCCGCAGAGCTTCGATCCTGCCGGAGCCGATCCCCGCGCCTTCCGCAACGCTCTGGGGCAGTTCGTCACCGGGGTCACCGTGGTCACCTGTGCCACCAAGGACGGCCCGATCGGCATCACCGCCAACAGCTTCGCCAGCGTCTCGCTTGACCCGCCACTGGTGCTGTGGTCGCCGGCGAAGGACTCGCAGCGCTACGCCTCGTTCATGGCCGCCGAGCGCTTTGCCATTCACGTGCTGAGCCGCGATCAGGCCGCGCTCTGCCGCGGTTTTGCCCGCAATGCAGAGTCCTTCGATCTCGCCGACTGGTCCGCGAGCGCCGACGGTGTGCCGTTGATCGAGGGCTGCCTCGCGCGGTTCGAGTGCAGCACCGAGGCGCAGCACGATGCGGGCGATCACTCCATCGTCGTGGGACGGGTGCTGCGGGTGACAACCCATCCCGGTGCGCCGCTGACGTTCTCGGCCGGCGTGTTCGGCGCCTTCACCCCAGACTGAGGCGCGGCTAGCCCGCCTTCTTGAGCAGCTGCTTGATGACCGGCTGCTTTTGCGGCTTGTCGACCAGCGACAGCAGCATCTCGGCCAGTTCCGGCTCCTGCACCCGCTTGGCGGCGGCCTTTGGTGTGAACCAGTGCCGCGTGCGCTCGTTGCGCTCTTTCCAACGCCGCTTCAGCTTGTCGACGATCATCGGATAGACATCGACCCGGCAGGGCAGGCTGGTGCCATCGTCGAGCCCCTTGTCGTAATGGAACGTGCCGATGATTTCCTTGCCGATATGCCCGACGGCCCCGGCCTCTTCCAGCGCCTCGATCTCGGCGGCGGCCCAGGGCTTCTTGCCGTCCATCAGCCAGCCTTTCGGCATCACCCAGCGCCCGGTATCGCGAGACGTGACCATGAGGACATGAAGGTTGCCCTTCTTGTCCCAATGCATGGGAAGGGCGCCGATCTGCTCGCCTATATCGGTCATGAGGCTCCGTTTATCTGCTCTAAAGTGTTTTACTGAAATACAGCCTGTCCGTAGATAAAGTATGACACTTTCATGATGTGACGACGTTTATTTTGCCGCCCGACCCCAACCCGGCGTCAATCATGTGAAAATCTCGCCCCCGAGCGGCGCTGAAATCCCCCGAGCTCCCCTGAAATCGGTTTCCCCCGCAATGCGGAAGCGGCTAGGGTCCGCCCGTCGACTACTGCCTCGCGAGGAAGCGAAATGACCGAATATGCCGGACGCCTGCGGCTGGGCGTCAACATCGACCACGTCGCCACCGTGCGCAACGCCCGCGGCAGCGCCTATCCGTGCCCGCTGCGCGCCGCGAAGATCGCCGAAGAGGCCGGTGCCGACGGCATCACCGCCCACCTGCGCGAGGATCGCCGGCACATCTCGGATGCCGATATCGACGGGCTGATGGAGACGCTGTCGCTGCCGCTCAACCTCGAAATGGCGGCCACCGAGGAGATGCAGGCCATCGCGCTGCGCCACAAGCCGCACGCGGTCTGCATCGTCCCCGAGAAACGCGAGGAGCGCACCACCGAGGGCGGGCTCGAGGTGGCAAAGGACGAGAACCGTCTGGCGCATTTCATCGAGCCGCTGCGCGCGGCGGGCTGCCGGCTGTCGCTGTTCATCGGTGCCGACGAGACGCAGGTCGCGGCATCGGCGCGGATCGGCGCGGCGGTGGTCGAGCTGCACACCGGCGCCTATTGCGATTTTCACTACGAGGGCAAGTTTGCCGAGCGCGATGCGGAGCTCGAACGCCTGCGCGAGATGGCGGCCTATGCCCATTCGCTGGGGCTTGAGGTCCATGCCGGGCACGGGCTGACTTACGAGACCGTCGCCCCGATCGCGCAGATCCCGGCGATCGTGGAGTTGAATATCGGGCACTTCCTGATCGGTGAAGCGCTGTTCCGCGGCCTTGGCCCCTCCATCGAGGAGATGCGCCGGCTGATGGACGACGCCCGCGCATGACGCCGACCACGGCAGAACGCGAGACGCTCGACGCGGTGATCGCCGCCGCGCTCGAGCGCTTCAGCCCCGGCGAGGGACCGGTCTTCACCGCCGCCGTGCTGCGCGGCGACGAGGTTCTGGCGCTCTCGGCCAACGAGGTCTCCGAGCGCTGCGATGCCTCGCGCCATGCCGAGATCGTCGCCATCGAGACCGCCAGCCGCAAGCTTGGCAGCACCAAGCTCGACGGCTGCACCCTGATCGCGTCGATGCAGCCCTGCGAGATGTGCCTCGCGGCGATGCGCTGGGCCGGGATCGACCGGCTGGTCTTTGCCATGACACAGGAGCTGGCGCCGACGTTCTTCCAGTTCCCCAGCCTCACCATCGCCGACTATGCCCGCGCCTGCGATCACGCCTTCGACTGGCATGGCGGGCTCGGCGCCGAGCGGCTGAGCCAGATCTACCGGGGCGAGGCATGATCCTCGGCATCGGCACCGACCTGGCCAATATCGAGCGCATCGAGCGCACGCTCGCGCGCTTCGGCGACCGCTTCCGCAACCGGGTCTTCACCGAGACCGAGCAGACGAAAGCCGAGCGTCGCAAGGACGTGGCCGGCACCTATGCCAAGCGGTGGGCCGCCAAGGAGGCCTGCTCCAAGGCGCTCGGCACCGGTCTGCGCATGGGCATCGCGTGGAAGGACATGGCGGTCACCAACCTGCACACCGGACAGCCGGTGATGGCGGTGACCGGCTGGGCGCAGGAACGACTGGAGAGCATGACCCCGCCGGGTCACGAGGCGATCATCCACGTCACGCTGACCGACGATCACCCCTGGGCGCAGGCCTTCGTGGTGATCGAGGCACGCCCGATCCAGAGCTGACCCCTCGACAGGTGCGCGCCCGCCGGGGCGCGCACCGAAAGTCCTCAGCCCCGAATGATCCGGTTGACGTGGCCCATCTTGCGCCCGGCCTTCACGGCGTCCTTGCCGTAGAGATGGATCGCGGTGTCGGCCTCGGTCGCCAGTTCCGGCAGCTTGTCGAGATCGTCGCCGATCAGGTTCTCCATCTGCACGTCGGCAAAGCGGCTGCCATCGCCCAGAGGCCAGTTGGCCACGGCGCGGATGTGCTGCTCGAACTGGTCGATGGTGCAGCCGTTCTGGGTCCAGTGGCCGGAATTGTGCACCCGAGGCGCGATCTCGTTCACCAGAAGCCCCTGCGGCGTGACAAAGAGCTCCACCCCCATCACGCCGACATAGTTCAACGCGTTGAGGATCTTGGCCGCCAGCAGCACCGCGTCGGTGCGCTGCGCCTGCGACAGCCGCGCCGGCACCGTGGTGGTGCGCAGGATGCCCTCGCTGTGGATGTTCTCGCCCGGATCGAAGCAGGCCACGGCGCCGTCGGCGCTGCGGGCCGCGATCACCGAGATCTCGCAGGAGAACTCGACGAAGCCCTCGAGGATCGCCGGTGCGCCGCGCATCTCCTCGAGCGCTGCTGCCGCCTCCTCGGGCGTGTTGATCCGCGCCTGCCCCTTGCCGTCATAGCCGAAGCGGCGGGTCTTGAGGATCGACGGCGTGCCGATGATCTCGAGCGCCTGTGTCAGGCTCTCGGCATCGGTGATGTCTGCGAAGGGCGCGGTCTTGAGCCCGAGATCGGTGAGGAAGGTCTTTTCCGTCAGCCGGTCCTGACTCACCCGCAGCGCCTCGCGTCCGGGGCGGATCGGGCACAGCGCCTGCAGCGTATCGAGCGCCGCGGTGGGGATGTTTTCGAACTCGTAGGTGATGACATCGACCGAAGCGGCAAAGGCCTCGAGCGCGGCAGTGTCCTCGTAGGGCGCGGTGGTCACCGCGTCGGCCACGTGACCGGCGGGCGGGGCCTCGCCGGGCTCGTAGACGTGGCAGCGCAGGCCCAGTCGGCTGGCCGCGACCGAGAGCATGCGGCCCAGCTGTCCGCCGCCGAGAATGCCGATGGTGGCGCCCTGTCGAAGTGGTTCGGTCATGTCAGCCTCCGGAATCGTGGTCTTGCGCCGCTTCTTGCGCGAAACGAAGCCGCTGACAAGCCGCGCCGGCGGATCAGTCGCGCACCGGCTCGTCGGGAATCGAGGCCGAGAGCGCCGCGCGCCACGCGTCGAGGCGCTCGGCCAGCGCCGGATCCTGCAACGCGAGGATGCCCGCCGCCATCAGCCCGGCATTGGCCGCACCGGCGCCGCCGATGGCCATGGTGCCGACCGGGAAGCCGCGCGGCATCTGCAGGATGGAATAGAGGCTGTCGACGCCCGACAGCGCCTTGGTCTGCACCGGCACGCCGATCACCGGCACGCGGGTTTTCGATGCCATCATGCCCGGCAGGTGCGCGGCACCACCGGCGCCCGCGATGATGACCTGAAGGCCGCGCCCGGCGGCCTCCTTGCCATAGGTCCAGAGCCGGTCCGGCGTGCGGTGGGCCGAGACGATCTTGACCTCGTAGGCCACGCCCAACTCGTCGAGCATCCGCGCCGCCTCTTCCATCGTCGGCCAGTCCGACTGGCTGCCCATGATGATGCCGACCTTGACCGTGTCTTCCGCCATTTCCTGCCCTGACCTCTCGCAAAAAGAAGCCCGCACTATAGCGGCTGGCCGCCCCGTGTCCATGCGTCAGGGGCGGCCGTTTTGCACCGTCTTAGTCGCCGATCTTGTCCTGCGTCCTGGTCTCGAAATCCGAGGCCGCGTGACGCTCGCGCAGCTGCTCGCTGGGCTCGCCGCTCATGGCGTTGACCATGCGTCCGCGCTGCACCGCCGGGCGCGCGCCGACCTCGTCGGCCCAGCGGATGACGTTCTTGTAGCTCTGCACGTCGAGGAACTCGCCCGCGTCATAGGAGCCGCCCTTCACGGTGCGGCCATACCAGGGCCAGATCGCCATGTCGGCGATGGTGTAATCGTCACCGGTGATGAACTTGCGCTCGGCCAGCGCCCGGTCGAGCACGTCGAGCTGGCGCTTCACCTCCATGGTGAAACGGTCGATCGGGTATTCCATCTTGTAGGGGGCGTAAGCGTAGAAATGCCCGAAGCCGCCGCCGAGGTAGGGCGCGCTGCCCATCTGCCAGAACAGCCACGACAGCATCTCGGCGCGGTTCTCGGGCGCGCCCAGGAAGGCACCGAACTTCTCCGCGAGGTGCATAAGGATGGCGCCGGATTCGAACACCCGCACCGGCTTGTCGCCCGAGCGGTCGAGCAGCGCCGGGATCTTGGAATTCGGGTTGATGTCGACGAAGCCCGAGCCGAACTGGTCGCCATCGCCGATCTTGATCAGCCACGCGTCGTACTCGGCCTGCGAGAAGCCAGCTTCGAGCAGCTCTTCGAACAGGATCGTCACCTTCTGGCCGTTCGGCGTGGCAAGACTGTAGAGCTGGAACGGATGCTCACCGACCGGCAGCTCCTTGTCATGGGTCGCACCGGCGATGGGGCGGTTGAGCGAGCCCCAGGTGCCGCCATTGTCCTTTTCCCATTTCCAGACCTTGGGCGGGGTGTACTCTTCGGTCATGTCTGCGTTTCCCTTGCGCTGTTTGGGCGGAAGGTAACGTCACTGAGCAGGAATGCCAGTGCCGCCCCTGTGCGGAGGGGCACAGGCAGGTCGCGCGAGGCCGCGCAGCCCTTCCCGGCAAGCGAATTTCCGGCGGCTCTGTCGCATTTGCGGGCGCCGCCCTATCTATGGGCCATGACGATGCTCCCCCCCTCCCTTCAGGGCTGGTTCGACCGGCGCGGCTGGCAGATCCATCCGCACCAGCAAGAGATGCTGGCCCACGCCTCTGATCCGTGCCTGCTGCTGATCGCGCCCACGGGGGGCGGCAAGACGCTGGCGGGTTTCCTGCCGACGCTGGCCGAGCTCGCCGAGGTGCCGCGCGAGGGGCTGCACACGCTCTACATCTCGCCGCTGAAGGCGCTGGCCGCCGACATCCGGCGCAACCTGCTGATCCCCATCGAAGAGGCGGGTCTGCCGATCCGCGTCGAGGACCGCACCGGCGACACGCCGTCCTCACGCAAGCGACGGCAGCGCGCCGACCCGCCGCAGATCCTGCTGACCACGCCCGAGAGCCTCGCCCTGCTGACCTCCTACGAGGATGCGCCGCGGATGTTCGCCGGGCTGCAGCGCGTGGTCGTCGACGAGATCCACGCGCTGGCGGAAAGCAAGCGCGGCGACCAGCTGATGCTGGCGCTGGCGCGATTGCAGGACATGTGCCCGGGGCTGCGGCGGGTGGGGCTCTCGGCCACGGTCGAGGACCCTCAGGCCATCGCCCGGCTGCTGGCGCGCCATCCCGATCCCTGCGAGATCCTGCAGGCCGATCCCGGCCCCGAACCCAACATCTCGATGCTGGTCACCGACGAGGCGCCGCCCTGGTCCGGCGGCGGCGCGGCCTATGCCATCCCGGCTGTGCTCGAGCAGGTCAAGCAGCACAAGACCACGCTGATCTTTCACAACACCCGCGCCCAGGCCGAGATCTTCTTTCACAACCTCTGGCTCGCCAACGAGGACGCGCTGCCCATCGGCATCCACCACGGCTCGCTCGATCGCGGCCAGCGCGAGAAGGTCGAGGCGGCGATGGTGCGCGGCGAGCTGCGGGCCATCGTCTGCACCGGCTCGCTCGACCTCGGGATCGACTGGGGCGATGTGGATCTGGTGATCCAGATCGGCGCGCCGAAGAACGTCAAGCGGCTGGTGCAGCGCATCGGGCGCGCCAATCACCGCTACAATGCGCCGTCGAAGGCGCTGTTGGTGCCGGCCAACCGCTTCGAGGTGGTGGAATGCGTCGCAGCGCTCGAGGCGGTGAAGGATCGCGAGCTCGACGGCGAATGGCGCGGGCGCGGCCCGCGCGACGTGCTCTGCCAGCATATCCTCATCGCCGCCTGCGCCGGGCCGTTCGACTCCGATGCCCTCTACGACGAGATGACACAGGCCGGCGCCTATGCCGACCTGAACCGCGCCGAGTTCGACGCCTGCCTCGCCTTCTGCGCCACCGGCGGGTACGCGCTGCGCGCCTATGACCGCTGGCAGCGGCTGTTGCAGCGAGAAGACGGGCTCTGGCAGCTGCGCGACCCGCGCTCGGCTGCCCGCATCCGGCAGAATATCGGCACCATTCAGGACACCGACACGCTCAAGGTGCGCTGGCGCGGCCGCGGCGGCGCACCGCTGGGCGAAATCGAGGAAGGCTTCGCCGCCTCGCTGAGCCGGGGCGACACCTTCCTGATCGGGGGCCAGATCGTGCGCTACGAGGGGCTGCGCGAGATGACCGTCGAGGTTTCGCGCGATGCTGCGAGAAAGCCCAAGATCGCCACCTTCAACGGCACCAAGTTCGCCACCTCGACACAACTGTCGCAGCG
Source organism: Salipiger bermudensis (assembly GCF_017309175.1). Lineage (NCBI taxonomy): Bacteria > Pseudomonadati > Pseudomonadota > Alphaproteobacteria > Rhodobacterales > Roseobacteraceae > Salipiger > Salipiger bermudensis. Next base: position 72,171 of record NZ_JAEKJV010000007.1, on the reverse strand, counting down.
CATCCTGCGCATGTTCGGGCAAGAGCGCTGGCCCGAGCTGCCGGACCACACCGCCGAGTGGCTGGGCCTTCAGCGCGAGGTCAGCCGCCTGCCCGAACCTGGCCGCCTGCTGATCGAGAGCTTTCCGCATGACGGCCGCGAGCAGCTCGTGGCCTATGGCTTTGCCGGGCGCAACGCCATGCAAACGCTGGGCCTTCTGCTGACCAAGCGGATGGAGGAAGAGGGGCTGGCGCCGATGGGCTTCGTCGCCTCGGATTACGCGGTGCTGATCTGGGGGCTCGATGCGGTCACCGATCCCAAGCCGCTCTTCGACCTCGCCAAGCTCGAGGCCGGACTCGAGACATGGTTGCAGGGCAACGCTGTGATGAAGCGCACCTTCCGCGCCTCGGCCACCATCGCCGGGCTGATCGAGCGCAACACCGGCGGCCAGCGCAAGAGCGGACGGCAGGCGACGATGTCCTCGGACATCCTCTATGACACGCTGGTGAAATACGACCCTGACCACCTGTTGTTGCAGATCACCCGCGAGGAAGCGATGCGCGGGCTGGTGGATTTCAGCCGCATCCGCGAGATGTGCGAACGGGTCGAGGATCGCATCGACCTGCTGCGCCTGAGCCGCGTCTCGCCACTCTCGGCGCCGCTGTTCCTCGAGCCGGGGCGCATCCCGATCGCCGGGATGGCCGATGAACGGCTGCTGCAGGAAGAGGTCTCGGCGCTGCTTAATGAGGCAGGATTGTCGCAGCTACCCGGCTCGATGGTCGCGTCCTAGCCGGGTTTGCGCGAACAGGGGGGAAACTCTGCAATCGGGGTTTACCCCGCGACGCTTGCGGCTGTATCAGCCGAGTGGATCGAAGACAAAAGCGATGACGCAGAACAGCCACAAAGAGAAAAAAAAAGCGCCAGCTGCCTCGTGGCTGGTGGATCGCCCCCGGTCTGCTGATCGGAGGCTTGTTGTGGTTCTTCATCATCAAGGGCGTGATCGCCCTCGTCCACCTCGTCGCCGGCTGAACTGAGCGTCCCCGGCCCTTGCTTCGTGCGAACGGTTCGGCCATTCAGGCCCCATGGAACAGGCCATGAACACCCTTCCCTTCCGGTTTCGCGACGCCATGCTCGCGGCGCTGCCCTCGGGAGCGCTGCACTGGCCCGATGAGCGGCTGCTGGTGGTCTCGGACCTGCATTTCGGCAAATCCGCCCGGCTCTCGGCCGTGGGCGGTGCCGCCCTTCCACCCTACGAGACCCGCGACACGCTGCTGCGGCTCGAGGCGGATCTCGAGGCCACCGGGGCCGAGCGGGTGATCTGCCTCGGCGACAGCTTCGACACCGCGCAGGTCGAGGGCGAACTGCCCGAGGCGGACCGGGTGTGGATCGCCCGCCTGCAGGCAGGGCGCAGCTGGGTGTGGATCGAGGGCAACCACGATCCGGGACCGGTGGCGCTTGGCGGTGCCCATCTGGCCGAGCTGCGGATCGGAGGGCTGCTGTTCCGGCACATCGCCACGCACGGCGCGGCAGGCGAGGTCTCGGGGCATTACCATCCCAAGGCACGGCTGAAGCTGCGCGGGAGGACGCTGTCGCGTCCCTGTTTCCTGTTCGACGCCGTCCGGCTGATCCTGCCGGCCTATGGCGCCTATACCGGGGGTCTGCGCAGCGACAGCGCGGCGCTCTGCGATCTGATGGCCAGGGATGCCCGCGCCATCCTCACCGGCCCGCGCCCCGTCGCCATCCCGATGCCGCGCTGAGGGCTTGCCAAGGGGGCCTTGCCGTGGCCCCTTGGGCGGCATGGAGATCGACACCCGCATCCGCGAGAGCTTTGCCCGGCAGGGCATGATGACCACGCTCGGCGCCCGGCTGGTCGCCGTGACGCCCGGCGCCGTCGAGATCGAGGCCGCGATCACGCCCGAAACCTCGCAGCAGCATGGCTTCGCCCACGCAGCGCTGGCCTTCGCGCTCGGCGACAGCGCGGCGGGATACGCGGCGCTTACGGTGATGCCAGAGGACCGCGAGGTGGTGACCTCCGAGATGAAGATCCACCTGCTTGCCCCGGCGCGCGGCGCGCGGCTGATCGCCCGCGGTCGGGTGGTGAAGCCCGGGCGGAGGCTGGTGATCGTGACGGCGGATGTCTACGCGGTGACGGCCGGGGTCGAGACCCACGCGGCGCTGCTCACCGGGACGATGGTTCCGGTCTGAGCGAAACCGCCGGGACAAGCAGGGCGCCCCGGCGGGTTTGCGTTCATCAGGCGGTGAGGCCTTCCGGCTCTGCAAGACCATTGGCACGGCAGCAGGCGGTGACGGTGTTGGCCAGCAGGCAGGCAATGGTCATCGGACCGACGCCGCCCGGCACCGGGGTGATGGCACCGGCAACCTCGGCGCAGCTCTCATAGGCGCAATCGCCCACCAGCCGGGTCTTGCCCTCGCCCTTCTCGGGCGCCGGGATGCGGTTGATGCCGACATCGATCACCGTGGCGCCCGGCTTGATCCAATCGCCCGGCACCATCTCGGGCCGGCCCACCGCCGCCACCACGATATCGGCGCGGCGCACCACCTCGGGAAGATCCTTGGTGCGCGAATGCGCGATGGTCACGGTGCAGCTCTCACCCAGCAGCAGCTGCGCCATCGGCTTGCCGACGATGTTGGAGCGCCCGATCACCACCGCGTCGAGCCCGGACAGCGAGCCGAGCTGGTCACGCAGCATCATCAGGCAGCCAAGCGGGGTGCAGGGCACCATGCTCTTCTGGCCGGTGCCCAGCAGACCGACGTTGGAGATGTGGAAGCCGTCCACGTCCTTGGCCGGGTCGATGGCGTTGATCACCGCATCAGAGTTCATGTGATCCGGCAGCGGCAACTGCACGAGGATGCCATGCACTGCCGGATCGGCGTTGAGGCTCTCGACCAGCGCCAGAAGCTCGGTCTCGGAGACGCTGGCGTCAAGCTTGTGCTCGAAGCTCTGCATCCCGCACTCGACGGTCTGCTTGCCCTTGTTGCGGACATAGACCTGGCTGGCGGGGTCCTCGCCCACCAGCACCACGGCGAGCCCCGGCGTGATGCCGTGCTCGTCCTTGAGACGCGCAACATGCGCTGCAACCTGTTCCCGCACCGTGGCCGCGAAGGCCTTGCCGTCGATGATCTTCGCCGCCATGCAGCTCTCCTTCATTCGCGCCCGAGCGCGGCTTTCTCGCGCTCGATCGACCACTCCACAAGTTCGCGCCAAAGCACCTCGGCCAGTTCCGGATCCCAGCCCTGGGCTTCGGCGTTGCGGCGCGCGTTATCGATGACCTCGTCGACCCGGCCACCGATGCGGGCGGGCCATCCGTTGGCTTTCTTGAGTTCGGCGGCGCGCGAGATCAGCCGCGCGCGATGCGCCAGCAGATCGCAGAGCGCGGCGTCGGTGGCATCCACCTCGGCGCGCAGTTCGGTCATGTCACCAAGGGTGGCGGGGTCGCGCATTACCGTGCTCTCCAGCTAGTCCGTCACGCCCCTAATGCCGCGACGGCTGCGAATGATCAACGTCCCCAAGCGGCGCAATGCAGTCTCGATGCGGCAAAAGCCGTTCCGATAGGCGCCGCGTGGCGCCGATCAGAACAAGCCCTCGACCTCGCCCGCCGCGTTGAGCCGGATCGCCTCGGCTGCCGGCCGCCGCGGCAGGCCCGGCATGGTCATGATATCGCCGCAGATCGCCACCACGAAGCCCGCCCCGGCCGAGAGCCGCACCTCGCGCACCGGCACCACGTGACCCTCGGGCGCGCCGCGCAGGCCGGGATCGGTCGAGAAGGAGTACTGCGTCTTGGCCATGCAGACCGGCAAGTGCCCGTAGCCCTGCGCCTCCCACTCCTCGAGCTGGGCTCGGATGCGGGTGTCGGCGGTGACCTCGCTGGCGTGATAGATACGCTCGGCCACGCACTCGATCTTGTGCCAGAGCGACATCTCGTCCGGATAGAGCGGGGCGAATTGCGACTGCCCGGCATCGGCGATCTCGGCGACCCGGGTGGCCAGCACCTCGGTGCCCTTGCCGCCCTCGGCCCAGTGGGTGCAGAGATGCGCCTCGGCCCCCTGCCCCTCGACATAGGTCTGAACGGCGGCGATCTCGGCCTCGCTGTCTCCTGTGAAATGGTTGATCGCCACCACCACCGGCACACCGAAACCTTTCAGATTCTGGATGTGACGGCCAAGGTTGGCGCAGCCCTCGCGCACGGCTGTGACGTTCTCGGCCGAGAGCTCCTCTTTTGCCAGCCCCCCGTTCATCTTCAGCGCGCGGATGGTCGCGACGAGCACCACACAGTCCGGATGCAGCCCGGCCTTGCGGCACTTGATGTCAAAGAACTTCTCGGCCCCGAGATCCGCGCCGAAGCCGGCCTCCGTCACCACGTAATCGGCAAGCTTGAGCGCCGTGCGCGTGGCGATCACCGAGTTGCAGCCATGGGCGATGTTGGCAAACGGCCCGCCATGCACGAACGCCGGCGTGTGCTCGAGCGTCTGCACGAGGTTGGGCTGCATGGCATCGCGCAGCAGCACGGTCATGGCGCCGTCGGCCTTGATGTCGCGGGCAAACACCGGCGTCTTGTCACGGCGATAAGCGACGATCATCTCGCCCAGCCGGCGCTGCAGGTCGGCGAGGTCATCGGCAAGGCAGAGGATCGCCATGACCTCGGAGGCCACGGTGATGTCGAAGCCGGTCTCGCGCGGGAAGCCGTTGGCGACACCGCCGAGCGAGGTCACCGTGTGACGCAGGGCGCGGTCGTTCATGTCGAGCACCCGGCGCCAGACCACGCGGCGCAGGTCGATCTCCTGCTCATTGCCCCAGTGAATGTGGTTGTCGATCATCGCCGAGAGCAGGTTGTGGGCGCTGGTGATGGCATGGAAATCGCCGGTGAAATGGAGGTTCATCTCCTCCATCGGCACGATCTGAGCATAGCCGCCGCCGGCGGCGCCACCCTTCATGCCGAAATTCGGCCCCAGCGAGGCCTCGCGGATGCAGATCGCGGCGGTCTTGCCGATCCGGCTGAGCCCGTCGCCAAGCCCCACGGTGGTGGTGGTCTTGCCCTCGCCCGCCGGCGTCGGGTTGATCGCGGTGACGAGGATCAGCTTGCCGTCCTTGCGGCCCTCGAGCCCGGCGATAAAGTCCTGCGCCACCTTCGCCTTGTCATGGCCGTAGGGCAGCAAATGCTCCGGCGGAATGCCCAGCTTGCCGCCGATCTCCTGGATGGGCCGTTTATCGGCCTCGCGGGCGATCTCGATATCGGGTTTTGCGGCCATGACGTGGGTCCCTTCGGTCTTCGCGATGTTTGCGGCAACTGTGCCGCATCGCGGGCGCGGAGAACACCTGGAAATCGGTCGCGTTCAGCGGCTGCGCACCGCTTCGATATGCGCCCAGACCCGCTGGTCGGGAATGCTGAGCTGCAGCGTCTCGCCGACCGCGAGCCGCCCGGGCCGCTCGACCCACGCCGTGACCCCGCGCCGGCCATCGGCGGCGGGCTTGAAGCGCGCGCCAAAGCCGTCGCGCTCCTTCTCGATCTCACGCCCTGGCAGCACGCAGGGGCGGTTTTCCATGTCGACCGCAAGCGTGGTGCCATCGGGGCCCTGCAGGCGCGACGACGGCGGGATATGCGAGAAATCGGGCAGACCCTCGACCACCATCGACGCGCCGATCCATTCCGGCTCGATCCGCGCGAGCCCCATGCGCTCCGCGATCGCCGCCAGCTCCTCGACGGAGACGATGGCGAGCTGGCGCACGTTGCGGATCTCGGTGCCACGCTGGTGCTGCGACAGCACCCGGCTGCAGGACGGCCGCGTCAGGCCCGAATGCCGCTCGCCCAAGGCGCCCTCGAAGCGCAGGTCGAGCGCCTCGACCGGCTCGGAGCGCAGCCCGTCGCCCTCAAGCGGGACGCGGCCCAGCCAGAGGATCTTGGCGTGGAAATCGGTGGTCTTCAAAGCGGGCATGCGTGGCATCTCCTTGGAAGTGCGAGGAGGTTGCGGAAAGCGCCGGGAGCCTCAACCGCTTTCATGCGAATTCACGAATAATTCGCGGAAGAGGTCAGACGGTGAGGGTGAGGAACAGGCGGCGGAACGGGAACAGCACGCGGCCATCGGGACCGGTGGGATAGGCGCTGCCGATCACCCGCTCGTAGGCGGTGATGAGCTGGGCCTGCTCGTCCTCGTTCAACACTGCGAGCACGGGCCTCGCGAAGGTCGCCTCGGTGAAGCGCCGCACCGGGTGGCCCTCGCCGTCAGGCGCGAGATCCTGATAATACTCCGTCTCCCAGATCGCCACCTTGCCGAGCGGACTGAGCAGACGGTGATACTCCGCCGGCAACAGGACCTCGGGCTGGGCGTCATGGTCGATGCGGCCCGGGAACAGCTCTTCGGCGAGGCTCAGCCAGAAGCGGTGCGACGGGGCATTGTTCTGATGCGGCATCTGCACCGCCAGCGTGCCGCCGGGGGCAAGCTTGGCGGCCAGCAGCGTCAACAGGTTGGCATGATCGCCGACCCATTGCAGCGCGGCGTTGGAAAAGATCAGCGCCGCTTGCTCCGAGGGGAGCCAGAGCGACACGTCGTCCTCGACCAGTTCGTCGTAGCAGCCGGTGCGCCGCGCCTGATCCAGCATCGCACGGCTCAGATCCACGCCGATCAACTTGCGACCAAGCTGCTGCAGCGCCGGTCCCACCGCGCCACTGCCGCAACCAAGGTCGATCACCGCACCCTCGGGAAGCGGGCCGACGCTGCGCAGCAGGTCGATGGCGGGGCGCAAACGAAGACCCCGGAACCTGTGATAGAGTCCGGGGTCCCAGTCGTTCTGCAGCGAAGCGCTCATGCGGTCGGTTCGGGTTCCATGCCGCCTTCGCCGGCGGGCTTGGGCTTCGGCTTGGTCTTCGGGATCGCGGTGACGCTGGGCGTATCGTCGTCCGAGTTGTCGGCGCCGTCACCGCTATGCGGCGGCTCACCGTTCATCACGCGCTTGATCTCTTCGCCTGTGAGGGTCTCGTACTCGAGAAGACCCTGCGCCAGACGCTCCCAGTCTTCCTTGCGGTCGCTGAGGATCTGGTAGGCGCGCTCGTAGGCGTCCTGAATGAAGCGGCGCACCTCATCCTCGATCAGCTCCTTGGTGTGGGCCGAGACCGAGAGGCCCGCGGTGTTGCCCTGATAGCCCTCGTGGGCCTCGGAGTAGTCGATATTGCCGATCTTGTCCGACATGCCCCAGCGCAGCACCATCGCGCGCGCCAGCGCCGAGGCCTGCTGGATGTCGCCCGCCGGGCCGTTCGAGACATTCGGCTCGCCGTACTTGATGATCTCGGCGGCCTTGCCGGCCATGGTCATGGCGAGCTTTTCCTCGCACTCGGACTTGTGCCAGTTCAGGCGGTCGATCTCGGGCAGCGAGACCACCATGCCGAGGGCACCGCCGCGCGGGATGATCGTCGCCTTGTAGACGGGATCGCATTGCGGCAGGGCGAGGCCCACCACCGCGTGACCGGCCTCGTGATAGGCGGTCTTTTCCTTCTGGTCGGCGGTCAGCACCATGGAGCGGCGCTCGGCGCCCATCATGACCTTGTCCTTGGCGTTCTCGAAATCTTCCATCGTCACGAAGCGGCGACCGACACGGGCGGCCATCAGCGCCGCCTCGTTCACGAGGTTGGCAAGATCCGCGCCCGAGAAGCCCGGGGTGCCGCGCGCGATGATGCGCAGGTCGACATCCGGTCCGAGCGGGGTCTTGCGGGCGTGCACGCCGAGGATCTTTTCGCGGCCCTTGATGTCGGGGTTGCCGACCATGACCTGCCGGTCGAAGCGGCCCGGGCGCAGCAGCGCCGGGTCGAGCACGTCGCGGCGGTTGGTGGCGGCGATGATGATCACGCCCTCGTTGGCCTCGAAGCCGTCCATCTCGACCAGAAGCTGGTTGAGGGTCTGCTCGCGCTCGTCATTGCCGCCGCCATAACCGGAGCCACGGTTGCGACCGACGGCGTCGATCTCGTCGATGAAGACGATGCAGGGGGCGTTCTTCTTGGCCTGTTCGAACATGTCGCGGACGCGGCTTGCGCCGACGCCGACGAACATTTCCACGAAGTCAGAGCCCGAGATGGTGAAGAACGGCACGCCGGCCTCGCCCGCGATGGCGCGCGCCAGCAGCGTCTTACCGGTGCCCGGAGGGCCCACGAGCAGCGCGCCCTTGGGGATCTTGCCGCCGAGGCGCGAGAATTTCTGCGGATTGCGGAGGAACTCGACGATCTCTTCCAGCTCTTCCTTGGCCTCGTCGATGCCGGCGACATCGTCAAAGGTGACCCGGCCATGCTTCTCGGTCAGCAGCTTGGCCTTGGACTTGCCGAAGCCCATGGCGCCACCTTTGCCGCCGCCCTGCATCCGGTTCATGAAGTAGATCCAGACGCCGATCAGCAGCAGGAAGGGCAGCAGCGAAAGCAGGAAGGCCTGGAAGCCGGACTGTTCCTGCTGTTCCGCGCGCACCGTGACGCCGTTGTCGATGAGAAGGTCGGTGACCTGGGCATCCTGAGGTTTCACCGTCACGTAGTCGGTGCCGTCGCTGCTGCGGTAGCGGATCTGTTCACCGTCGATCGTGACCGAGCTGACACTGTTGTCTTCCACCGCCGAGACGAAATCCGAGTAGCTGATTTCGCGGCTCTGCAGAGTGCTGCCACCGCCCGAGAACAGGTTGAACAGGGCGAGGATCAGAAGAAACAGGACCACCCAGAAGGCGATATTACGTGCGTTGCCCAAGGAATGCCTCCAAACATGCGTCGCGTGCCCCGATCAGAGCACGATGTGCCTAACATAAGGATCAGGGCGGCACGTTCAATGCGAATTCAGTGCGAAAGCAGGAAGCCTTTGAAACCTGCGCCCTGTGTTTCGCCCTGTTCCAACGTCGTCGTCCCCCCGGGCCCGACCCCGAGCGCATCGCAGGCGCGCAGGGTCTCGCCCTGCCAGACCGACGGCAAGCACAGCGCCAATGCGTGCGGCACGTGCGCCTCACGTGCCGGGGCGGCCTGACGCCAGCCCTCCTCGCCAAGCGCCTGCACCGTGTGTCCCCTGAGATCGGGGTGGAAAACCCGCCAGCGCCCGTCCCAGAGCGCCGTATCGCCGACCGTGACGGATGTGCCGGCCACCGCCGCGTATTCGCGCCAGACCCGCAGTCGGTCGCGCTCGGCCCGCGCCGCGCACCCCATCAGCGTGCCCGCCCCGCCCGACAGCAGCCGCTCGAGCAGCCCCTCGAGCGCCGTGGCGCGCGGGCGGTACTCCGCCGAGGCGACCCATTGCAGCGCTGCCGCGAGCAGCCGCAGCTGGGTGTCGCGCTCGAGCGCCGCGAACCGGTCGCGCTCGAACACGAGGTCGCCGGCGCCCCCCTCCTGCCCGCACTGTTCCCAAGCCCAGACTGCCCGGGCGCGCAGCGCCTCGCGGGCCCGGCCCATGCGCCCGGCGGTGGCGGCGAGGGTCTCGGCCCCGAGCCCCTCCGCCTCAAGGCCGCGCAGCAGCTTGCGGATGCGGGCGCGCTCGTAATGATCATCCTCGTTGGTGGGGTCCTCGACCCAGCGGCCCTTGAGCACCCGCAGGTAGTGGCGCAGTTCCGCACGGCGCATGTCGAGACAGGGGCGCACGATGGTGAGCGCACTTGGAACGGCGGCCTCCGGCGGGCGGGCGCCGTCGCACGCCTCTGGGTCAAGCGGCGTGGTCCCGGCTTCCGCGACCTCGCGCAGGGGCGTCATGGCCGAGAGCCCGTCGACTCCAGAGCCGCGGGCCAGCCGCATCAGGAAGGTCTCGGCCACGTCGTCGCGGGTGTGGGCCAGCAGCACGTGCGAGAGCCCGCCGCGCCAGCGGCCGATGAGGTCGAGCCGGGCGCGGCGGGCGGCATCCATCAGGTTGCCCTGCCCGTCCCAGCGCCAGCGCAGCGTGGCATGGGGGTGGCCCAGCTCGTCGCAGGTGTCGCGCACCAGCGCCGCCTCGTCCCCGGCCTCGGGGCGCAGCCCGTGATCGACGGTCACCACCCAGAGCCGGGTGCCCCAGACATGCGCCCAGTTGTGCGCCAGCGTCAGCATCGCCATGCTGTCGCCCCCGCCCGAGACGGCGAGCACGATGTCGGAAGGGAAATCCGGTCCCAGCGCCGCGCCCATCGCCTCGGCGAAGCGCTGGTCGAGGCTGTCGGCTCCGGCCGTCACCCGCGCAGTCTCACTGGCAGCCGAGGCGCCCCATCTCGGCCTCGGCCTCGGCCACCGCCGGGGTGCCGGGATAGCGCGCGCCGACCTCGGCCAGCGTCACGCAGGCCTCCTTGACGCTCTGCAGCGCACCAAGCGCGGTGCCGAGCCGCCACAGCGCTTCCGGCGCGGCGTCGCTCTCGGGGTAGTTGGCATAGGCGTCGAGGAACCGGCGCGCCGCGGTGCGGGTGTCGCCGGTCTGATCCAGCGCCTTGCCCTCGGCCAGAAGCGCGTCAGGCTCTAGCGGGCTGCCGGGAAAGGTCTCGCGGAAGGTCGCAAACTGGTCTGCGGCGCCTTGAAAGTCACCGCTGGCGAGCGCCTCCTGCGCCCGCCGAAAGTCGTTCTGTTCGCCGATTGCGAGCTCGGCCCCGCCACCATTCGAAGGCTGTGCGGGCAGCGGGGCCGGCGCCGGGGCACCGGTCGAGGGCGCCTGCCCGCCAAGCAGCGGCGTGTCGCCGAGGCTGCCGATGTCGCAGGCAGGCTCGAGCTCGCAGAGGCGGAACTCGAGATCGCCGATGCGGTTGCTTCCGTCCTGCACCACCACGTCGACGCGGTGCTGCAGTTCCTCGGCCAGCGCGGTGACGCGCTGCAGCTCGGTCTCGATGATGTTGACGCGGTCGAGCGTGCTGCCGCTCACCTGTACGCCGCTCGTGCCCGTGGTGTTGAGCTCCTGCTGAAGGCGCAGGAGCTCTCCCTTGAGCAGAGAGAGATCCTGCCGGATGTCGGCCAGGGTTTCACTGTCCTGGGCCGGCGCGGAAGTGGCCCCGGCGAGACCGAAACAGAGGGCAAGAACGGCGAGACGCATGGTGGTCAGCTCCCGAGACCCATGGAGATCACGGTGACGGCGCGGCGGTTCTTGGCGTAGCACGACTCCTCCGAACAGATCTCGACCGGACGCTCCTTGCCGTAGCTGATGATCTTCAGCCGGTTCGGCGCGACGCCCTTGGAGATCAGGTACTCCATCGTTGCGTTGGCGCGGCGCGCGCCGAGCGCGATGTTGTATTCGCGGGTGCCCTGCTCGTCGGCGTGGCCCTCGATCACCGCGAGGTAGTCGGAATTGGTCATCAGCCAGCCGGCCTGCGCGTCGAGGGTCGCCTGCGCCTCGGGCGTCAGGGACGACTGGTCGACGAGGAACAACACGCGGTCGCCGATGGTCTGGTTGAAATAGGCCGGCGACTGGGGATCGTTTGCGCTGCCCGGCACGATGCCGGCATTGGCGCCGGCGCCCGCGCCGTAGCCGTCAGCACCGCTGCCGGCACCGAAACGGTCACCGCTGGTGCAGGCCGCCAGGCCAAGCGCGGCGGCGATCATCAGGGCCTTGGAAAGATATGTCATGGAACTGTCCTGCTCGTTTCTTGCCGGCAAATTATCACAGGCATGTTGGCTTGCAAATGTCGTGCGAAGACCAGGATTTTTCGTCCGAAAAATCCTGGTCCGCGGTCTTCCGACCCGAAAAATCTCTCGAAGAAGATTTTTCGGGCGCCTTGGTCACTGCAGCGGGCCCCAGCTCGGGTCCGACGCGCCATCGGGGGTGCGCACCCGGGTCAGCTTCCGCCCCGCCACGTCGACGCTGTAGAGCGAGGAGGTGCCGCTTGCGCCCTGGGTCTCACGCGAGAACATCAGCACCCGGCCATTGGGCGCCCAGGTCGGACCCTCGTCGAGATGCGAGGCCGTGAGCAGGCGCTCTTCGCTGCCGTCAGTGCGCATCACGCCGATGTGGAAACGGCCCTGGTTCTGCTTGGTGAAGGCGATGAGATCGCCGCGCGGCGACCACACCGGCGTGCCGTAACGCCCCTGCCCGAAGCTGATCCGGGTCGGCTCACCACCGCTGGCCGGCATGACGTAGAGCTGCTGGCTGCCCGAGCGGTCGCTTTCGAACACGATGCGGCTGCCGTCGGGAGAAAAGCTCGGCGCCGTCTCGATCGCGGGGGTAAAGGTCAGCTGGGTGGTGCTGCCGCTGGCGAGATCGCGCATGTAGATGTCGGTGTTGGACCCGGAGGTCACCGAGTAGACCACCTTGCTGCCATCGGGCGAGAAGCGTGGCGCGAAGCTCATGATGCCGCCACCCGCCGACATGATCTGGCTCTGCACCGCGCCCACATTGAGCACGTGCACCTGCGGCTCGCCGGTCTCGTAGCTGGTGTAGAGCACCCGCTCGCCATTGGGCGAGAAGCGCGGCGCCAGCACGATCGAGCGGCTGTCGGTCAGGTACTGCACGTTGGCGCCGTCATAATCCATGATCGCGAGGCGTTTTGCGCGCTGATCCTTGGGGCCGCTCTCGGAGACGAAGACCACGCGGCTGTCGAAATAGCCGCTCTCGCCGGTGAGGCGCGAATAGACCTGGTCGGCCACCTTGTGGGCCAGCCGGCGCCAGCCGTCGGAGGTGGCGGCGAACTGCATGCCGTCACCAAGCTCGGTGCCGGCGAACACGTCCCAGATGCGGAACTTCACCGTGACCCGACCATTCTGCTCCGAGACCGCGCCGGTCAGCAGCACCAGCGCGTTGATCGCCTTCCAGTCGGCGAACTGCACCGGGCTCTCGAACGAGGTGATGCGGCTGATATGGGCGTCGCGCGGAATCTCGCGGAAGAGGCCCGTGCCGGTCAGGTCATCGGCGATCACCTGGGTGATCTGCTCGGCATATTGCTGCGCGCTCGGCGTCTCGGCGACGAAACTCGGCACCGCGTAGGCCATGGGCTCGATGGTGCCCTCGGTGATCTCGATCCGCAGCGGACCTCCCTGCGCCTGCGCCGCATTGGGCAGCGCCAGTCCCAGCGCCGCCACGAGGGCGAGGCCCAGGACCATTGCCTGCGCCAAAACCTGTTTCATTCCAAAGCTCCCCTTGCCGGACCGGCCTCTGCTCGTGCCGTCCATGTGGTCAGGATAGTGCGTTGCGGCGGCGGGAACAGCCAAGTTCCGCCGCCGCCATGGGCGAGACCTTGCCGGTCGCATGATCATCGCAGCCTCATGTCGTCGGGATTGAAGGTCATCTCGATCTGCTTCCACTGGTCGTACTTGTCCTGCGGCAGCTGGTAGCCGTCGCCCTGGCAGCGCAGGATCGCGCGCCGTGCCGCCTGGAAGGCGGTGTCGGCAGCCGAGGCGCTGCCGCCTTCTGAGCCGATCAGGCGCAGGCTCGAGCTCACCACGCGGCCCGAGGGCTCCATCTCCATGCCCACGGTCACCGTGACGCTGGCCGCCTCGCTGCCCACGTCGACGATCCAGCAGCGCTGAACGGCGATGCGCAGCGCATCCTGCTCGCCACGGGTCAGCGGCGGACCAGCGGGCGTGTCGGATTGCGTCGGGGCCCCGCCCCCCAGCGCCTCCGCAATGGCGGCGTCGACGGCGGAGTCGGTCGATTGCGACGGCGCAGGCTCGGGCTCAGCCTCGGGCGCGCTCGGTGTCGCGGGCGCAGGCTGCGGCTCCGGTTCCGGCTCGGGGGCCGGCTGCGCGGTGGCGATGTCGCGCGGACGCGGGCGCGGACGCACCGAGGCGGGCGGCGCCGAGGCGGGCTCTTCGGCCTCGGTCACGATCTCGGTCGCGGTTTCGGGCGGCGCGGTCGCTTCCTGCGCCTCCTCGGCCACGTCGGGGCTGTCGGCCTCTTCCTGCGCGGCTTCCTGCACCTCTTCGGCCTCGGTCACGTCGGGCTCGGACGGAGCGACCGGCTCGGGCGCCACGCGGGGGGCCGGGCGCGGCACCGGGCGGGTGGCGCTTTCGGGCGCAGAGACCTCCGGCACCGCTTCGGCGGCGGGCGGCAGCGGGTCCGGCACGGGTTCTGGCTCTGGCGCCGGCTGCGGTGCAGGCTCGGGTTCGGGCTGCGGCGCGGGTTCGGGGGCCGGCGCCTCGGGCGCAGGCTGCGGCTCCGGCTCCGGCTGGGGTTCGGGTTCCGGAGTCGGTTCGGGCTGGGGCGCAGGCTCCGGCGCCTCGACCGGGGCGGTCACCTCGGTCTGCACCTCGGGCGCCTGCGCGGCATCGACCATGGCCGAGAACTCCGCCTCCGAGATCACCGACACATTCGAGACCTCGAACTCCGGCGGATCCGGACGGAACACGTTGCCGACCAGCAGCCACAACAGCACCAGGGCGTGCGCCCCGGCGGATATGGAGAAACTCCTGCGCAATCAGGCCCCCTCAGCCGCCGTCCGCGCCGTCGAGCGCCGGACCACCGCTATCGGTGACAAGTCCGATCGAGGAAAAGCCGCCGCGGTTCAGCGCGCCCATGACCTGCGCCACCGTCTGGTAGGGCACCGCCCCGTCGGCGCGCAGGAAGATGCGGTCGTCGGCCCGCTCCACGGCGATGGCACGCAGGCGGTTGACCAGTTCGTCCATCTCGACCTCGGTGGTCATGATCGTCACGGTGCCGTCGGCGGTGATCGTCACCGCGAGCGGCTCCTCGGTCTCGGAGGGCAGCGAGCTGGCCGCCGTCTTGGGCAGCTCGACCGGCACACCCACGGTCAGCAGAGGCGCGGCGACCATGAAGATGATCAGCAGCACCAGCATCACGTCGACCATCGGCGTGACGTTGATCTCGGCCATGGGCTGCGATCTGCCGCCGCTGCGGCGCCGCCGGCGTCCGCCGCCGCCTCCGCCCGATTTCATCACCCCTCCGCCCATGGATCAGGCGTCCAGCTGGCGCGAGAGGATGGTGGAGAACTCGTCGGCGAAGGCCTCGTAGCCCGAGATGATGCGGTCGGCATCGGCCGACAGCTTGTTGTAGAAGATCACCGCCGGGATCGCCGCGACGAGACCCAGCGCGGTGGCAAACAGCGCCTCGGCGATGCCGGGCGCCACGACCACCAGCGAGGTGTCCTGCTGGGCAGCAATCTCGATGAAGGCGTGCATGATGCCCCAGACGGTGCCAAACAGGCCGACGAAAGGCGCGGTGGAGCCGACGGTGGCCAGCACCGGCAGGCCGCGCTGCAGATCCTCGGATTCCTTCTGGATCGCCACGTCCATGGAGCGGTCGATGCGGGCATGAGCCCCGGCGATCAGCCCGCCATCGTCGCGATGCGAGCGGCGCCACTCGGTCATGCCGGCGGCGAAGACGCGCTGCGCGCGCCCCTTGGGCTCGGGTCCGATCTGGTCATAGAGTTCATCGAGCGGTTCGCCGGACCAGAAGGCGCGGTCGAACTTGGCCGCCTCGCGGCGAGCGGCGCGGTAGCTGACGATCTTTTCGACGATGATCGCCCAGCCCCAGACCGATGCCAGCACCAGCATCAGCATCACCAGTTTCACCGTCAGGGTGGCGCGTGCGAACAGCCCCCACATGGAGAAGTCGATCTCCTGCGCGAGCTGGAGGGTTTGTGGATCCATTAGCCTGCTCTTCCTCATCGGGCCCGTGTGCACTGGGCTCTCGTTAGCGACGATTCTAGCGGATTTGCAGGGAGAACGCCAACACATTGGCGTCATCAGGGCCATGAAAGCCCTTTGTAACAGGGTTTTGACGGCGCATCTCCGCCGAGCGGGCGGCCTTAGTGCACCTTGCGGCGCAGCTCCTGAGGCAGCCGCGTCGGCTGGCCGTCCAGCGTCATCGAGACCAGCGTCACCTCGGCGGTGAACAGCGCCTCGCCGGCGCGCTGTACCTCCTGGTGAAGCACCAGCCGCACGCCGCTGACCGATTGCACCCGGGTCTGCACCACCAGCTCGTCGTCGAACCGGGCCGAGGCGCGGAAATCGGCCTCGATGCGGCGGATCACGAAGACCACGCCCTCGTGCTCGCGCAGGGCGTTCTGGTCGATGCCCATGCCCTTGACCCATTCCGAGCGCGCGCGCTCGATGAACTTGAGGTAATTGGCGTGGTAGACGATCCCCGCCATGTCGGTGTCTTCGTAATAGACCCGGACCGGAAACTCATGCTGCATCTGTCGGCTCCCCTGGCTCGCGCCGCGACCCTATGCTCAGGTTGCCCCTCACGCAAGCATCGGGCAGGCAAGCATCGGGAGGGCAAGGGCTTTTAGCGCCGGTTGCTGAGCCACGCGAGGCGCACGAAGCCGCGCTCGACCAGCGCCATCGCCGGCGCCCGCTGGCCCGCGGAGCGGATCGAGAGATCGGTGTCCATCAGCATGCCCAACGCCGCCTCGAGCCGGTCGGCGGACCAGTTCTGCGCCTGCCGCAGCATCCGGTCGCGGCGCGGCCCGAAGAGCGGCGGGCGCAGGCGCTGCACCCCCGCCTGCGGGCCGCCCTGCGCCGAGGCCAGCGCGTAGAGCACCCGGAAGTGGCGCATCGCCATGATCAGCAGCGTCACCGGGTTGACCCCCTGCCCCTCGAGCCGCTGCACCAGCGGCCCGATCTCGGCGCTTCGGCCCTCGGCCACCACGTTGAGGATGTCGTCGAGCTCGGCCTCGATCGAGGCCGGTGCGCAGAGCGCCACCTCGTCCGGGGTCAGCGGCTCGGGATCGTCGAGCTTGTAGAGCGCGACCTTCTCGAGCACCTGCCGGAAATCGCCCGGATCGAGCGCCCGGGCCAGCCCCTCGAGCGCCTCGAAGGCGGCGCGGTCGACCTGTTCGAGCCCCGCCTTCCTCAGCGCTGCCTCGATCTCGTCGCGGCCCGGCGGGTCGGAATAGATGCCGATGGAAAAGGCGTTGTGAAAGCCCTCGAAGAGCTTGCGCAGCTTGGATTTCGCTGCCAGCTGCCCGGCGGTGACGATGATCTGGGCATCGCCCTCGCGCCACTCATCGAGCGCCGTCTTGATCACGTCCGTCAGGCCATCCGTGGCGTCCTCGACAAAGGCCACCCGGGGTCCGGGAAAGAAGCCCTGCGACTTGATCGCGTCGAGCAGCATGGCGCTGTCGCGGCGCAGCTCGCTGGCGGGAATGCGGGTGAGGCGCATCTCGGCCTCGCCCTCCGGGCCCACCAGCGCGCCGATGACTTCCTGCCGGCGATGGGCGACGCGCATCGCGTCCTCGCCGAAGAGCAGCACCCCCGCGCGCGACGGGTCGGGCTTGCGGAAGAAGGCCTGTGCGTCGCGCCCGGTGAGCTTCATTGCGGCAGCATGTCCGCGTCGAGCAGCAGCCGGTCGATGACCTGATCGGCGAGGATCACCATCAGGCGACGGCGCGCGTCGCGCTCGGCGGCCTGCGTGGCGGCTGTGGAGCCAGTGGCAGAGTAGCCGGTGAAGGCGTCGGTCTGGCCCGAGATCAGCACCTCCTCGCTGCCCACGAAGCCCAGGCTGTAGGTTGCCCGGCCGGTGAGCTGGTAGCGGGTGGTCTGGCCGTCGGCCAGCGAACCGAGCCCGTTCGAGGTCACGTCGATCGAGCGGTTCAGCATGTAGGGCCCCGAGGCGCGGCCAAGCCGTTCCTCGAAGCGCGCATTGAAATCATATGTGTAGCGTCGGTCTGGCTCGGGCAGGGCCACGGCGTTCAGCAGCTGGCCACCGCCGCCCTGAGGCCCGTAGACCGGCGTGAACCCGCAGCCCGCGAGGGCTGCGAGCGAGATCAGGAAGGTTCTGCGATCAGGCAACCACATTGACGATCCGGCCCGGGACAACGATCAGCTTCTTCGGCGCGGCCCCCTGCAGGGTCCGTTCCACAGCTTCATGCGCCAGCACGAGTTTTTCAATCTCTTCCTTGGCCATGTCCTTGGGCACGGTCAGCTCGCCGCGGCGCTTGCCGTTGACCTGGATCGGCAGGGTCACGGTGTCCTCGACCAGCATCGCCTCGTCGGCCTCGGGCCATGCGGCATCGGCGATCAGCCCCTCGCCGCCCAGCAGCTGCCAGATCTCTTCCGAGAGGTGCGGCGTCATCGGCGACATCAGCTGCGCCAGAACCTTGGCAGCCTGGGTCTTGGCCTCTGTGCCGGCGCGCGACTTGGTCAGCGCGTTGGTGAAGGCATAAAGCCGCGCGATGGCGGCGTTGAAGCCGAAGCTCTCGACGCCCATGGTCACGTCGTGGATCGCCTTGTGCATCTCGCGCAGCAGCGCCTCGTCCTCACCGGTCGGCGGCACGTCGCCCGCCGCGATCTCGGCGCAGGCGCGGTAAACGCGGGAGAGGTGCTTGTTGGCGGCCTCGGCCCCCGACGCGGTCCATTCGACGTCCCGCTCGGGCGGGCTGTCCGAGAGCACGAACCAGCGCGCGGTGTCGGCGCCGTACTGGCCGATGATGGCGACCGGGTCGACGACGTTGTTCTTCGACTTCGACATCTTGGCCGAGGGGATGATCTCGACCTCGGTGCCATCTTCGAGGAAGCCCTTGCCGTCGCGCAGTTCAACTGCCTCGGGATAGTGATAGACCGGACGGTCCTCGGCGTTTTTGGTCTGGTAGATCGCGTGGGTCACCATGCCTTGCGTGAAGAGCGCGTTGAACGGCTCCTTGCACTTCTCCGGCAGATGGCCGGTGATGTGCATCGCCCGCGCGAAGAAGCGCGAGTACAGCAGGTGCAGGATCGCGTGCTCGATGCCGCCGATATACTGGTCGACATTCATCCAGTACGCGGCCTCCTCGGGATCGACGGGGGCGTCGGCATCCGGCGAGGTGAAGCGGGCGAAGTACCACGAGCTGTCGACGAAGGTGTCCATCGTGTCGGTTTCGCGCCGGGCGGGCGCGCCGCAGGACGGGCAGGCGCAGTCGCGCCAATCCGGGTGACGGTCGAGCGGGTTGCCGGGGATCGAGAAGTCGATCGGCTTGCCACCCTCGTCATAGGGCAGCTGGATCGGAAGGTTTTCCTTCTTCTCCGGCACCACGCCGCAGGCCTCGCAATGCACCACCGGGATCGGGCAGCCCCAGTAGCGCTGGCGGCTCAGGCCCCAGTCGCGCAGGCGGTACTTGGTGACGCCGTGGCCGACGCCATTCTCTTCGCAGAACGCAACGGCCGCGTTGACCGCCTCGTCGCCGGTCTGGACCTCTTCGCCCGCCACGAGACGGGTGTAGCGGACCTTTTCCGATTTTTGCGGCACGAAGGGCTCGGCGGAGATGTCGATCTCGCCTTCGAGCGGCACGAAGGTCTCGACGATCGGCAGGCCATACTTGGTGGCGAACTCGTGGTCGCGCGCGTCGTGGCCCGGGCAGCCGAAGATCGCGCCGGTGCCGTAATCCATCAGAATGAAGTTGGCGACATAGACCGGCAGCTCGACCGAGGTGTCAAACGGGTGGCGCACGGTGATTCCGGTGTCGAAGCCGCGCTTCTCGGCCTTCTCGAGCTCTTCCTCGGAGGTGCCCATGCGGCGGCACTCGGCGACGAACTCGGCCAGCTCGGGGTTGTCCTTCTCGAGCGTGCGGGCCAGCGGGTGATCCGGCGAGATGCCGACAAAGCTCGCGCCCAGCAGGGTGTCGGGGCGGGTGGTGTAAACCTCGATGCGGTCAAAGCCCTCGGGGGCGTCGACGGTCGAGAAGGCAAATTCGAGCCCGCGCGAGCGGCCGATCCAGTTGGCCTGCATCAGCTTGACCTTGGCGGGCCAGTCGTCGAGCCCGTCGAGCGCATCCAGCAGCTCGCCGGAGAAGTCCGAGATCTTGAAGAACCACTGGGTGAGCTCCTTGCGCTCGACCAGCGCACCCGAGCGCCAGCCGCGGCCGTTCTCGACCTGCTCGTTGGCCAGCACGGTCATGTCGACCGGATCCCAGTTCACCACGGCGTTCTTGCGGTAGACGAGGCCCGCCTCGAGCATGTCGAGGAACAGACCCTGCTGCTGGCCGTAATAGTCCGGGTCGCAGGTGGCGAACATGCGCGACCAGTCGAGCCCGAAGCCCAGCGGCTTCATCTGCTCGACCATCGTGTCGATGTTGGAATAGGTCCAGTCCTTGGGGTGGCCGCCGGACGCCATCGCGGCGTTCTCGGCCGGCATTCCGAAGGCGTCAAAGCCCATCGGGTGCAGCACGTTGAAGCCGTTCTGCTTCTTGTAGCGCGCGATCACGTCGCCCATCGTGTAGTTGCGCACATGGCCGATATGGATGCGCCCCGACGGGTAGGGGAACATCTCGAGCACGTAGTATTTCGGCTTGTCGGCGGTGCGGGTGGCCTTGAAGGTCAGGGCCTCATCCCATGCGGCCTGCCATTTCGGCTCGATCGTGGCGGGGTCGTAACGCGACATTTCTTATTCCCTCGGAACGGACGGGTCTCGGGCGGGGTGATAGGCGCATGGGATCGGGGCGTCCAGTGCAAGGCGACATTTCCGCAACCGACACCCCGGATCGCCGCCCCCCGGCAGCTTGCGTGGTTGGATCGCGCCCCGTCTCATGCAACAAATCGCAAAAGCCATTTCGAGATGACCGCCCAGATGAAAATTCTCTGCATTCACCAGAATTTCCCCGGCCAGTACAAGCACCTCGCGCCCGCACTGGTGCAGCGGGGGCACGAGGTCGTGGCGCTGACCCTCAAGGTGAAGGAGCCGACGCAGTGGAATGGGGTGCGCGTCCTGCCCTACAAGATCAACGGCGGCAGCACCCAGGGCATCCACCCGTGGCTCGGGGATTTCGAGACCAAGCTGATCCGCGGCACCAGTTGCTACAACGGGGCGGTGCAACTGAAGAAGCAGGGCTTCACCCCCGACGTGATTCTCGCCCATCACGGCTGGGGTGAGAGCATGTTCCTCAAGGATGTCTGGCCGCGCGCCCGGATGGGGCTGTATTGCGAGCTCTATCACCTGGCGTCGAAGCCCTTCGTCGGCTTCGACCCGGAGTTCGACAAGGCCCCGCCGGACACCAACGCGCTGCGCATCCGGATGAAGAACCTCAACAACCGGCTCCACGAAGAGATCATGGATGCCGGCATTTCGCCGACGCGGTTTCAGGCCTCGACCTTTCCCGAGGCCTGGCAGGACCGCATCACCGTCGCGCATGACGGCATCGACACCGATCTCGTGCGCCCCAACGCGGACGCAACGCTCGAGGTCGGCGACGGCAAGGTGCTGACCCGCGACGACGAGGTCATCACCTTCATCAACCGCAACCTCGAGCCCTATCGCGGCTACCACATCTTCATGCGCGCCCTGCCCGAGATCCTGCGGCGGCGCCCCAATGCGCAGATCACCCTGATCGGCGGCGACGAGGTGAGCTACGGCTCGAAGCCGCCCAAGGGCACCACCTGGAAACAGACGTTCATCGACGAGGTGAAGGACCGGATCTCGGAGGAAGACTGGGCGCGCGTGCACTTCCTTGGCCGGGTGCCCTATGACCGGTTCCTGTCGATGATGCAGGTAAGCCGGGTGCACGTCTACCTGACCTACCCGTTCGTGCTGAGCTGGTCCCTGCTCGAGGCGATGAGCGCGGGCTGCGCGATCCTCGCCAGCGACACCGCGCCGGTGCGCGAGGCGCTGACCGAGAACGAGACCGGCTGGATGGTCGATTTCTTCGACGTGAAGAGCCTTACCGACCGGCTCTGCACCCTGCTCGATGATCCCGAGACCCGCGCCCGTCTGGGGCAGGCTGCCCGCGCCCATGTGCGCGAGCATTACGATCTCAGGACCCGCTGCCTGCCGCAGCACATCGAGTGGGTCGAACGACTGCTGGCGCAGACGCCGCGGCCGGCCCGCGACTGACGCGGCCACAGCTCTCCACCCGCGGCTGTCGCGGCGCCCCTAGCGCAGCGCGAAGTTCTCGGCCGAGAATGCCGACAGCGCGGCCCATTCCAGCGCCTTGCGCTCGGCTTCGCCATCGGGATGCATGAGAAGGGCGACAAGCGCGACCAACAGGCCGCACATCCCCCACAATTCTGTTCTGATCGACATCTGCTCTGCCTCTGATTCTTTCTTGGGCGTCTTTTTGTGCCTGAGAAGGTGGGCTTCCCGGCGATCCGGATCAAGTCACGCTTTATGGCAGGATCGTGCGCGTGCTCACGGCGCCACGCCGGGCTAGCGTTTGCGCCGTCCACCGCTGCTGCGCGCATGAAAGGCCGGCGGACGTTTGCCGACCCAGGCGAGGAAGCGCGCCATGCGGGGATGGGCGCGCAGCGCCTCGGGGGTGTTGAACGCGCGCGCCAGCTCGGCCTCGGTGAAGGTGGCGTGGATCTCGTTGTGGCAGATCTGGTGCAGCCGCACGACCGGCCCGCCCTTGCCGCCCTTCAGTTTCGGCACGAGGTGATGCAGGCTCTGTTTCGCCTCTGGCGGGATCGGGCGCAGGCACAGGGGGCAGATCGGATCGGTCATGCGCGGCTCTTGAACGGGGGCGTCTGGCAGGGCAGAAGACTGGCGCCATTCACGGCAGGATCAAAGGGGCGTTGATGCAGGCAGGGCGCGAGATCGAGGCGCTGGTGATCGGCGGCGGCCCGGCCGGGCTGATGGCCGCCGACGCGCTGCTCTCGGCCGGGCACAGGGTGCTGCTGGCCGAGGCCAAGCCATCGCTCGGGCGCAAGTTCCTGATGGCGGGCAAGTCGGGGCTGAACCTGACCCGCGCTCAACCCTTCGGGCCGTTCCTCGCGGCCTATGGCAGCGCCGAGGCGGCGCTGCGCCCGATGTTGGCCGAGTTCACCCCCGAGACCGTGCAGGCCTGGGCCGAGGGGCTGGGCCAGACCACCTTCACCGGCTCCACGGGCCGGGTCTTCCCCACCGCGATGAAAGCCTCGCCGCTCTTGCGGTCGTGGCTGGCACGGCTCGACGCCATGGGGCTCGAGCGCCACACGCGCTGGCGCTGGACCGGCTGGGATGGCGACGAAACCCGTTTCGAGACCCCCGACGGCCCGCTGGCGCTGCGGCCGCGCGTGACGGTGCTGGCGCTTGGCGGAGCGAGCTGGGCCCGTCTTGGCTCGGACGGCGCGTGGACCGGGCATTTCGCGGGGCAAGGCATCGAGGTCGCGCCGTTCCAGCCGGCCAATGCAGGTCTCTGCGTCGACTGGTCCAAGCACATGGCACCGCAGTTCGGCGCGCCGCTCAAGGGCGTGGCATTTCGCGCCGGCGGGCTGGTCTCGCGCGGCGAGGCGGTGATCTCGGCGCGCGGGCTCGAGGGCGGCGGGCTCTACCCGCTGTCGCCGGCGCTGCGCGAGGGTGCGGCTCTGGTCATCGACCTCGCCCCTGATGTCTCGGAGAAGGCTTTGACCGCAAGGCTCGCGAAGCCCCGCGGCAAGCAGAGCCTGTCGAACCACCTGCGCCGGGCGCTGAAGCTCACGCCCGCCGCCCGCGCCCTGCTGATGGAATGCGCCCGCCCCCTGCCCGAGGATCCGGGCACGCTCGCCCGCACCGTCAAGGCACTTGAGCTGCCGCATCAGGGGTTGCGCCCGATGGACGAGGCGATCTCGACCGCCGGCGGCGTGGCCTTCGCGGCGCTCGATGCGGGCCTGATGCTGACGCAGCGCCCGGGCTGTTTCGTGGCCGGCGAGATGATCGACTGGGAGGCGCCGACCGGTGGCTACCTGCTCACCGCCTGCTTCGCGACCGGGCTCTGGGCCGGCCGCCACGCGGCGCGCTACCTGTCGTCGCGCGGCCGCACACCGTAGCTGCGCATCGCGCCCTCACGCATCTCGGCGACCTCGGTTTCCGGATAGAAGAGATAGCTTGGCGCGCGCACGGCACTTTCGGTGCTCACATCGACGGCGATGACGTTGCGAATGCGGAAGCGGGTGCCGACCTGCGCCAGCAGCGGGGCGGCGAGCGCGTCGAACCCCTCGCTGTCCGCTGGCACGATACGGGCACGCCCTTCCAGACGCCTCCCGCGCTGGCTGAACACGTCGATCATGCTGATGCAGACCGCCGGGTTGGCGCAGATGTTGCGCAGGCTGCGACCCGATGCGATCTCGGCGATCAGGAAGACGCCCTCGGACGGCTCGGCATAGACCTCCTTCGGCGACACGTTCGGCAGCCCCTCTTCGGATACCGTCGCCAGCCAGCACAAAATGGCCCTGTCTTCCATTCCGCCTCCTCCCGTCTCCGTGGCCCGGTCGACACTGATGGCACGCGACGGGGCCGTCAACAGACGAAAGGGGCGTGTCGAACGCCGAGCGAAGGCGGATCGAAGCTACGGTTTACTGGGGTGTGACTGCGGGCGGTGGCAAGAAATCCCGCCGCAACCGCCGAGCATGTCCGACCCAAACCGAACCTTGGATGCCGAAAGGCGAACGACCGCAATGCGGACCTTCCTGCCGTTCGCTGCATGCGCAACCTTCGGCGGGTCGAGCGTCGGCAATGCGCAGGAAAGCAGACTCGGCTCCGCTGAGTTCAGGCCATGATGGCAGCCGTGTTTGCAGAGTGCAGCGACCAGCTGCTGCGAGCCCACCTTACCCGTTCGTCCCTTTACCACGAACAACCGCCATCGTGATAAGCTAAAAACGTGCCAGAATCATAGATTTCATTGCTTTGGGTTTCTGCCTCGGCTAACCTTATGCAAATATTGAGTTGCATGCGGAAGCAAATGAGTCACCACTTCTGACCAGACGGATTGCATATTTTTGACAAACCTGTTTTTGGGCACCTCAATTTTTCACGAAACTCGGCCATGCCGCCTGTGTTCCAGTGCGCGCGTTTGGCTTCCGGGTATTGGGTCGAGGGCATTTTTAGGGAATTTTCCCATATACAAATCAAGCTTTTAGGGATTGCTAAATGTCGAAGTCTCAAGGCGCATCTCATTCGGCCAAGGCGGGTAGTTTTGGGTCGCCACCAGAGAGTCCTCACGCATTAGAAAGAGTTGAAGCGCTGCTTTCTAAGTATAAAAATCTTATATCGACTATCGCTCTCATTTTAGCCTTAGCAGGCGGTGTGCTGGCATTTTATCAACTCCGCATGTCCGCAATGTCTGCCAAATACACAGCTGAAATTGATGCCGTCCAATTGCTGTTTCCTGAGGTTTCCATTGTAGAAACACAACTTTCCTACAAGGGTGATGACGCCCATTTCTACGCGACATTCCAAAACAATGGCGAGCTTCACGTCTCTGTGAGTAGCGACTTTTTCTTCGGCTTTAGCGACTGTTTTGGCCTTTCTCAAAGCGTTCGAATTTATTACGGCGCCGAAGAGAAGCCATTCAGTAGGTTTGCAACCTTCGGCCCTGGGGATGTAGTAACGTTTCGGTTTACTATTAAGAATTTCTCAAACTATCTAAAGCTCTTATTTGGAGAGACGCCTAAGGGGGAGTTAAATTTTGTCACAACCATAATACCGGAGTCATATACTCCGGTTCAGGAGCATTTGGAGAGCCTATCTAAATCGCTTCCCGACCTAAAAAGGTGGAGTATCATCAATGGGAAGCAAGTCGATTTGCCAAAATTCGGGTATGCGGAGCCTTCTAAGTTCCCAATTGCAGTCCAGTTTGGATCGGATGGTGAAATACTTGAACTGCGCGCCACAGAGTCCTGTAGGTAGATTGGCGGTTAGGCGTCCTTGCGTTGGCTCAAGCGCGACAGCTCTGCTACCGTTCTCGGAGCATCGTCGCTCGATCCTGCCAAGGATTTGTGATCCAAGCAAAAATCACCGATCTTTTCATTGCCAAATCGTCAAAGCTGACCCTGGCGGAGGCGCATCGAACTTGTGCTTTGTCCGCGTCCCGGTGGTCCGCTTCACCGTGTTGGGTGACTCGAGGCGAATGGCAAGTTCGGGCTGGGAGCGGACCTATGCACCCGCAGCGAAGATTCGGCTCAGGTGCGGTATTTTGGGCTCGAAGCCGTCGTCCGCCGCATGGGGCGCGAACGACAACTTATCCCTGGCACATGCGATCTGGGTCAGCGACCTGACAGGACGGTCGCTTTTGTCTGAAACATGAAAGGGGCGCCCGCATTCGGACGCCCCTTCTGACTTGCTTGAGAAGCCAATCGCGTCTCGTCGATCAGACCGCGACCTTGCGGCTTTCCTCGAGATAGATTTCACGCAGGCGGCCCGCCACGTCCCCCGGCGTGCCGGTGCCGATGGTGGCGCCGTCGATCTCCACGACCGGCATCACGAAGGCCGAGGCCGAGGTGAAGAACGCCTCGTCGGCCTCCTTGGCCTCCTCGATGGTGAAGGGGCGCTCTTCCACGACCATCTGCGCCTCACGGGCGAATTTCAGCACCGCGGCACGGGTGATGCCGTGCAGGATGTCGGTCGACAGGTTGCGGGTGATGATCTTGCCGTCCTTGACGATATAGGCGTTGTTCGAGGTGCCCTCGGTGACAAAGCCGTCCTCGACCATCCACGCATCGTCGCAGCCGGCCTTCTTGGCCATCATCTTGCCCATCGACGGGTAGAGCAGCTGCACCGTCTTGATGTCGCGGCGGCCCCAGCGGATGTCCTCGATCGAGATCACCTTGATGCCCTTCTTGGCGGTCGGGTTGTCCGCGAGGCCGGGCTTGTTCTGGGTGAACAGCACCAGCGTCGGCTCGGTGGTCTCGGGGTCGGGGAAGGCGAAGTCGCGGTCGCCGGGCGCGCCACGGGTGACCTGAAGGTAGATCAGCCCCTCTTCGATGCCGTTGAGTTCCACCAGCTTGCGGTGGATCTCGATCAGGTCGTCGAAGGCGGCGGGCTTCTTCATGTCGAGCTCGTTCAGCGACCGCTCGAGCCGCTTCTGGTGGCCCTCGAAGTCGATCAGCTTGCCACCCAGCACGGAGGTCACCTCGTAGACGCCATCGGCCATCAGGAAGGCGCGGTCGAAGATCGAGACCTTGGCCTCGGTCTCGGGCAAGTACTCTCCGTTAACGTAGACAGTGCGGGTCATGTAAGGGGTCTCCAGTCAGGTCGGTCGGGAGCGGCGGGCGGGGATCAGCCCCAAAGCGCCGGCTCGGAAGGATGCACGCCCTGCGCGTCAAACAGCAGGGGGGTGGGGCGGTCTTCTGCCAGAAGCAGCGGGCCGTCAAGATCGGTGAAGGCGGCGCCCTGCGCCACCAGCACGGCGGGCGCCATGGCAAGGCTCGAGCCGACCATGCAGCCGACGAAGATGCCGTAGCCCTCGGCCTCGGCCGCGGCGCGCATCGCCACCGCCTCGGTCAGGCCGCCGGTCTTGTCGAGCTTGATGTTGACGATGTCGTACTTGCCCTTGAGCCCGGGCAGCGAGGCGCGGTCATGGGCGCTCTCGTCGGCGCAGACCGGCACCGGGCGCTCCATGCCGATCAGCGCCTCGTCGTCGCCCGCGGGCAGCGGCTGCTCGACCATCGCCACGCCGAGCCGCACCAGATGCGGCGCCAGATCGGCATAGACCTCGGCCGTCCAGCCCTCGTTGGCGTCGACGATGATGGTACTGTCTGGGGCGCCCCGGCGCACTGCCTCGAGCCGCGGCATGTCGTCGGGCGTGCCGAGCTTGACCTTCAGCAGCGGTCGGGCGGCATTCTTGGCGGCCTGTGCCTGCATGTTCTCGGGGGTGTCGAGCGACAGCGTGTAGGCGGTGATCTCCGGGCCGGGCTTCGGCTGGCCCAGAAGCTCCCAGACCCGCTTGCCCTGCGCCTTGGCCTCGAGATCCCAGAGCGCGCAGTCGACGGCATTGCGGGCGGCGCCGGCGGGCAGCAGCCCCTGCAGCGCCGCGCGGCTCACATCGGCCGGCAGGCCTGCGATCTCTTCGGTCACGCTCTCGAGCGTCTCGTCGTAGCGCGCATAGGGCACGCATTCGCCCCAGCCGGTCACCCCGTCGCGGGTGATCTTCACGGTCAGCACCTTGGCCTCGGTGCGGCTGCCCCGGGAGATGGTGAAGACCTGTGCCAGTCTGAACGTGTCGCGCGTGACCTCGATGCTCAAGAGCCCTGCCCCTTCGTTGTGTCGTTCCGTCGTCTTGACGGGCGGCGGCGCAGCCCGCGCCGCCGCCCGTCGGTTCATCTCAAGGTGCCGGATGGCTCAGAGCGCGGCAACCGCATCCGCGAGGCGGTCTGCCCCGTGGCGGTAGGGATCGACCGTCGGCAGGCCGAACTTCTCTTCGATCTCCTTGCAATAGGCCTTGGCCTCGTCCTCGCCCATGTGCTGGGTGTTGATCGAGATGCCGATCACCTTGCACGCGGGGTTGGCGACCTGCGCCAGCTGCAGCGCCACGTCGCGCACCGCCTCCAGCGAGGGCAGCTGGTAGCCCGGCAGGCCGCGCATGTGGCTGCGGGTCGGCTCGTGGCACAGCACCAGCGCGTCCGGCTGGCCGCCATGCACCAGCGCCATGGTCACGCCCGAATAAGAGACGTGGAACAGCGAGCCCTGGCCCTCGATGATGTCCCAGTGATCCTCGTCGTTGTCCGGCGTCAGGTACTCGATCGAGCCGGCCATGAAGTCGGCGATGACCGCGTCGAGCGGCACGCCGTCGCCGGTGATCAGGATGCCGGTCTGGCCGGTGGCGCGGAAGGTCGATTTCATGCCCTTCTCGCGCATCGAGGCGTCAAGCGCGAGCGCGGTGTACATCTTGCCGACCGAGCAGTCTGTGCCCACCGCCAGCAGGCGCTTGCCCTTGCGCGGCTCGCCATTGGCGATCGGGTATTTCACCGACGGAATGCGCACGTCGTGCAGCTTCTGGCCGGTGGCGCGGGCCACGGCGGCGAGGTCTTCCTCGTCGCGCAGCAGGTTGTGCAGGCCGGAGGCGAGGTCGAAGCCCTCTTCCAGCGCCTCGACGAGCACCTTCTTCCAGGTCTGCGAGATCACCCCGCCCCGGTTGGCGACGCCGATCACCAGCGTCTTGGCGCCGGCGGCCTTGGCCTCGGCCAGCGTCATGTCGGGCAGTTTCATGTCGGCCTTGCAGCCCTCGAGGCGGAATTGGCCCACGCAGTTCTCCGGGCGCCAGTCCTTGATACCCTGCGCCACCTTGGCGGCGAGGGGGTCCGGAGCGTCTCCGAGAAAGAGCAGATACGGCGTCTCGATCATGTCAGTTCCCTGTCGTTTGGATTCGCGGCATGTTGCCCCGCATCACACGCAAATACATCGCGAATGCCAGCGATCCACCGGAGCCCGCGCCGAATTTTCGTGCATTTCCGCCGCGCCGCCGAAGAATCGTGCATCCCTTCGCGCCTCTCACGCCGCAAGGCAGCGCCTTTCGCAGGAGGATTTTGCTTGCGCAGCATGGCGCAATTTAATAACCCCAGTCGCGGAGTAAGCGAAATATCATTACGCAACGAGGACCCGCATGAGCTTCCGCATCCAGCCCGCCGCCCCGGCACGCCCCAACCGCTGCCAGTTGTTCGGCCCGGGCTCGCGCCCCGCGATCTTCGAAAAGATGGCCGGTTCGGCGGCGGACGTGATCAACCTCGATCTCGAGGATTCGGTCGCGCCGTCCGACAAGGACAGCGCCCGCGACAACATCATTCAGGCCATCGGTGACATCGACTGGGGCAACAAGACGCTCTCGGTGCGGATCAACGGGCTCGACACGCCCTACTGGTATCGCGACGTGGTCGAGCTGCTCGAGAAGTCGAGCGACCGGCTCGACCAAATCATGATCCCCAAGGTCGGCTGCGCAGCAGATCTCTATGCCGTCGACGCGCTGGTGACCGCGGTCGAGCGTGCCACGGGCCGAGCCAAGCCGATCAAGTTCGAGGTGATCATCGAATCTGCCGCCGGCATCGCCCATGTCGAGGAGATCGCCGCCGGCTCGCCCCGGCTCGAGGCGATGAGCCTCGGCGCCGCGGATTTCGCCGCCTCGATGGGCATGGCGACCACCGGCATCGGTGGCACGCAGGAAAACTACTACATGATCCGCGAGGGCCAGAAGCACTGGTCGGATCCGTGGCACTGGGCGCAGGCCGCCATCGTCGCCGCCTGCCGCACCCACGGCGTGCTGCCGGTCGACGGCCCGTTCGGCGATTTCTCCGACGACGAGGGCTTCCGCGCGCAGGCGCTGCGCTCGGCCACGCTGGGCATGGTCGGCAAGTGGGCGATCCACCCCAAGCAGGTGGCACTGGCCAACGAGGTCTTCACCCCGTCCGACGAGGCGGTCTCGGAAGCGCGCGAGATCCTCGCCGCGATGGAGGAGGCCAAGGCCAAAGGCGAAGGCGCCACGGTCTACAAGGGCCGGCTGGTGGACATCGCCTCGATCAAGCAGGCCGAGGTGATCGTGAAGCAGTCCGAGATGATCGCCGGGCACTGAGCCCACAGGGCGAGACGTATCAGGGCGCGGTCCTCAGCCGGGGGTCGCGCCTTTTTTTCATGCGGGCCCGACGGCATCCCGCAGAACCGCGCGCGACGGGCTTCATGTACTCACCCGCGCCGCCGCGCTCGCTCGCCCCGCTTCATCTGAGCGCCCTCCCCCACAAGTCGCTTCACTGCCACGGCACGATTGACAGACGCGTCCTCCCGGCGGACCCTGAACGGGCAAGACCTTTTCCGATTGCCTTTTTCAGGATCCGTCCATGTTCAAACCTCTTCTTGCCGCCGGCCTGATGCTGGCCAGCCCGGCCATCGCCGACGTTACCCCCTTCAAGACCCCGTCCGGCAATATCGAGTGCTACATCGGCACCGGCCCGAACTCTGCCGATCTGAGCTGCACGATCTTCCAGTTCAGCGGCACCCCCAACGTGCCACGCCCCGCCTCCTGCGGCAGCGGCTGGGGCCATAACTACGTCATCCTCGAGCGCGGACCGGTACAGATGGAGTGCCGCGGGCCGGGCCGGCCGAACACCGCACCCGGCGTCGACGTTGCGCCCTATGGCGTCTCGGCCACCTGGGGCGGCATCTCGTGCCTCTCCGAAACCACCGGGCTGCGCTGCCAGAACGCCGACGGCCACGGCTTCCACCTGTCGCGCCGGGTGCTTCAGGTCTGGTGACACGCAAGAGGGCGCCCGAAGGCGCCCTCTCAATCGTTCCGACGCAGACGCCTACTCCGCCGGCTTGTGCGCCGCGTCGGCCAGCACGTGCTCGGCCTCCTCGTCGATATGCAGGTCGTCGGCGGTGATCACGCCGGCATTCGGGTCGGCATAGATGGCAAGGTCCATCTGGCCCTCGGTCTTGGCGACGATGGTCGAGACCACCGCGTCGCCGGTGATGTTCACCGCCGTCCGGATCATGTCCATCAGCCGGTCGACGCCAAGGATCAGCGCGATGCCCTCGATTGGCAGGCCCACCTGCCCCAGCACCATCGTCAGCATCACGAGCCCCACGCCGGGCACGCCCGCGGTGCCGATCGAGGCCAGCACCGCCATGGCGATCACCGTGAGATAGCCGCCAAGGCCGAGGTCGATGCCGTAGACATTGGCAAGGAACACCGTCGCCACGCCCTGCATGATCGCGGTACCATCCATGTTGATGGTGGCGCCGAACGGCACCGAGAACGAGGCCACCGAGTTGTTCACCCCCATGCGCTCGGTCACGCAGCGCAGGGTGACCGGAATGGTCGCGTTCGACGAGGCGGTGGAGAAGGCAAAGATCTGCGCCGGGCGGATCTTCTGCAGGAAGGTGATCGGGTTGAGCCCTGCGAACAGCTTCAGGAACAGCATCAGCGTGACGAAGAGATGCAGCAGCAGCGCCCCCACCAGCACCAGCACATAGGCGATGACCGGCATGAAGAGGCCGATGCCCTGCTCGGTGAAGGTCTTGGCGATCAGGCAGAACACGCCGTAGGGCGCGAAGGCCATGACGATCTGCACCACCTTCATCATCAGCTCGTTCATGTACTCGCAGGCTTCCACGAAGGTCTTCGAGCGCTCACCCAGCATCAGCACCGCAATGCCGAGCACGATGGTGTAGAAGATGATCTGCAGCATCTCGCCGCCGGAGAACGCCGCCACCGGGTTGCGCGGCACGATGGCCGCGAAGGTCTCCCAGACGCTCGGCGCCTCTCGTCCGGTCACGCCCGAGGTGTCGATGCCCTCCATCACGAAGCCGTCGCCCGGCGAGACCAGCAGCGCGATCAGGATCGCCACCGCGATGGCGGTCGCGGTGGTCGCCATGTAGAGTCCGAAGCTCTTGCCGCCGACCCGGCCAAGGATGCGGATGTCGCCGATCCCGGCCACACCGCAGATTAGCGAGAAGAACACCAGCGGCACCACCAGCATCTGCAGCGCGTTGACGAACATCCGCCCGACCATGCCGAAGAAGCCTCCGACGAGATGCGTGTTGATCGCCTCGATGCCGGCGATGTTGAGGATCACCCCGAGGACGAGCCCCGCCCCCATGGCGATCATGATCCGGGTGGTCAGCGACAGTTTGCCGTCGCTATCGCGCAATGCGGCCCCCATGGCAGTCTCCTTTTCGAATCCAGATCCCCAGTCTGCGCCGGTTCCGCGCCATCGCCGCGCAGAATCCGCTCGCAACCCCGGCTTTTCACGGGCGCGACGCCGCGCGATGCGCCCAAAACGCACAAATAATAGACGATTTTCGCCTTTTGCGCGAGCGGGCCCATTTGCCTCGGCGCTGCAGAAGGCTAGCTGCGCAGACGTATTGTGCCTGTCATACTGTCCCGCTACAGCGCGCTACCGCGCGTCTCGAAAGGAGCCCGTAGATGACCCAGTTCACCCTTGGATGGGAAGAGTGGCTTGCCCTTCCCGATCTCGGCCTTCCGGCGATCCGCGCCAAGGTGGATACCGGCGCGCGCACCTCGGCGCTGCACGCCTTCGCGATCGAACCCTTCGGCTCCGAGGACAAGCCGATGGTGCGCTTCGCCATCCATCCCGATCCGGCCGACCCGGGGCTCGAGATCATCTGCTCGGCGCCGCTCAAGGACCGGCGCGAGGTGACCTCGTCGAACGGCGAGACCGAGCTGCGCTTCGTGATCGAGACCACGGTGGCGATGGACGGGCGCAGCTGGCCCATCGAGGTGACCCTGACCGATCGCGGCTCGATGGCCTACCGCATGCTGCTCGGCCGCTCGGCGCTCGATGACGACATGATCGTCTCGCCCAGCCACAGCTTCCAGCAGCCCGAACTGTCCTTCGACGAGTACCGTGCGATCCCGCGCCACAAGCAGCACCGCCGCGCCCTGCGCCTCGCCATCCTGACCCGTGAGCCCTCGAACTATTCGACCCGCCGGCTCATCGAGGCGGCCGAGGCGCGCGGCCACACGATGGAGGTGATCGACACCTCGCGCTGCTACATGAACATCCGCGCCGTCGGCGGTGAGGTGCATTACGATGGCCGCCGCCTGCCGCATTACGACGCGGTGATCCCCCGCATCGGGGCCTCGGTGACCTCCTACGGCACCGCGGTGGTGCGCCAGTTCGAGAGCCTCGGCACCTATTGCCTGTCGGGCTCCGAGGGCATCACCGTGTCGCGCGACAAGCTGCATGCCCACCAGGTGCTGGCGCGCCACCGCATCGGCATGCCGACCACGGCCTTCGCCCGAAGCCCCAAGGATTCGGGCAATGTCATCAGCCTCGTGGGCGGCGCGCCGCTGGTGCTGAAACTGCTCGAGAGCACGCAGGGCAAGGGCGTTGTGCTGGCCGAGACCAAGAAGGCGGCCGAGAGCGTGATCTCCGCCTTCCAGGGGCTGAAGGCCGATTTCCTGGTGCAGAGCTTCGTCAAGGAAGCCGCCGGCGAGGACATCCGCTGCTTCGTGGTCGGCGGCAAGGTGGTGGCCGCCATGCGCCGCCGCGGCAAGCCTGACGATTTCCGCTCCAACCTGCACCAGGGCGGCACCGCCGAGCCGGTGAAGATCACCCGCAGCGAGCGCGAGACCGCGATCAAGGCCGCCCGCGCCATGAAGCTCGACGTGGCCGGTGTCGACCTGCTGCGCGGCGAGGACGGCCCCAAGGTGCTCGAGGTCAATTCCTCGCCGGGGCTCGAGGGCATCGAGAAAACCTCCGAGAAGGACATCGCCGGGCTGGTGATCCAGCATATTGAGGAAAAGGTCGCCCCGCGCCCGCCCAAGCCGCGCCGCCGTACCCCGTAGGCGCCCGCCCCACTGAGCCTGCCCTAACAATGCCGTGCGGCCCCGGGTCCATGGCCCATCCTCGACCATAGGCGCCCCCCCCTGCCCTTCTCTGGTTTCCAAATACCTCGGGGGAGTCGCCCGCAGGGCGGCGGGGGCAGCGCCCCCATCCGCTGCGCCCTTGCCGCAAGCGCTGGCGGACGATAAACAGCCCCAACACCGCCAACGGAAGGGAAACCCATGCCCGCCTATCGCTCCCGCACCACCACCCATGGCCGCAACATGGCCGGCGCCCGCGGCCTGTGGCGCGCCACAGGCATGACGGATGGCGACTGGAACAAGCCGATCATCGCGATCGTCAACAGCTTCACCCAGTTCGTGCCCGGCCACGTGCACCTCAAGGATCTCGGCCAGATGGTCGCCCGCGAGGTCGAGAAGGCCGGCGGCGTGGCCAAGGAATTCAACACCATCGCGGTGGATGACGGCATCGCCATGGGCCATGACGGCATGCTCTACTCGCTGCCCTCGCGCGAGATCATCGCCGACTCGGTCGAGTACATGGTCAACGCGCACTGCGCCGACGCCATGGTCTGCATCTCGAATTGCGACAAGATCACCCCGGGCATGCTGATGGCCGCCATGCGCCTCAACATCCCCGTGGTCTTCGTCTCCGGCGGCCCGATGGAGGCCGGCAAGGTCGAGTGGGAAGACGGCGAGAAGGCGCTCGACCTGGTCGACGCCATGGTCGCCGCCGCCGACGACAAGTACACCGACGCGCAGGTGCAGGCGATCGAAGAGGCCGCTTGCCCGACCTGCGGCTCCTGCTCCGGCATGTTCACCGCCAACTCGATGAACTGCCTGACCGAGGCGCTGGGACTGTCGCTGCCCGGCAACGGCTCGACGCTTGCCACCCATGCCG
This sequence comes from Salipiger bermudensis, assembly GCF_017309175.1. NCBI lineage: Bacteria > Pseudomonadati > Pseudomonadota > Alphaproteobacteria > Rhodobacterales > Roseobacteraceae > Salipiger > Salipiger bermudensis. Next base: position 37,495 of record NZ_JAEKJV010000007.1, on the reverse strand, counting down.
ACCGCCAGCGCCTGTTCATCGAGGCCGGCCACCTGATCGTCGACCTCGCCAAGCGCTATTACGAGCAGGACGACGCGAGCGTGCTGCCGCGCTCGATCGCCACCGTTCCGGCCTTCGAGAACGCCATGACGCTCGACATCGCCATGGGCGGCTCGACCAACACCGTGCTGCACCTGCTGGCCGCCGCCAACGAGGGCGAGGTCGATTTCGACATGACCGATATCGACCGCCTGTCGCGCAACGTGCCGGTGCTGTGCAAGGTGGCGCCCGCGAAAGACGACGTGCACATGGAAGACGTGCACCGCGCCGGCGGCATCATGGCGATCCTCGGCCAGCTCGAGCGCGCCGGGCTGCTCGACAGCTCGGTGCACACGGTCCATGCCGAGACCATGGCCCACGCGCTCGATCGCTGGGATGTGTCGCGCACCAATTCCGAGAGCGTGCACGATTTCTTCCGCGCCGCGCCGGGCGGGGTGCGCTCGACCACCGCCTTCTCGCAGGACCGCCGCTACGCCGAGCTCGACCTCGACCGCCAGACCGGCGTGATCCGCGACGCAGAGCACGCGTTCTCGAAGGATGGCGGGCTCGCGGTGCTCTACGGCAACCTCGCCGAAGATGGCTGCATCGTGAAGACCGCCGGCGTCGACGAGTCGATCCTCAAGTTCTCCGGCCCGGCCCGCATCTTCGAAAGCCAGGACAGCGCGGTGAGCGCGATCCTGACCAACAAGGTGCATCCCGGCGACGTGGTGCTGATCCGCTACGAGGGCCCGCGCGGCGGCCCCGGCATGCAGGAAATGCTCTACCCCACGAGCTACCTGAAATCGAAAGGGCTCGGAAAGGATTGCGCGCTGGTCACCGACGGCCGCTTCTCCGGCGGCTCCTCGGGCCTGTCCATCGGGCACGTCTCGCCCGAGGCGGCCGAGGGCGGCACCATCGGCCTGGTGGAAGAGGGCGACCTGATCGAGATCGACATCCCCAACCGCAAGATCCAGCTCGCGGTGGATGACGCGGTGATCGCCGAGCGCCGCCTGAAGCGCGACGAGAAGGGGTGGCAGCCGGACGAAAAGCGCAAGCGGAAGGTGTCGAAGGCGCTCAAGGCCTACGCCGCGCTGACCACCAGCGCCGCCAAGGGCGCCGTGCGCCAGATCTGAGCCCCGGCTCCGCGCGAAGAGCTCTTGCAGCGCCCCTCTCTCGGGGCGCTGTTTTCATGTCTGCCTTGCCGACGATTACAAGCGTGGCACGGGCCGAAGGGGGCCAGCCCCCTCTTGGCCTACGGCCAATTCACCCCCGAGGTATTTTTGAACCAAAGAAGCCAGGAGCGCTGCGCCCGTGGCTTCTCTTCGTCAAAAATACTCCCGCCGGAGGCAGGCCGGTCTGCGCCGTGAAAGATCACCTCCGGCAAGAGCGCCGCGGCCACATGCTCTGCGCGTCGCCCCGATGGGCTCAGGCCATCGCCCCGAGGCGCGTCCCGGCCTGCTCCATGAGCGCCGCCTTCTGCGCCGGCCTGGCCTGCGCGACGCAGAGGTCGGCCACCGCGCGCAGCGCCGCGCGCCGGGATTCAAGGCCGGTCGCCGCGGCAGCAGCCTCGATCGCGGTCAGCCTGTGGACGCTGTTGCAGAACGAACCGAACGCGGCGCGCTCGGAGACCTCCGCGAGATGCTTTGGCGCCTTGAAGCGGGAGAAGATCCACCAGTGCAGCGGGTTGTTGATCTCGGTTCCGTAGGACAGCAGCTTGCGCATCAGCCTCGCGATGCGCGCGATGTCGTCCGGGTCACCGAGCAGCACGATGCCGGCGCATTTGACCGTGTTGCTGCTGCTGTTGAACAGATAGGGCGTCATGCGGCGCAGCTGCAGCCCCTCGACCTCCTCCCGGAACCACGACGCCAGCCGGTCTGCGTGGCGCGCCCCGGTCAGCAGGTCGAGGTTCAGCGCCACGTTCAGGGCCGAGAACACCAGGTGGGTACGGTCCTTGCGCAGCCCGAAGGCGATTGGCATGGCACGGATCTGTGCCTCGGCCTCGAGAAACCGGTCGAGCCAGTGCTCCGCCTCCGCGACCATCACCTCCTCGCAGACCTTGTGACCGCCGGCGATCAGCGCGTAGAACCGGTCGATCTCGGTCAGGGCCGGCTCGCTGCGCAGCGCGTCGAGCAGGATGATCTGCTCGTCCAGACCGGCGGGGCGCTGGTTCTTCTTGTAGATCAGACGGCGCGCCGTATCGCGCCGCTTTCGCATTGGCAGATCCGCCAGCCGGGCCAAGGCCTCGCGCCCGGTGAGCACGGTGAAATCTGTGTCCTTCGCCATGACGGCTCCATCTGTGTCGGTCAGCGGACCGCCCACGCCCCTTGTGCCGGCGCGGGGGTCCCGTTGGCCCAAGACCTAGCCGCAGGGGACAACACGGTAAAGACAGGCCGGCGCTTTCGGGACACCGCTTGTGCAGCGCGGCGGCTCAAGCCCGTGCAGCGCACGACGGCTCAAGCGCGTGCAGCGCACGACGACTCAAGCGCGTGCAGCACACGACGGCTCAGGCGCGCTGATCCTTGGGCGAGCCCATGACCACGTAGGAGGTGATGGCATTGACCTGCGGCAGGGTGCCCAGCACCTCGGTGTGGAAGGTCTTGTAGGCGGCAAGATCAGCGGCCTCGATGCGCAGCAGGTATTCCCAGTTGCCTGTGATGTTGTGGCACTCGCGCACCTCCGGTGCCCGGGCGATGGCGCGCTCAAAGGCCTCCTGCGCGCTCTTGGTGTGGGAGTTCAGCCCCACGGTAACATAGGCGACAAAGCCCACCCCGGTCTTTTCGGGGCTGAGTACCGCGCGGTACCCGGTGATCACGCCGGCACTCTCCAGCGCGGCGACGCGGCGCAGGCAGGCGGAGGGCGACAGCCCGACCCTGTCGGCCAGGGCGAGGTTGCTGATCCGCCCCTCCCGGGCAAGAACCTGCAATATCCTGCGGTCGGTATCGTCAAGTGCGCTCATTCGTTGCGACAATACTGATCTCGCGCGGCGTTTCGCAATCTCTCCCCGCGCATCTTCGGCAAATATTGCGCCATGACACCCGATCTGCTCCTCGCCCTCTCCGCCTTCGCGCTCGTCTCGGTGATCACGCCGGGGCCGAACAACATGATGCTGCTCGCCTCCGGCGCCAATTTCGGCTTCCGCCGGAGCATTCCGCACATGATGGGCATCGGGCTGGGCTTTCCCACGATGGTGCTGCTTGTCGGGCTCGGGGTGATGCAGGTCTTCGAGCGTTGGCCGCTGGCGCATGACCTGCTTCTCACGGTCTCGGTGATCTACATGCTGTGGCTGGCGTGGAAGATCGCCCATGCCGCGCCGCCGCCCGAGGCCGGAGCGCAGGCAAAGGGCCGGCCTCTGAGCTTCCTGCAGGCGGCCGCCTTCCAGTGGGTGAACCCCAAGGCCTGGTCGATGGCGCTTGGCGCGATCACGCTCTATGCCGCCGGGCGCGATCTTGCCTCGGTGCTGTGGGTGGCGGGCTGCTACGTGGTGATGTCGCTGATCTCGACCACCTCCTGGACGGTACTCGGTCGCGAGATGCGCCGGGTGCTCAATCGCCCCGCCCGGCTGCGCGCCTTCAACTGGACCATGGCGGCGCTGCTGGTGGCCTCGCTGCTCCCGGTGCTGCTGGGCTGACACCAAAGCATTCGGCTGCTTTGTTGCAACTCGCCGCCTCAGACGCCATATAGGCCGCGAAAAACAAGAGTGCCCGGGCAAATGACTCACTATCTCGACTTCGAAAAACCGCTCGCCGAAATCGAAGGCAAGGCCGAAGAACTGCGCAACATGGCGCGGAAGAACGAAGAGATGCACGTGGAGGACGAGGCCGCGGCGCTCGACCGCAAGGCGCAGGATCTCCTCAAGGATCTCTACAAGAAACTGACGCCGTGGCGGAAGTGCCAGGTGGCGCGCCACCCCGACCGGCCGCATTGCAAGGATTACATCGAGGCGCTGTTCACCGAGTACACGCCGCTCGCCGGCGATCGCGGCTTTGCCGACGACCACGCGGTGATGGGCGGGCTGGCGCGGTTCAACGACCAGCCGGTGATGGTGATCGGCCACGAGAAGGGCAACGACACCCAGAGCCGCATCGAGCGCAATTTCGGCATGGCGCGCCCCGAAGGATACCGCAAGGCGATCCGCCTGATGGACATGGCCGACCGCTTCGGCCTGCCGGTGATCACGCTGGTGGACACCCCCGGCGCCTATCCCGGCAAGGGCGCCGAAGAGCGCGGCCAGTCCGAGGCCATCGCCCGCTCGACCGAGAAATGCCTGCAGATCGGCGTGCCGCTGATCTCGATCATCATCGGTGAAGGCGGCTCCGGCGGCGCGGTGGCCTTCGCCACGGCGAATCGCCTCGCCATGCTCGAGCACTCGGTCTACTCGGTGATTTCGCCGGAAGGCTGCGCGTCGATCCTGTGGAAGGATGCCGAGAAGATGCGCGAGGCCGCCGAGGCGCTGCGCCTGACCGCGCAGGACCTGCTCAAGCTCGGCATCACCGACCGCGTCATCGCGGAACCTCTGGGCGGCGCCCATCGCGACCGCGAGGCAACCATCGCCGCCGTCGGCAAGACCATCACCGCGATGCTGGGCGAGATGGACGACATGAAGCCCAAGGCCCTGATCAAGGCGCGCCGCGACAAGTTCCTGAGCATGGGCGACAAGGGCCTCGCCGCCTGAGTACGGCCCCGCATCGACAGTCGTCAGACGGCGGCGCGATCCCTCGCGCCGCCTTTTTCATGCCGGATCAGTAGGGCAGCGGATGCGCCTTGTGGGTCTCGTCGAGCGCCTCGAGCAGTTCGTCCGAGAGCGTCACGTCGACCGCGCCCAGCAGGTGCTCGAGCTGGGCCATTGTGGTGGCGCCAAAGATCGACGAGGCCACAAAGGGTCGCCGCAATGACCACGCCAGCGCCATGTGAACCGGGTCGATTCCGAAGCGCTGCGCCACCTCGAGATAGGCGTCGACCGCCGGGAACACCCGCTCCGACTTGCGCCCGCCGAGATTGCCGTTGAGCGCAATGCGCGAGCCCTCGGGCACCGCGCCGCCCTGGTACTTGCCGGTCAGCAGACCCGCGCCCAGCGGCGAGAACGGCAGCAGGCCCACATCCTCGTTGCACATCATCTCGGCCAAATCGGTGTCGGCGAGACGGCAGACCAGCGAATACTCGTTCTGGATCGAGGCGACGCGCGGCCCGCCGGTCTCCTCGGCGATCTTGAGCCACATCATCGTGCCCCAGGTGCTCTCGTTCGAGAGGCCGAAGGCGCGGATGGTGCCGCGCTCGACCTCGCGCTGCAGCGCGCCGAGCGCGTCATGCATGTGCTGCACGGTCTGCGCCCGGTCCTGCCCGGACGGGTCGAAGCTCCAGTTCTGGCGGAAGTGGTAACTGCCGCGGTTGGGCCAGTGGAACTGGTAGAGGTCGATGGTGTCGGTCTTGAGCCGCTTCAGCGAGCCCTCGATGGCGGCCGGGATGGTCTCGCCGCTGATCGGGGCGCCGTCGCGCACCATCTTGGAATCGCCGGTGTGCTTGCTGGCGAGGATCCACTCGTTGCGGCGTCCGGTCTTGGCGAACCAGTCGCCCAGGATCTCCTCGGTGCGGCCAATGGTTTCCGCGCGCACCGGGTTCACCGGGTACATCTCGGCAGTGTCCATGAAGTTGATGCCGGCATCGAGCGCGCGCTCGATCTGGGCGTGGCCGTCTTCCGGCGCGGTCTGGTTGCCAAAGGTCATGGTGCCGAGGCAGAGCTCGGACACGGTCATGCCGGTCCGGCCGAGCGGGTTCATCTTCATCGCGGTCTCCGTGGGTCGATTGTTGGCGCCAACCTAGCGAGCCGCGCCCGGATGCCAAGGGGCGGGGCGCGAAAGCCCGGCCCCGCACCGGCGGCGGGCGCGATCTGCTCAAGCCCTGCGCAGGCACGGGGCCACTGGCAACGCCGGGCCAGTTCCGCTAAAGCGGCTTCAAACCGGACCACAGGACAGGCGATACATGGCACGGCATCTCATCACCTCGGCAATCCCCTACATCAACGGGATCAAGCATCTGGGCAACCTCGTGGGCAGCCAGCTCCCGGCGGATCTCTTTGCCCGCTACCAGCGCGCCCGGGGCAACGAGGTGCTGTTCCTCTGCGCCACCGACGAGCACGGCACCCCGGCCGAGCTCGCCGCCGCCAAGGCCGGCAAGCCGGTGGCCGAGTACTGCGCCGAAATGCACGAGGTGCAGTCGAGGATCGCCGAGGGCTTCCGCCTGTCCTTCGACCATTTCGGCCGCTCCTCGAGCCCGCAGAACCACAAGCTGACGCAGCACTTCGCCGGTGTTCTGGCCGAGCGCGGCCTGATCCGCGAGGTCTCGGAGACGCAGATGTACTCGCCCACCGACGGGCGCTACCTGCCGGACCGCTACATCGAGGGCACCTGCCCGAACTGTGGCTTCGAGGATGCCCGCGGTGACCAGTGCGACAACTGCACCAAGCAGCTCGACCCGGTGGAGCTGATCAACCCGCGCTCGGTGATCTCGGGCGCCACCGATCTCGAGATGCGCGAGACCAAGCACCTTTACCTCTGCCAGAGCCAGATGAAGGATCAGCTCGAGAGCTGGATCGACACCCGCGAGGGCTGGCCGGTGCTGACCACCTCGATCGCCAAGAAATGGCTCAACGACGGCGATGGCCTGCAGGACCGCGGCATCACCCGCGATCTCGACTGGGGCATCCCGGTGAAGAAGGGTGACGAGGACTGGCCCGGCATGGAAGGCAAGGTCTTCTACGTCTGGTTCGACGCGCCGATCGAGTACATCGCCTGCGCGCAGGAATGGGTCGACGCCGGCAAGGGCGATGACTGGGCGCGCTGGTGGCGCACCGACAAGGGCGCCGAGGACGTGACCTACACCCAGTTCATGGGCAAGGACAATGTGCCCTTCCACACGCTCAGCTTCCCCGCGACAATCCTCGGGTCGGGCGAGCCGTGGAAGCTCGTGGATTACATCAAGTCGTTCAACTACCTGAACTACGATGGCGGCCAGTTCTCCACCTCGCGCGGGCGTGGCGTGTTCATGGACCAGGCGCTCGAGATCCTGCCGGCGGATTACTGGCGCTGGTGGCTGCTGAGCCACGCCCCCGAAAGCTCGGATGCGGAATTCACTTGGGAGAACTTCCAGTCCTCGGTGAACAAGGACCTCGCCGACGTGCTGGGCAACTTCGCCAGCCGCGTCACCAAGTTCTGTCGCTCGAAATTCGGCGAGGTGGTGCCCGAGGGCGGCAGCACCGGCGAGCGCGAAGCGCAGCTGGTGGCCGACCTGACCGCGAAGATCCGCGAGTACGAAGAGCACATGGCCCATGCCGAGGTGCGCAAGTCCGCCACCGCGCTGCGCGCGGCCTGGGTGCTGGGCAACGAATACCTGCAGGACGCCGCGCCGTGGTCGACCTTCAAGACCGACCCGGAGACCGCTGCCGCCCAGATCCGCCTGGCACTGAACGTCATCCGCCTCTACGCGGTGATCTCGCAGCCCTTCATCCCCGACGCCTCGGCGCAGCTTCTGGAGGCCTTGAAGACCGACGACGACAGCTGGCCCGACGATGTCCCGGCGGCGCTCACCTCCCTGCCTGCCGGCCACGCCTTCACGGTACCGGACGTCACCTTCCGCAAGATCACCGATGACGAGCGCGAAGACTGGCAGGCCCGCTTCGCCGGCAAGCGCGACTGATCCGCACCCGTCCCGGCGGCAGCGCCTACCGAGAGCCCGGATGCCTCCGGCGGGGATATTTTTAGCCAGAAGAAGACAGGGGCGCCGCGCCCTTGCATCTTCTGGCCGAAAATATCCCGGGGGAGACGCGGCTTGCCGCGGCGGGGGCAGCGCCCCCATTCTTGCGCGATTGACAAGCCACGCTGAGGCTTGCTACCTCGCGCGCCTCATCACATGCGAGGGCAGACCATGGCACGCAAGAAGGGCCGCGACATTTCCGGCTGGCTGATCGTCGACAAGCCGGCGGGCATGACCTCGACCTCGGTGGTCAACAAGGTCCGCTGGGCGCTGGCGGCAAGGAAGGCGGGCCATGCGGGCACGCTCGACCCGGAGGCGACCGGCGTGCTCGCGGTGGCGCTTGGCGAGGCCACCAAGACCGTGCCCTTCATCACCGACGCCCTCAAGGCCTACCGTTTCATCGTGCGGCTGGGCCAGCGCACCAACACCGACGATGCCGAGGGCGAGGTGATCGCCTCCTCCGACGCGCGCCCCTCCGATGACGAAATCAAGGAAGCGCTGCACGGCTTCGTCGGCGAGATCCAGCAGGTGCCGCCGCAGTTCTCGGCGGTGAAGATCGACGGCGAACGCGCCTACAAGCGGGCTCGCGACGGCGAGACCATGGAAATCGAGCCGCGCCCGCTCTGGGTCGAGGAGCTGGTCATGACAGGCCGGCCCGACGCAGACCATGTCGAGCTCGAGATGACCTGCGGCAAGGGCGGCTACGTGCGCTCGATCGCCCGCGATCTGGGCGAGGCGCTCGGCTGCCATGGCCACGTGCTCAAGCTGCGCCGGATCTGGTCGGGCCCGTTCGAGGCCGAGGACGGCATCACCATCGAGCAGGTTGACGCGCTGGCCAAGAGCCCCGAGCTCGACGCCAGGCTGCTGCCGCTCGAGGTCGGTCTGGCCGAGCTGCCGGAGCTCAAATGCACCGCCGAGGGGGCCGCGCGGCTGCGCAACGGCAATCCCGGCATGGTGATCCCTGGAGAGGTCGATTACGGCGACGAGGCCTGGGCCTCGTTCGAGGGCCGCGCAGTGGCGGTGGGTGTCTTCAAGGGCGGCGAGCTGCACCCGAACCGGGTGTTCGTGCAGCCCGCTGCCGGTTGAGCCCGCCAAGATTTTTCGGAGAAAAATCTTTTCCTGCCTGCCCTACAAGATCTTTCGGACGAAAGATCTTGGCCGTCAGCGCAGCATCGCCAGCCAGCGTTTCAGCGCATCGAGCGACTCGGGCTCGTCGAGATAGGGGATGTGGCCCCGCCCCGGCACCTCGACCGCGATCATGTCCGGGCGGCGGCGCTGCATCTCGGCGAAGGTCTCGCGCGTCAGCAGGTCAGAATTGGCCCCGCGGATGGCGCAGAGCGGCAGGCCCTTCAGCGCGTCGAAGAGCGGCCACATGTCCTCGACCGGCTGCGCGCCGTCGCCCAGCACCGCGTCGCGCAGGCGCGGATCGTAGACGATCTCCAAACCGTCCGGCGTTTCGCGGAAGAACTTCCCGACCTCGGCCCGCCAGCGCGCCATCGGGACGCCTTCGAACTGGGTCAGCAGGGTCGAGAACGCGACCGCCGCCTCCTCGAGGGTCCCGAAAGCCGGGTTGCGGCCGAGATAGGCCTCAATCACCGCCAGCCCCGCCGGGGCGATCTCGGGGCCGATATCGTTCAGCGCCACGCCGGTCAGCCGCTGCTGCGCCGTCGCCGCGAGCAGCATGGCGATCAGCCCGCCGCGCGAGGTACCGAGCAACGCGGCGCTCTCGAGCCCGAGGTGGTCGAGCAGCTCCAGCGCGTCGCGCGCCTCGACCGGGATGGTGTACTGGCTGTGATCACCCCATTCCGACTGGCCGCGTCCGCGGTAATCCATCCGGATCAGCCGCACCTGCTCGAGATGCGGGGCGACATAGTCGAAATCCCGCCCGTCGCGGGTCAGCCCCGACAGGCAAAGCAGCGGCAGGCCCGCGCCCTCGTCGGTGTAGTGCAGCGACAGCCCGTCCGAGGTGGTAAAATGCGGCATCAGAGAAGCTCCGGGATCGTGGTCAGGTCGGTCAGGATATGGCCCGGGCGCGCCGGCAGCCGGTCCGCCGGCAGTCCGGCCCGGTTGACCCAGGCGGTGGTGAAGCCATAGCCCGCGGCGCCGGCCGCGTCCCAGCCATTCGAAGAGACAAACAGCACCTCGGACGGTTCGGTTCCGAACCGCGTCCCGACCATGTCGTAGACCGCGCGGGCCGGCTTGAATACGCCGACCTCCTCGACCGAGAGCACCGCGTCGAGGTAGAGCCCGATCCCGGCGCTGTCGACCGCCCCCTCGAGCATGTCCGGCGAGCCGTTCGACAGGATCGCGCAGGTCTTTCCCAGGGCCTTGAGTTGCGCCAGCAGCTTCGGCACCTCCCTGTAGGGTGCGAGCTGCCAGTAGAGCGCCAGCAGATCCTCGCGGAGTTCGAGATCGTCGAGCCCGTGGTGCTCCATCGCCCAGTCGAGCGCATCCTGCGTCACGTCCCAGAACGGCACGTGCTCACCGGTGATCGCTCGCAGCCAGGAATATTCCAGCTGCTTGCGCCGCCAGTCCTCGGCCAACCCGGCCCAGACCTCGGCCAGCGCGCCCTGACCGGGCTGCTCCGCCTTGCGCCGCGCGGCGCTCGCGACGTCGAACAGCGTGCCATAGGCGTCGAAGATGCAGGTGGTGATGGTCATGAACGCGTCCTCCCGGCGGAAAACTTGCACGGCAACGTCGGTGTTTAAAGGAGAATTCCGGGCGTCTGTTTGCATTCCGCAAGGCGGATGGTTAGCTTTGTGAGGATCGACACGAGCACCCGCCCCCGGCGGCCTCGTCAATTCACGCATTATCTTCCCGAAAAGACACGGAGTTTCTCATGACGCAGGTCAAGACCGGCGACACCGTTCGCATTCACTACACCGGCACGCTCTCCGACGGCACCACCTTCGATTCGAGCGCTGGCCGCGATCCGCTGGAGTTCACCGTCGGGTCCGGCCAGATCATCCCCGGCCTCGACAAGGCGATGCCCGGCATGACGCCGGGCGACAAGAAAACCGTCGAGATCGCATCGGAAGAGGCCTATGGAGAGGTCCACCCCGAGGCCGTCCAGCAGGTGCCGCGCACCGAGATCCCGGACCACATCCCGCTCGACCTCGGCACCCAGCTGCAGGTTCAGACGCCCACCGGCCAGACCGTGCAGGTGGTGGTCGCCGAGGTGACCGAGACCGAGGTCACCCTCGACGCCAACCACCCGCTGGCGGGCAAGGACCTGACCTTCGCCATCGAGCTGGTCGAGATCGCCTGAACCGCGCGCCCGATGACGGGGGCGCAAGCCTCCGGCGGGCGCATTCGAGACGCAGAGAAGACCCCGGGGCGGTGCAGACCGCCCCGGGGTCTTTTTTGTCTCTTGTTCTCCTGCGGGCCGGTTGTCCCTGCGGTCCGACAGACGGGGCGGGAGGATGCCTCCGGCGGGAGTATTTGTGACGTAGAGAAGATGGGGGCGCTGCGCGTTGGCCCGGAGGGTCCGCTTGGGGTGGCGTGCCGGTCGAGACGCGCCCGGCGATGCATCCGGTGGGTCGGGCGGACGCCTCCGGCGGGAGTATTTGGGACGTAGAGAAGATGCCGGGCTGCGCGTTGGCTTTCCTCGCGGGGCGGGGGGCGATAGGGTCGCGGCAAACGAGAGGAGTGCCCCATGCAGATGGCCGATCTGGGCGATATTCGCCTGCATTACCGCATCGACGGCCCGGAGGACGGCGCGCCGGTGGTGTTCTCGAATGCGCTCGGCACCGACCTGCGGATCTGGGACCGGGTCGTCGCGCGGCTGCCCGAGGGGCTGCGGATCCTGCGCTATGACACCCGCGGGCACGGGCTGTCGGACGCGCCGGAGGGGCCCTATTCCATGGGGACGCTGGTGCGCGACACCGAGCGGCTGATGGCGCATGTGGAGATGCAAGACGCGGTGGTCGTGGGGCTCTCGATCGGCGGCATGGTCGCGCAGGGGCTGGCGGCCAAGCGGCTCGACCTGGTGCGCGCGCTGGTGCTGTCGAACACCGCCTGCAAGATCGGCACGCGGGCGATCTGGGCCGAACGCATCGCGCAGGTCGAGGCCGGCGGCGTCGCGGCGCTGGCCGAGGGTACGATGCAGCGCTGGTTCTCGGCCCGGTTCCGCGCCACGCCCGAGAGCGCCGCCTGGCGGCACATGCTCGAGCGCAGCCCGGTGCAGGGCTATCTCGGCTGCTGCCACGCCATCGCCGGCACCGATTTCATAACCCCGACCTCGGGGCTGCGGCTCGCTGCGCTCGGCATCGCAAGCTCCGAGGACGGCTCGACCCCGCCCGACCTGGTGCGCGAGACCACCGAGCTGATCCCCGGCGCGCAGTTCCGGCTGATCCGTGGCGCCGGGCACATCGCCTGCGTCGAGGCGGCGGACGTCTACGCCGCGGTTCTGAGCGAGTTCCTTGCGGCGCAGGGGCATCTCTGATGGCGCGCTTCCTGCTGGTGCATGGGGCCTCGCACGGCGCGTGGTGCTGGCGTGACGTGGTGCCCGCGCTGACCGCGCTGGGACATTCCGCCACAGCCCTCGACCTGCCGTCGCATGGCGCGGACCCGACCCCGGCGGCCGCGATCGGCCTACAGGACTATATCCACGCCATCCTCGCGGCCCTGCCCGAGCCCGCCATCGTGGTGGCGCATTCCATGGCCGGGGTGCCCGCCACCGGCGCCGCGGATCGCGCTCCGGCAAGCGTGCAGCGTCTGGTCTATCTCTGCGCCTACCGGCCCGAGGACGGCGACAGCGTCGCCAGCCTGCGCCGCGCGCAGACCGAGCAGCCACTTCTGCCCGCGATCCGCCGCGACCCCGACGGCACAACCTTCCGCTTCGATGCCGCCATGGCGCCGGAGCTGTTGTATCATGACTGCAGCCCCGCGGATCGTGCCTTTGCGCTGGACCGGCTGGTGCCGCAGGCGATCCGTCCGCAGGCCGAGCCGGTCACGCTCACAGGGGCGATCGCCTCGGTGCCGCGCAGCTACATCCTGTGCAGCGAGGATCGCGCGATCCCGCCACGCGACCAGAAAAGGATGGCAGCGGCGCTTCCGGACGACGAGGTCTATGAGCGCCCGTGGTCGCATTCGCCCTTCCTGGCGCACCCCGAGGCGCTTGCGTCCCTGCTCTCCGGGATCGCGGCGCCCTGACGCGCAACCTGCCACTGGTCAGGCCACCGGCGCTCCACTATAGGGGGAGCGCCAAACGCACGAGGACGCCATGACCGCCACGCCATTCGACAGCGCCCATTTGCACAAGCTCTTCGCCGCCGGCGAGATCGGCAAGCTGTTCTCGGACAGCGCCGAGATCCGCGCGATGATGATCGTGCTCGGCACGCTGGCCAAGGTTCAAGGCGCCGCCGGCGTGATCCCCGAGACCGCGGCGAAGGCGATCCACCGGGCTTCGCTCGAGCTGCAGGTCGATCCGCGCGGGCTGGCCGAGCAGGCGGCGCTGGACGGCAGCCCGGTGCCGGCGCTGGTCGAGGCCTTTGCCAGCCTGATGCAGGCGCCGGAATACGCCCGGTACCTGCTGCATGACGCCCGCCCGCAGGATATCGAGGACAGCGCGCTGATGCTGCGGCTGCGGCAGGCCCTGACGCTCTGCGGCGACGAGCTGGACACGCTTCTGGACCAGCTCGCGGCGCTGGCGGGCAGCGGCCGGCAGCCCTGTGCGGCGCTGTCCTGCGGACGCTCTCTGCTGCCGTTGCGCGATGCCCTGCCCGAGCTGCGCGGGCGCGCGCTCTGCGTGTCGCTCGGCGGCGACACGGCGCTTCGCGCGGCGCTGGCCGAAGCGCTCAACCTCGCCGATCCCGGCCGCGACTGGAGCGAGGAGCGCAGCGGACCACGGGCCATCGCGGACTGGGCAGCCCAGCTCACGCAGGCCTTGGCGCTGATCCGGGCGCCGGGCGAGACCGGCACCGAGGCGGCGGCACTGGCATCGCTCTGGGTGCACTCCTCGGCCATGCGCAGCATGTTCCCCAGCGCCCAGTGCGGCGCCGCGGCTCGGTTCACCGAATGGCTGGCCCTTCCGCAGCTCATGCTGGGCACCGGCGCCGCCCTCAAGCATGCGCGCGCCCTCGCCGAGGAGCGGATGCAACGGGCTCCGACCGGGCCGGGCAAGACGCTGGAACCCGAGGCGCTCGAGCGCTTCATCGCCGCGGCGACGCGCGGCTAGGCAGGCCCGGCCATAAGGCCGGCAGTTGGGCGCCGTCTGGCCGCGTATCCGGTGGCGCTATCTCGCAATCTGCGCGGGACATGCTATATATGCTGCATTCGCAAAGTGAGCCCGCATCGTGACCGATCAAACCCATATTGTTCCCCCGCCGAAGGAAATGGCCGAGAACGCGCGCAGCGCGGCGGCCTACCTCAAGACGCTGGCTCATGAAGGCCGGTTGATGATCCTGTGCCATCTGGGCGCCGGAGAGAAATCGGTGGGCGAGCTCGAGCAACTGCTCGAAATGCGACAGGCCGCCGTAAGCCAGATGCTCGCCCGTCTGCGCGAGGAAGAGCTGGTGACCACGCGACGCGAGGGCAAGACGATCTATTACAGCCTCGCCAACGAGGACACGAGCCGGGTCATCGGCCTGCTCTACGAGATCTTCTGCGCCCGCCACGAGTGCTGAGGCACGCCTCCCCCTGAAACGACACCGGGCGGCCCGAGCCGCCCGATGCGTGAAATGCCTACTCGGCCTACTCGGCCGCGACCTTTCGGTCCGCCGCCCAGTCCCACGGCCGGGTGAAGGCGCCGAGGCAATGGCACACCGCCTCTTCGTCTGCACCGTTGCGTTCGACCTGTGCCACCAGACCGCGCTTGCGGTCGTCGATCACGTCGACCACCCGCGCCGGCAGTTCCGCCGCCTCGAGCGCGGCGTTGTAGATCCGCTGGATCGCCAGCATCCTCAGCTTCGGCTTGAACACCTTGCCCACCGCAGTCTTGGGAAGCTCGGGCAGGATGGTCATGTGCTTGGGATAGGCGGCGCGCTCGTGGATATGCACACGGGCGTGCTTCATCAGCTCGTCCTCGCTGACCTCTGCGTCCGCGACCAGCTCCACGAAGGCGCAGGGCAGCTCGCCCGCATGGGCGTCGGGCTGGCCGATGGCACCGGCAAAGGCCACTGCCGGGTGCGCCAGCAGCGCCTCCTCGATCTCGGCCGGATCGATGTTGTGACCGCCGCGGATGATCAAGTCCTTGGCCCGGCCGGTGATCCAGAGATAGCCCTCGTCATCGACGCGGCCCAGATCGCCGGTGCGCAGGTAGATGCCCTCGTGGAAGAGATCGTGGTTCTTGTCCTCTTCGGTATAGGTCGAGCCGGCATAGACGCCCGGGTTGGCGACACAGATCTCGCCGACCTCGTCGGTGGCGCATTCCCGCGGCCCTTCTCCGGTCTGCTTGACGATCTTGACGTGGGTGTAGGGAAAGGGAATGCCGATCGAACCGACCTTCTTCTTCCCCTCGGGCGGGTTCACCGAGACGAGGCAAGTCGCCTCGGTCAGGCCGTAGCCCTCGCAGACGGTGACTCCGCAGGCGCTCTCGAAGCGCTTGAACAGCTCCATCGGCATCGGCGCCGAGCCGGAGAAAGCCGCGCGCACGCTCGAGATGTCGGCATCGACCTTGCGCTGCATCAGCGCCGAGACGGCGGTGGGCACGGTGATCACGAAGGTGATCTTCCAGCGCTCGCAGAGCTTCCAGAAATTGTCGAACACGCCGTCGCCGCGATAGCCTGCGGGCGTCGGGAAGACCACGTGCGCGCCAGAACAGATCGCCGACATCAGGATCACGTGCACCGCGAAGACATGGAACAGCGGCAGCGGGCACATGATGTTGTCATGCTCGTCGAAAAGCAGGTTGTGCCCAAGCCAGCCGTTGTAGAGCATCCCCGAATAGAGATGCTGTGCCACCTTGGGCATGCCGGTGGTGCCGCCGGTGTGGAAATAGGCCGCCACGCGGTCGCCTTTGCTGTCGGCAAAGCTCAGCTCGGTCGGCTGCTTGCGCAGTTCCTTGTTGAAGCACTTCACGTCGGCATGGGGATGGCCATCACTCTTGGGCCGAATGAGCGGCACGATCCAGGATTTCGGCGGCGTGAGATAGCGGTTGAGGTCGATCTCGAGCACGGTGTGCACGTGCGGCGCATGGCGGCAGGCCTCGGCCACCTTCTGCGCCACGTCGGTCTTGGGAAATGGCTTGAGCGTCACCACCACCTTGGCGTCGGTCTCGCGCAGGATTGCGGCGATCTGCTCGGGCTCGAGCAGCGGGTTGATCGGGTTCACGATCCCCGCCACAGCGCCGCCCAGCAAGGTGTAGAGCGTCTCGTTGCAGTTCGGCAGCACGTAGGCGACCACGTCGTTCTCGCCGACGCCCAGGCTGCGGAACAGGTTGGCCGCCTGCGCCGTGCGGTCGCGCAGCTGCGCCCAGGTCACGGTCTCGGCCTTGTCCCCGGGGCCCGAGAACATCTGGTAGCTGACCGCCGGACGGTCGGGGAAGGCCTCTGCCGTGCGGCTCAGCTGGCCCCAGAGCGTGGCGGGAACATCGCGTTCCGCCCACGGCATCTCGGCTTCGATCGCGTTGCGGTCGCTCACGGACGCAAAGCTCATGGTATGGCTCCTCCCTCGTGCCCGGACGGCGCCGGGCGATGTTCTCCTCGCGTCCCAGTCTGAGAAGGAACGGGCGTCGGCGCAAGGCACAGGGACGTTACGGCAGCCCCGTCACGACGCAACGTTCCGACGCGCGCGGCAGTCACTTGGGCGCATGCCCGCCCGTACGCAGGAATCCCGAATAGAGCAACAGCCCCCATGGTGCCAGCGCCGCCTCGACCTGCGCCCAGACGGTGCCGAACCCCAGCGCGTCGAAGCGCGCCGCGCGGGCGATCTCGGTCAGGTTGCGCCGCCCGTCGATCGCCGCCAGCACCGGCGCCGCACCGCGCGGCAGGGTGATCTCGGCCGAGAGCTGGCCGATGCGCAGCGGCAGGCTGCGCCCCTGCGCCACGGCCTTGGCCAGCGGTTGCCGCTGCACGCCGCGCAGGTGCGGCACGAGGCTGCGGTCGGTGCCCTTGGCGATGGTCGTCCCGGTGCCCTGCGGCACGGCATAGGCGGTGTGCATGCGGATGGTACCACGCAGCTTCTCGGCCACCGCCATCTGCTGCGCGCGGTCCATGCCCTCGGGAACCTCGGCGATCTGCCCGAGATCGTAGATCGCAGGCGTGGTGAAGGAGGCAAGATCCCAGCCGGTTTCGCCCAGCACCCCGAGCAGCTCGGGCACGCTGAAGGCGCGATCCTGACCGTGCAGCAGCAGGTCGTAGAAGCCGGCGTCGCTCTTGTGGTGATCGCCGAGATTGCGGTTACTGGCGAAGGGATGGCCCTCGGGCAGGGTCGCGGCAATGGTCTTGGCCCGCTCCAGCCGCTCCGCCGCGGGCAGCCCCTCGAAGAGCGCGCCGAAGGCCTCCTGCAGCGCGTAGACGCCCGAGCGGCCATAGGGCGCGTAGACCATGAAGCCGAGCCCGCCCCCGGGCGCCAGAGCGGCGCGCAGGGCGCGGAAGCCCTCGGCCGGATCGGGCAGATGATGCAGCACGCCGCAGCAGTCGATATAGTCGAACGCCCCGTATTCGGCCGCGTCGAGCAGGCTGGCAGTGTGGAAGCTGATGTTGGTCAGGCCGCGCATCGCCGCGCGCGCCTCGGCCACAGCGCGCGAGGCGGTGGAGAGGTCGAGATAGGTGATCTCGGCCGCGGCGCCGGCCTTGTCGAGCAGCGTGGCGAGTTGGATCAGCCCGTCGCCGGTTCCGCCGCCGGCGACCAGCACCTTGAGCGGCTGCGACCAGTCGCGCTTGCCGCGCCACAGGAAGTGATCCATCTCGAGCGGGTGCGACGGCGAGCCGGTGATCAGCCGGGTCTTCTCGTCCTCGGGATCGCGCTCGGGATAGGGAAAGGCTTCGTACTGTTCCTTGACGCTGACCATCCGGCGCGGCCCTCCTTGATGCGGCCGCGACCCTGCCACGGCGCTTGGAGATTGTCCAAGCCTCAGCGCGCCTTGCGGGCGATCTCGATCTTCGCCTCGAGCAGCGACATGTCCTGCATCATCCGCCGCCGCTCGCTGCGGTCGGCGGTGTCGCGCAACGCCTCGCGAAGCCTTGACAGCTCGCGCGAGAGCGAGACGAACTCGGGCACCGCGCCGTTGTCCTTCAGGATACGGGTCATCACCGCCGCCTCGGGATCGTCGCAGGCGGGCAGAGGCTTGCCGGCACCGGGCAGGTTGTCGAAGGCGCCCTCCCCTTCGGCCTTGGCGATGCGAGCGTTGATCAGGTCGATCAGCGGATGATCCATCGGCGTCTCCTGAACCGGCGCATGGGCCGGGTGGCATGGACCGCAAGGATGCCGCAGTTCGGGCCCCGCTTCCAGCCCGTCTCGGGGCTTACTTGCGCAGCGCGTCGACGGCCCGGGTCATCAGGTCGAGGAAGGCTGTGCGCTCCTCGTCGCTCATCTCGGCGGTGGCGCGGGCGTTGACCGCCTGCGCCTCGGCCTGGGCCGGCCCCTGCAGATCGCGGGCGCGCTCGGTCAGATGGATGGTGCGGGCGCGGGCGTCGCCCGCGTGGGCGCGGCGCTCGATCAGCCCGTCGCGCTCCATGCGCTTGAGCGTGTTGGCCATGGTCGCCTGTTCGACATCCAGCCGCTGCACCAGGTCGCGCTGGGTCAGCCCATCCTCACGCCAGAGCTCGAGCAGGCACTGGAACTGCGCCGGCGCCAGCCCCATGGGGTTGATGCGCTCGGCCAGCGCCTGGGCAAAGAGCCGGGCCTGGTGATTGGCGAGGTAGCCGGCGGAGCGCGACTTGTCGAAATCCTTCATGCGCCCTGCCTTAACAGCGCCGTGATCGCATGGCTATCGGCAGATCCGCGAGACGTCGCGGCACGGGTTCGCCACGATGGGGGCGCTGCCGCCGTCCACGCGAGGCGCGGCCTCCCCCGGGATATTTCAGGCCAGAAGAACCTCAGGGGCGCTGCGCTCCTGGCTTCTCTTCGTCAAAAATACTCCCGCCGGAGGCAGTCCGGCCCCTGCGGCCAGGCCCGGTTTGCGGAACGTCTTTCGGCGAAAGGCCCCCTGCACGCATGCAAGGGGCGCGCGGTGGTCAAGCCGCGCGCCCGGTCAACAAGCTCCGTTCGGGAGACTTACTCCATCACGGTGATTCGACCGTCGGTATAGGGCGCGTAGGGCGCGTTGGCGGCGAGGTACTCCGCCGTCACATCCGCAAGGTCGGGGCCGAAGTCATAGGCGTTCTCGGCATCGACGAACATCTTGTAGCCATCGCCACCGTTGCGCACGTAGTTGTTCGACACTGCGCCGTAGGTGGCTTCGGGGTCGACCGGCTCACCGCCGACCATGACCTCCGAGATCCGGCTGCCGGGCTCGGCGGAGGGATCGACGCTGAACGACATGCCCGCCACCTGCGGGAAGCGGCCTGCGCCTTCCTCCATCTGGCTGACGCCGTTCTCAAGCGCCTCCACCAGCGTCGCGCCGGTGATCTGGAAGGTCGAGAGGGTGTTCTGGAACGGCAGTACCGTCAGCACCTCGCCCATGGTGACCTCGCCCGCATCGATCGAGGCGCGCAGGCCGCCGCTGTTGGCGATGGCAATCTGGATGCCCTGATCCTGGACACGGTCGAGCATGGCATCGGCCACGAGGTTGCCCATCGAACATTCCATTGCCCGACAGACATCGCGGGCTCCGACGATCTCCTCGGCGGTCTCGGCGACGATTTCGTTGCGGATCTCGTCGAGCGGGGCCGCGGCCTCGGCGATGCGCGACTTGGTGGTCTCGTCCTCGGTGACGCTGGCATCCATGATCAGCGGTGCCCCGGAGGCTTCGGTGACAGTACCGTCATCGTCGAAGGTCACGCTGAGCTCTCCCAGGAACTTGCCATAGGCGTAGGCCGAGACGATCGCGGTGTCGCCCACCATGGTGGGATAGGGGCCCTCGGCCCCGTCCATCTCGCCCAGCAGGGTGTTGGAGTGGCCGCCGACGATCACGTCCACGCCGGTGGTGTTCTCGGCGACCGCGAGATCGACCTTGTAGCCCGAGTGCGACAGCACGATGATCTTGTTCACACCCTCTTCGGTCAGCTTGTCGACCTCGCCCTGCACCGCGTCGGCGGGGGGCGTGAAGATGACGTTCGGCCCCGGCGAGGCAAGCTCGTCGGTGTCCTGCGGGGTCAGGCCGATGAGGCCGATCTTCTCGCCGTTCTTCTCGATGATGGTCGACTTCATGATCGCATCGGCCAGCAGCGGCTCGCCCGAGACATCGGCATTCGACATCAGCACCGGGAACTCGACCGAATCGACGAAGCCGCGCAGCACCTCGGGGCCGTCGTCGAACTCGTGGTTGCCCACGGTCATCGCGTCGTAGCCCATCTTGTTCATCATTTCGGCGGCGAGCTTGCCCTTGTAATAGGTGTAGAACAGCGTGCCCTGAAACTGGTCGCCGCCATCCACCAGCAGGTAGTTGTCGAGCCGGCCCTTGGCCTCTTCGAGCGCGGTCACGAGGCGGGCGGAGCCACCGAAGCACTCGCCCGCGGCGTTGTCCTCTTCACCACAGGTCGAATCGTACTTGCTGATCGGCTCGAACCGGGAATGGAAATCGTTGGTGTGAAGAATGGTCAGCGAATACTCGGCGCTCGCAGCGCCGGCGGCAAGCGCAAGCGCGGCGGCACTGGTCAGCAGACGGAAATTCATCGGGGAAACCTCTCTGTGGGCGTTATTATGACAGGATTGTTGCAACGCTTCCGCGAGCGAGTCAAAGCACGGCTTCACCTGACGTAGCGCCCGCCCGTCGCAGCAGCGCGGCAGCGCCTATTCGGGGCGCTTCGTTTCGCGCGCTATGGGACGGTCCAGCCCCGCACCAGCGTACGGGCCATGCCCGCGGTATCGGCGTCGAGCCGGTCGACCAGGAGGTGCAGCCACGCCATCGCCATCACCGCCCGTGCCATGTCCCGCGCCGGGACCTCTCCGGAAAGCTCCCCGCGCGCCTGCGCCCGCTCGAACAGCACCGAGAGGCTCTCGAGCCGCCCGAGCCGGTAGGCCTCCAGCGCCTCGAGGACATCCGGGTCCGCCTGCGATGCCGCGATGATGTGGCGGAAGATGCGGCCCTCGGGACGCCCCCAATGCGCGAAGAGCGTGTCGAGCACCCCCTTCACGTCGCCCTCGAGCGTGCCGGTATCGGGATAACCCGCGATGCGCTTCTGGCGCTGGTAGACCGCCATCAGCAGCGCGCCGCGGGTCGGCCACCAGCGGTAGAGAGTCGCCTTGCCGGCGCGGGCGCGCCTGGCCACGGCCTCCATGCTGAGCCCGGAAATGCCCTTCTCCTCGACCAGCGCCTCGGCGGCGTCGAGCACCGCGGCCTCGGTCTCGGGATTGCGGCGGGCGCCGATGGAGGCTCGTTTTTCGGTCATTGGCGATGGATCCGGTCTTTTTTCCCGTCTTACGTCTTTACAAGCACCGAGGCCAGCCCCTATAGAAACGATACGTTCCGTTCAAATACATGCGCTACCAAGGATCCGTACATGACCGTTGCCGCCCGTCCTCCCTCCCGCGCCCGGCTCGCGATCTTCGTCTTTCTCGGGGTCTACCCGCTGGTGACCGCGCTGATCTATGCCCTCGCCCCGCTCACCGTCGGCTGGGAGATCTGGCAGCGCAACCTCGTGATGGTGCCGATCATCGTCGTCACGATGATCTGGGTGATCATTCCCCGCATTCACCGCCATTGCGGCCGCTGGCTTTGACAGGCAACGACGCCGCCGGGGATTGACCGGCGCGGCGTTCGCGGTCATCTGGGGACCATGCTGATCTACAAAATCCTGAGGTCCGGGGAATGGGCCGCGCTGCAGGCAGAGGCCGAGACCACCGGTGCTCCGGTGGACGAGGCCGATGGCTATATCCATTTCTCGACCCTCGCGCAGGTGCGCGAAACCGCTGCCAAGCATTTTGCCGGCGATGACGGGCTCTACATCCTCGCCTTCGAGGCGGACGATCTCGGCGAGGCCCTCAAGTGGGAGCCGTCGCGCGGTGGTGCCCTGTTCCCGCATCTCTACGGCCCCCTGAAGCTCGCCGACGTGCGCTGGTCGCGTCCGCTGCCGCTCGGCCTCGGCGGTCATATCTTCCCGGATGACATGACATGAGCCTGATCGAACGCGCCGGTCTGGCGGTGCTGCACCGCATCGATCCCGAGGCCGCGCATGGCCTCGCGATGCTGGCGCTCAAGACGGGCTTGGCCCCGTCGGCGGGCCCCCTGACCTCCGAGCGCCTGCGCTGCAGCGTTGCCGGTCTTTCGCTTGCCAACCCGGTTGGGCTTGCCGCCGGGTTCGACAAGAACGCCGAGGCGCTGCCCGGTCTGGCGAAATCCGGCTTCGGCTTCGTGGAGGTCGGCGCCGCCACGCCACGCCCGCAGCCCGGAAACCCCAAGCCGCGGCTGTTCCGCCTGACGCAAGAGCAGGCGGCAATCAACCGGTTCGGCTTCAACAATGACGGCATGGAGGCGATCGCCGGCCGGCTTGTGCATCGCCCGCGCGACATGGTGCTGGGGCTCAATCTCGGCGCCAACAAGGACAGCGACGACCGCGCCGCGGATTTCGCGCAGGTGCTGGCACGCTGCGGTGGCGATCTGGATTTCGCCACGGTCAACGTGAGCTCGCCCAACACCGAGAAGCTGCGCGACCTGCAGGGCAAGGAGGCGCTGTCGGCGCTGCTCGCCGGCGTGCTCGCGGCGCGCGACGGGCTGGCCAAACCGATCCCGGTGTTCCTCAAGATCGCCCCCGATCTCGACGAGGCCGGGCTGACGGACGTGGCCGAGGTGGCGCTGGCCTCCGGCATCGACGGCATCATCGCCACCAACACCACCCTCTCGCGCGAGGGGCTGAGCTCGCCCTTCGCGGCGCAGGCGGGCGGGCTCTCGGGCCAGCCGCTGTTCGAGAAATCGACCCGCGTTCTGGCGCGGCTGTCGCAGCTGACCGAGGGCAGGCTGCCGCTGATCGGCGTCGGCGGCGTGGGCTCGGCGGAACAGGCCTATGCCAAGATCCGCGCCGGCGCGTCGGCGGTGCAGGTCTACACCGCACTGGTGTTCGGCGGCATGAGCCTCGTGCCCGAGATCGTGCGCGGCCTCGATGCGCTGCTCGCCCGCGACGGCTTTGCCAGCGTCGCCGAGGCGGTGGGCACCGGCCGGGAGGACTGGCTGTGATCCTCTGGCACAACCCGCGCTGCTCGAAATCGCGCGAGGCGCTCAAGCTTCTGGAGGCGCACGGCGTCCGCCCCGAGATCCGCAAGTATCTCGAAGACGCGCCCAGCTACGACGAGCTGAAGGCGGCGAAAACCGCCCTGGACCTGCCGGCGATCGAGATGATGCGCAGCAAGGAGCCCGCCTTCCGCGAGCTGGGCCTGAGCAAGGACGCCGACGACGACACCTTGCTGCGCGCCATGGCCGCCGAGCCCAGGCTCATCGAACGCCCGCTCGCGATCGCAGGCCCCCGCGCCATCCTCGGCCGCCCTCCGGAAAAGGTACTCGACCTTCTCTGACCGCCAACCAGACGCCCCGTCTTCTTTGGTTCAAAAATACCTCGGGGGTGAATGCGGCCCTGCCGCAGAGGGGGCAGCCCCCCCCCCCCGCCCACGCCCCCAGGTGCCCCGCCGGGACAGCCGCGCAGCGCCGACGTCACTCCCCCGCAAGGCTCAATCGTAGACCCGCGCGTCCTCGATCACCACGCCGTCGCGGGGCAGCCCGCCCGGCGGCACAAGTTCCACCGTGCCCTTGAGCTTCAGCACCTCCGCCACCGTGCCGGCATAGGCCGCGGGGTCGCCGGCACTGGTCTCGATGCGCACCGTCAGCACGTCCATCTCGCCCTCGCGGCTGGCCACCACCCGCGCCCGGTCGATCTCGTCGTGGCGTGCCACCAGAGCCGCCACCTGCTCGGGGCGCACGAACATGCCCTTGATCTTGGTGGTCTGGTCAGCGCGGCCCATCCAGCCCTTGATGCGCAGGTTGCTGCGCCCGCAGGGGCTCTCGCCCTCGAGCACTGCCGACAGGTCGCCGGTGGCAAAGCGGATCAGCGGGTAGTCGGGGTTGAGCGTGGTCACCACCACCTCGCCGACCTCGCCCGGAGCGACCGGATCGCCGGTGCCCGGGGTGACGATCTCGACGATCACCCGCTCGTCGCAGATCATCCCCTCCATCGCCTCGCTCTCGTAGGCCACCATGCCGAGATCGGCGGTGGCATAGCATTGCCGGCAGGCGATGCCGCGCTCGGCGTACCAGGCACGCAGCGATGGGAACAGCGCCCCGCCCGAGACCGCCGCCCGGGTGATGTTCAGCTCAAGACCCAGCGTGTCGGCCTTCTCGAGGATCAGCTTGAGGTAGTCCGGCGTGCCGGCATAGGCGGTAACGCCCAGATCATGCGCGGCGCGGGCCTGCAGCTCGGTCTGGCCGGTGCCGGCGGGCAGCACCGCCGCCCCCACTGCCCGGGCGCCGTTCTCGAAGATCATCCCGGCGGGTGTCAGGTGATAGCCGAAGCAGTTCTGCACGATGTCGCCCTGCCCGATGCCGCAGGCATGCAGGAAGCGCCCGAGCCGCCACCAGTCCTGCTCGATGCCGCCCGGCTCATAGATCGGCCCCGGCGACTGGAAGACATGGGCAAAGCCATGCACCGGCCTCGCGGCGTAGCCGCCAAGCGGCGCCCCCGGCCCCTGCGCCGAGACCAGGTCCGACTTGCGCAGCACCGGCAGGCGCGCCAGCGCCGCGCGGTCGGTCACCGTGGCGGGGTCGACCCCGGCCAGCGCCTCGGCATAGCCCGGCAGGCCCTTGGCGCGGGCAATCTGCTCCGGCAGGGCCTCGGCCAGTGCCGCGGCGCGCGCCTCGGCGCTGCGCGTTTCGAGTTCGTCGTAGTAGCTGCTCATCCGAGCCTCCCTCTCATCCCGTCCCGGATCCTGTCGCCAGCGGATACTCCGCCAGCGTGTCGTAAACCGCCCCCTCGGGCGTCAGTGTCGAGCCCACCAGCCGCATCTCCGCGACCGGTTCGGCTGCCGTGCTCAGCGCCGCGAGCGGTGCCAACGCGGCGTCGAGCCGCGGCCGGTCGGCGTCGCGCAGCCCGGCGCCGAAGCGCAGGAGCGTCACGTGCGGGCGAAAGCGCTCCCGCGGAAGCGCCATCCCCGCTGCCGTGGCCGCCCTCACCGCCTCGCGTTGCAGCCCGACAAGCGTGGGCGCCTTCGTCACCTCGGCGGCCAGCAGCTTGACCCGCCGCCCGCCGAAAGTTGCCAGCCCCGAGAGCGCCAGCGTCACCGTCGGCAGCGCCCGCTGCCCGAGCACCAGATGCAACTCGCGCAGCTCGGCCTCTGGCCGGTCCCCGAGGAAGGCCAGCGTCAGGTGCAGGTTGTCCTCCGGCACCGCGCGGCCGACCGGCACCGCCTCCTGCACCGCGATCAGCGGCGGCAGGAGAGGCTCCGGGATCGGCAGGGCAAGAAAGCACCGCATCTCCCTCCCTCTTCGTGATGTCTCAGCCGCGCCGGTCGCGGATCACGCCAGCCACCGCTTGCGGCGGCGATAGGAGCGCACATCGCGGAACGACTTGCGGCCCTCGTCCGAGACGCCGAGATAGAATTCCTTCACGTCCGGGTTTTCGCGCAGGTCGGCGGCGGGACCATCCATCACCACGCGCCCGTTCTCGAGAATGTAGCCGTAATGGGCGAAGCGCAGCGCCACGTTGGTGTTCTGCTCGGCCAGCAGGAACGACACGCCCTCGCCCTCGTTGACCGCCTTCACGATGCCGAAGATCTGCTCCACCAGCTGAGGCGCAAGGCCCATCGAGGGCTCGTCGAGCAGGATGGTCTCGGGGCGCGACATCAGCGCCCGCCCGATGGCGCACATCTGCTGCTCGCCGCCCGAGGTGTAGCCCGCCTGCGACTTGCGGCGCTCCTTGAGGCGCGGGAAGTAGTCGTAGACCATCTGCAGGTCGGCCTCGACCGCGCCCTTGCCGTCCTTGCGGGTGAAGGCCCCGGTCATCAGGTTTTCCTCGACGGTGAGGTGCTCGAAGCAGTGCCGGCCCTCCATCACCTGGATGACGCCTTTCTTCACCAGCGCCGCCGGGTCGAGATCCTGCACCCGCTCGCCGCGATAGCTGATCGTGCCCTTGGTGACCTCGCCGCGCTCGGAATGCAGCAGGTTCGAGATCGCCTTGAGCGTCGTGGTCTTGCCCGCCCCGTTGCCGCCGAGCAGCGCCGTGATGCCGCCCTTGGGCACCGAGAGCGACACCCCCTTCAGCACGAGGATCACGTGGTTGTAGATCACCTCGATGTTGTTGACCTCGAGCAGGGTCTCGCGCGTCTGACCGGCGTCCAGCATGTCATGTCTCTCCAGTGTCGGTGTGTCAGGCGGCGAACGGGCCGCCGCCGGACGGATCAGTGTCGGTATGTCCGGCGACGACGATCGAGGCCATCGCCGGACGGGTGCGGATCACATCTCGCAGTCTTCGTTGACCGGCCAGGGTGCGTTGGCCTCGGCGTATTCCTGCGCCTTGGCCATCTCGAGCTCCGAGATCGCCTCGCTGTCGGGCATGATCAGGTCGGAGGCCTTGACGAACTTCGCGCCGTCCCACTCGAGGATCCAGCCGCCGGAGTGGCCGGTGTGGTTCGAGCACGAGGTCGAGAACGGCGGCACCATGCCGGTCATCCCGAGCTCTTCGAGGCGCTCCTCGGTGAAGTTCAGGTTCTCGAGGCCCCAGCGCAGGTCGGCGGGCGAGATCTCGGCCTTGCCGGTATGCTCCTGCGCCACTGCGATGCCCTCGGCGAGGATCGCCGAGATCACCAGCCCGCGCGAGTAGAAGACGCCCTGCATCTCTTCCTCGTTGGACTGGCTGTTGCCGGCATCGACCACGTGCTGCTTGACGTCCGCCATGACCGGCGCGTCCGGGTTCGGGAACGACCAGCTGACCGACTTGTAGCCCTTGCCGTCCTCGCCGACGATCTTGAGGTCGGCGTCATGACCCGACCACCAGACGCCGAGCATGTTCTCCATCGGGAACTTGGTCTTCACGGCCTCGGTGATGGCGCCCGCGTTCATCGCGCCCCAGCCCCACATGATGACATAGTCGGGACGCTCGCGGCGGATCTGCAGCCACTGCGCCGACTGGTTCTGCATCTCCTTGAGACCGACTGGGATCGGCACCAGTTCGAAGCCCTGCGCCTCGGCCTTCTGCTCGAGATAGGGCAGCGGCTCCTTGCCGAACGGGTGGTCGAGATGCAGGAAGGCGATCTTCTTGCCGCTCAGGTCGCCCTGATCCTGCAGGTACTTGAGGATGATCGAGGCGCCGTCCCAGTAGCTCAGGGGCGTGTTGAAGGCCCACTGGAAGACCTTGCCGTCGGCCATCGGCGAGAAGCCGTAGCCCGGGGCAAGGATCGGGATCTCGTCGATATTGGACTTGGGCAGCACCTGCAGGGTGATGCCGGTCGACCACGGCTGGGTCACGATGGCCTTGCCCTTGGTCTTCTCGTAGCACTCCACGCCCTTTTCGGTGGAATAGCCGGTCTCGCATTCGTCGAAGTCGATCATCACGCCGCCAATGCCGCCGTCACGGGCGTTCAGCATGTTCATGTAATCGGCCTGACCGTTCATCAGCGGGATGCCGGTGGCCGCGAAGGGGCCGGTCCGGTAGGCGAGGTTCGGGGCGTAGAGGCCCTCGGCCATGGCGGTGGCGCCCATGACAGCGCCGAGCGTCGCCGCCACGGCGATCCTGGTGAAAGTCTTCATCGTCAAAGTCTCCTCCCTTTTATTCGATGATCTTGCGCCGGCCCGTCAGTGCGGGAAGGGCCAGATGATGAGCTTCTCCCGGATCAGCGCCCAGAGCCGGGCGAGCCCGTGCGGTTCGATGATCAGGAAGAAGATGATGAGCGAGCCCACGATCATGATGTTCAGGTGCTCGACGGTGGCCGAGCTGATCGGGATGCCCAGCGCCTCTGGCAGCGTGTTCAGCACCACCGGCAGGCCGACGATCAGGATCGCGCCAAGATAGTTGCCGAGGATCGAGCCCAGCCCACCGATGATGGCGATGAACAGGATGCGGAAGCTCAGCGGGATGTCGAACAGGTTGGGCTCTGCCGCGCCGCGCCACATGAAGACGAAGAGTGCGCCCGCCACGCCGACCACGTAGGACGAGACGGCAAAGGCGGTGAGCTTGGAGCGCATCAGGTTGATGCCGATGAGCTCGGCGGCGATGTCCATGTCGCGCGTCGCCTTCCACGTGCGGCCCAGATTGCCGCGGGTGAGGTTGATGCAGAGCAGCGTGAGCAGCGTCACGATCGCCAGCACCACGTAGTATTGCACCGTCGACGAGGCCTGCGGGCCGGCGACGTAGACACCGAACATCTCGAGGTTCGGCACCTGGATCGCGCCCGAGGCGTTGTAGTTGTAGAGCCAGCCCCATTTCTCGAACAGCCAGACCAGGAAGAACTGCGCCGCCAGCGTCGCGATGGCGAGGTAGAAGCCCTTGATGCGCAGGCTGGGGATGCCGAAGGCCACGCCCACCCCGGCGCTGAACACGCCCGAGAACAGGATCGCCACCACCGGGTTCAGCCACGGCATCAGCGTGACCATCTTGTAGCAGGCATAGGCGCCCACCCCCATGAAGGCCGCGGTGCCGAGCGAGAGCTGGCCGGCATAGCCCGTCAGGATGTTCAGGCCGAGGGCGGCCAGCGAGTAGATCAGGATCGGGATCAGCAGCGTCTGGAAGGCAAACTCGCTCGCCATCAGCGGGAAGATCACCCATGCGAAGGCGAGGATGACGGCCAGCAGGAACGCGTCCTGCCGCACCGGAAACAGCGCCTGATCGGCCTGGTAGCTGGTCTTGAATTGTCCGGCCGTGCGATAGAGCATCCCGGGTCCTCTCCCTTGTTGTCAGGCCGCAGGGGCCCTGCGCGGTCGGAAGATCCGCCGCGAAATCGTCGTTTCCAGAGCCGCGTATCGCGGTGTCAGAGACTGCCTTCGTGCAGCCGCAGATCCTCGTCCGGGTAGGCCCGCTTCGGCGCCGGGGCATAGCCCGTCACCTCGCTGTGCCGCACCAGCCAGAGCCACGCCCAGAGCCCAAGCCCGCCGCCGATGGCGGCAAGGATCAGCGCCGTGACCATCTGCCCGTCGGCACCGCTGTCGGCGGTCAGGGCCAGATAGCCGAAGGCCCAGAAGCCGGCCCAGGCTGTGACGTTGAGGATCGCGATCAGCTTCGCCATCTCTTTCTTCTCCCTTGCAGCGGTGCCGCCAGCTCTCCTCCCGGCGCCACCCACCCGTCTCCTCGGAGCCTTGAAGGGGGCTCCACCCTGTCGCGATGATCCGGTCGCATCCTGCGCCGCTCTCACCTGTCCGTTGCCCGAAGGCTTGCCGGGGCTCCGCCCTCTGGCGCCTCGGACCCTCCCCCGGAGGGTCTGGCGCGCCAGAGCCGCGGACCGGCGCTAGACCCTTTCGATGATGCGTTCTCCGAACAGCCCCTGCGGGCGGAACAGCAGCACGATCAGCGCCAGCACGAAGGCGAACCAGGTCTCGGTATTGCCCCCGAGCAGCGGCTGGCCCCAGTAGATCTCGAACAGCTTCTCGAGCATCCCGATCATCAGGCCACCCACGATGGCCCCGGTGATCGATTCGAGTCCACCCAGCATCAGCACCGGCAGCGCCTTGTAGGCGATCACCTCGAGGGCAAAGCTGACCCCGGCCCGCGCGCCCCAGGCGATGCCCGTGACCAGCGCGATGATGCCGGCAATGAACCACACCAGAACCCAGATCTGCTGCAGCGAGATGCCCACCGACAGCGCCGCCTGGTGATCGTCCCCCAGCGCCCGGATCGCTCGGCCCATGCGGGTCTTGTTGAGGAAGGCCAGCAGCGCCACCACCAGCAGGGCCGCCACGATCACCGCGGTGATATCCTTCTGCTCGAGGATCAGCAGGCCGCCCCAAGGCTCGAGCACGACGCTGTCCGTGGGGATCCCCAGTTCCTCGGTGATCATCACCTTGTTCTCGCCGCCGAAGATGATCTCGCCGAGACCGATCAGAAACAGCGTGATGCCGATGGTTGCCATGAACAGGATGATGTCGGGCTGGCCCACCAGCGGGCGCAGCACCACGCGCTCGATGGTGACCGCGAGGCCGAACATCACCGCCAGCGTCAGAAGCACGCAGATCCAGGCCGGCACGCCCATGGCGTGCAGCCCCACGAGGGTCAGCGCGGCGAAAACCACCATGATGCCCTGCGCGAAGTTGAAGATCCGCGAGGACCGGAAGATCAGCACGAAGCCCAGCGCGATCAGCGCGTAGAGGATGCCCGAGACCAGCCCCTCCCACAGCACCTGCAGCAGGAAGTCGGGCGCCGTGAACATGTCCACGAAAGGCTTGATGAAGATGTCGTTCAGCATGTCTATCCGTCCCTCAATGCGCCACGCCGAGATAGGCGTCGATCACGTCCTGGTTGGCGCGCACCTCGTCGGGCGGGCCGTCGCCGATCTTCTTGCCGTAATCCATGACGACCACGCGGTCGCTCAGGTCCATCACAACGCCCATGTCATGCTCGATCAGGCAGATGGTGGTGCCGAACTCGTCGTTCACATCGAGGATGAAGCGCGACATGTCTTCCTTCTCCTCGACATTCATCCCCGCCATCGGCTCGTCGAGCAGCAGGATGCTGGGCTCAGCCGCCAGCGCGCGGGCCAGTTCCACCCGCTTCTTCAGGCCGTAGGGCAGCCGCCCCACCGGCGTCTTGCGGATCGACTGGATCTCGAGGAAGTCGATCACCTTCTCCACCACCTCGCGGTTGGCGATCTCCTCGTCGCGGGCCTTGCCCCACCACAGCGCCTGCGAAGCGATGCCGGCATTCATATGGGTGAGCCGCCCGGTCATCACGTTGTCGAGCACCGACATCCCCTCGAACAGCGCGATGTTCTGGAACGTGCGGGCCACGCCCATCCGCGCCACCTCGTAGGGTTTCATCGGCGGCCGCTTGGCGCCCTTGTACCAGAGCTCGCCCTCGGAGGGCGTGTAGAAGCCCGAGATGATGTTGAGCATCGACGATTTGCCGGCGCCGTTGGGGCCGATGATGGCCCGGATCTCGCCCTCGCGGATGTCGAAGGAGATGTCCTTGATCGCCACCACGCCGCCGAAGCGCAGGGTGATGTTGCGAAGCTCCATCAGCACCCCGCCGATCTGCCGCCCGTCCGCGGTCACGTAGCCTTCGCTGTCCTTCACGGCCGCCTGCCTTTCGTCATTCGTCCAGTGTGTCTGTTCGGTCCCGTCCATCATGCGCGCCCCTCCCCGCGGGTGCGCCGGTCAGCGGGATGGCGGGCGGGGCGAGTTGCGCAGCAAGAGCGCCGTCCAGCCATCCCCATCATTCTGCCGCCATCGCGGGCGGTGCCGCCGGCACCGTCTTCGCGTCCATGATCGCGAGCGTGGCGCGGATCTTGCCCTTGCGCCCGTCCTCGTAGGTCACTTCGGTCTCGGTGTAGATGCTGTCCGAGCCGTTATAGAGCGCCGTCACCAGGTCGTGGAACTTCTCGGCGATGATCTTGCGCCGCACCTTGCGGGTCCGGGTCAGCTCGCCATCATCGGCGTCGAGCTCCTTGTGCAGCACCAGGAAGCGGTGGATCTGGCAGCCCGAGAGCATCTCGTCCTCAGCGACGCTGGCATTGACCTCCTCGACATGGCCCCGGATCGTCTCGAGCACCTGGGGATGCCCGGCAAGCTCCTGGTAGGAGGCGTAGGCGATGTTGTTGCGCTCGGCCCAGTTGCCCACGGCGGTCAGGTCGATGTTGATGAAGGCGGTGCAGCGATCCTTGCCCGCCCCGAAGACCACCGCCTCGAGGATGTTGGGGAAGAACTTGAGCTTGTTCTCGACATACTTGGGCGCGAACAGCGCCCCGTCGGCCATCTTGCCCACGTCCTTGGCGCGGTCGATGATGCGCAGGTGGCCGGTGCCCTCTTCGAAGAAGCCCGCGTCGCCGGTGGCGACCCAGCCTTCGGGGTCCTTGGTGTCGGCGGTGCTGTCGGCGTTCTTGTAGTACTCCACGAACACGCCCGGCGAGCGGTAGAACACCTCGCCGTTCTCGGCGATGCGGATCTCGACCCCCGGCGAGGGCACGCCCACCGTGTCGGGCCGGACCTCGTTGTCGGGCTGCTGGGTGATGAAGACCGAGGCCTCGGTCTGGCCGTAGAGCTGCTTGAGGTTGATGCCCAGCGCCCGGTAGAAATCGAAGATCTCCGGCCCGATCGCCTCGCCGGCGGTGTAGCCCACGCGGACGTTGGAAAAGCCCAGCGTGTTCTTCAGCGGCCCGTAGACCAGCCCCGAGCCAAGCGCGTATTTCAGCCGGTCCAGCAGGCCCACCGGCTTGCCATCAAGGATCTTCGGCCCGACCTCGCGGGCATGGGCCATGAAGTGGTGGAACATCTTGCGCTTCAGCGCGCCCGCGTCTTCCATGCG
Source organism: Salipiger bermudensis (assembly GCF_017309175.1). Lineage (NCBI taxonomy): Bacteria > Pseudomonadati > Pseudomonadota > Alphaproteobacteria > Rhodobacterales > Roseobacteraceae > Salipiger > Salipiger bermudensis. The sequence continues at coordinate 5,264 of NZ_JAEKJV010000007.1, read as the reverse complement.
GATCATGATCTGGGTCAGCTGGGTCTCGAACACCCGCGGCGGCGCGAAATAGTAGGACGGCGCGATTTCGCGCAGGTCCGTCATCATGGTCTCGGCGCTCTCGGGACAGTTGACGCAGAAGCCGGTCCAGTAGGCCTGCCCGATCGAGAAGATGAAATCGCCGACCCAGGCCATCGGCAGGTAGGCGAGCACTTCCTCGCCCGGCCCCAGCTTGTCGAACTCGGCCGAGTTCTTCGCGGTCTCGATGATGTTGCGGTTCGACAGCACCACGCCCTTGGGCTTGCCGGTGGTGCCCGAGGTGTAGAGCATCACGCAGGTGTCATCGTAGCCGAGACTCTCGCGGCGCGCGGTCAGCTCGCCGATGAACTCGTCATAGGCGGCGCGGCCCTGATTCTGGATATGCGAATACTCGTGCAGCCGGCGATGATCGTATTTCCGCATGCCGCGCGGATCGACATAGATCATGTGCTCGAACTGGTGCAGGTCGTCCTGAATGTCGATCACCTTGTCGACCTGCTCCTGATCGGCGGCGATGACGAAGCGGGCACCGCAATGCTGCAGCGCGTATTCCATCTCTTCCGCCGCCGCGTCCTGGTAGAGCGGCACCGGCACCGCGCCGCACATCTGCGCCGCCACCATCGACCAGTAGAGCGTCGGCCGGTTGCGGCCGATCACCGCGACGTGGTCGCCCTTCTCGACGCCGAGGTTCAGCAAACCCAGCGCGAAGGCTTCGATCTCGGTCTCGGCCTCGGACCAGCTCCAGCTTTGCCAGATGCCGAATTCCTTCTCGCGATAGGCCGGACGGGTGCCGAACCGGGTGGCGTTGCGCTGCAACAGAGCCGGAATCGAGCGCAGACCTTCCGCGCCCTCGGACATGTAAGCCAAGTTGTCTCCTCCCAATGCGCCCGGCTCCTCTTCCGGGCGGTGACCCCGTCTTGGCGAGGTCCGACGCGTCTCCCGCGCGTCTGGCCTCATTAAGGGTCAGGGTGAGGCTGATGGTCAATCATTTCGTGATGATTTCCGGATTCTTACGAATTGTAACAGCTCGGGGCGGGAGAGTGACGGGGGCGCAGCGCTGCCTGCCCGGCGGGGCACCTGAGGGCGCGGGTGCAGGGGGCACTGCCCGGCTGTTGATTGCACTGTGCCTCCGTTTCCTGCCACCGATGACCGCAGATATAACTGCGCAGAGCTCGGTGTCCCACTTCGTTGGGCTCCTGCTACTCAATCTGGCCTTCGCGCTTCGCAAAGCGCAAGGCCGGTCTCGGCGCGCAGCCGTCTTGCGTACCTGACGCAGCAGGTCCATCAGAGAGCGTCACCGCGGGCAGGAAAGCCGGCGTTCGCTGCGGCACCTCTCAAGGGCCGCTATGCGCAAGAAGCTGACGGAGCTCCGCTGAGGCGCATCCCCGGAAAGCTCCCGTTCGGGCAGAGCGCGACGATCGGCCTCTGCGAGCCCAGACTTGCCCTCGCCTGGCCGAAGGGAAACAGAATTCAGGAAGAACGCATCTTGAAATTGATATCTATCAACGTCGATGTGCTTGGGGGTCGCTAAACTCCCCTTGCGATAAGTGGACCATCCCGGAAACGGGGCCGTTGTCTGCTGTTTAGAGGAGGGAAGACAATGATCACATCGCGGTAAATTCTCGCGCTTTCGGCAAAGACCGTCCTGTTGGCAGGGGTCGCCGCCGGAGCGCTTTCGCTCGCAACGGTCGATGTCGCGCAGGCGCAAGGCCATGGTTCGGGAGGCAGTTCGGACTCAGGCGGAAGCGGCGGCAGTGCCGGGGGCGGCAGTAGCAGCAGTGGCGGCAGTGTCGCCAAGAGCGGCGGCGGGTCGGTGGACACCCGGAGCAGTTCCGCAGGACAGAGTTCTTCTCGGGCCCAGGGTAGTGCTGGCGTGCAGGCGGTGCGTCCCGCCGCGCCTGCTACGCAAGAGGCTGACGAAGATAGCGACCGGCCGGAATGGGCCGGAGGCAATCCGGACCTGAATGATCATGCGGGCGCGGGCACAGGAAACCCATCTTCCGGCACGACCAAGGGGGACGTCTACGGCGACATCGTGGTGCTGCTTCGGGATCTCGCAACTGGTGAGCCGATCGTCGCCGGCACCAGCGTCGATCCCGAAACCGGCGAAGAGATCACCGAGGTCTACGTCTGTCTCGACGCCGACTGCACCGACACCGTGGCGACGGAGTTCGGGGAGATCCCCGACGGCACAACCGCGATCGAGGTCGACTTCGGAAGGTCGTCGGTGGCGCGGTCTCCTGCAAGCGTGACGGATCACGCTCTGGAGGAAGCTCTGGACAAGCTGGAGGTTGCCGAGGACGTGGCACTCGATGTGTCGGGGAGGATCGTCTACAGCGTTGATGGAGTCTGGTACACGATCGACTCCCCCTTGGAGAACCTTGCCCTCTACACCGATCTCGCGACCGGGCTTGCTTCCGACGCGACATCCGAAACCGAAGCAGCCCTCGATGCCGTAGGGTTGGCCACGCTGGACACTGCCGCATCGCTCCTGGCCGGCCTAGCCGACAAGACAGGGGATATAACGCTCGACTACCTCGTGAACGAGAACGTCATTTCCGGTGTCGTGGAGGCCGGCGGCTACTACGATTACTCGACCTTCGAGTATTCGCGGGACTATCCGACCGATTACACCTACTGGGTGTCGATCGACGGCGCGCTTCCCGTGACGGCGACGGTAGATATCAACGCGTATCTTGCAGATGAGACCGTCAACGGTGAGCTTCCCGCCCCCGATGATTACGCGGCACTCTTTGCGGCCGCGGCGGACGATGCTCTGGAGGTGATCGAACTTGTGCACACGCAGATCTACACCGAGCTTCTGCCTGGCACAGTCGAGTGACCTTATGCGATTTGCAAAGGGCGCGGGCTTCGGCTCGCGCGCTTCGTCTGCGCTGTCTCGTGCTGGCGACACATCCAGCGAGGGGCCCGAAGCCCCGTGCTTTGGTCGGCCAACGGTCTCAGGGCAAAGGTCCGGCCCACCAAACCGCGGAGCACGCGGCGAAAGGCAAATCTGGGCTGTGAGCGGTCAAACGGGCCCGGTCCAGTAAACCGCTGATCCTTTCGGTCACTTCGCTCGCTACCGCGATTTGCGCGGATGTCTGCCTCGTCTCTAAAGCCAAGCGGTTCCGAGCAGAAGCAAGCTTGTCAACGCTCCCATGACGGGGACGATCAAGGGTACTGTGAAGTGGTCAGGCCCGCCATCGCCCCGGCATTTCAGCCTGATCAGGGCACCATTCACCAAGACAAAGACCAAAAGAACGATCTGTGACGTGCGTTCGGCCAGCTCATCAATTGGGAGTGCCAAGGCCAGAAATGCGACCACGCCCATCACAAGAAGCGTTGCTACGACCGGTGTTTGTGTTCGCGAGCCGACGATCGCCATGGCTGGAAACAAGTGCCCTTGATCGGCCAGGCCATAAAGGACCCGCGATGCCATGATCATCTGGATCAAGACACCGTTAATCGTTGCTACGATGGCGATGACGGAGAACCCCTGCCGTACCGCCAAAGGGGCACCTTCAAAGACCAGTGAGAGCGGAGCAGAGGAAGAGGTCAAGTCACCGAGCGGCACGGCCACAATCACGGCGGCAGTCGTCGCGAGGTACAGAAAAGTCGCTATGACCAACGTCAGAACAATGGCCTTGGGCAGGGTCGATCCCGGGTCTTTGACCTCTTCCGCAACGTTCGCCATGTCCTCGAAGCCGACAAAAGCGAAGAACGCCAAGAGCGAAGCCGCGCCGATCCCCGTCCAGTGCTGCCCGACGAGAGGCGGGAGCATGTCTGTGAAATCGACGCCAAGTGGCTCGGAAATACCAAAACCCCAAACAGCCACAAAGATCAGTCCGCCGACTTCCACCAGGGTGATGATTGCGGCCACCAGAACCGACTGCGTGATGCCCCAAAGGGCGATGGCCCCCATCAGCGCCACCACCGCGACTGTCAGCACCCAGTGAGGTGCCGCGATCACCCCCTGCAAGTAGGATGCTGCTCCAATCGCGACGGCCGCTGCCGAGACCATACCCGACAAGGCGACCGCCAGCCCGACGAGAGTCGCCAGTGAACCGGAGCGAAATCCAGCTTCGACGTAAGCTGCTTCACCGGCACTGACCGGGTATCGCGTCGTCAGTTCCGCGTAGGAGAAGGCGGTGAAGGCGACAACGGTGGCGGCAATGACGAAAGAAACCGGCGCATAGGCCCCGGCCTCGGCCGCCGTGCTCCCAACGAGGACATAAATGCCCGCACCGACCGTGACGCCAAGCCCATAGAGCGTGAGCAAGGGCGTCGTCAGGGCGCGGCGCAATTTCACCGTCCGATGTTCCCTGTTCGCCTGACTGTCGGGTGCCGACATTGCCTTGAAATCCTTGTGACGTGCGCCTGAAAGTGAGCGATGGGCATCGCCCTCTCCAAGGATGATCGAAAGCACAGCAGCTGTGAAGCGATCAGCTTTGGCTATCGCAGGATGGCCCACGTCCATGTGCGTGCGGCAAAAGCCAACATGCGCCCGCGCTCCGGTCGTGCTGCAAAGCCCGGCATGCTGCGCCTGGCACGCCCGGCCGCCAGCCGATGACACCTGGCGCCTCGACGGTCCGGCTCCAGAATGGTTCACAGTAGGCAAAGCCACTGCATGGAGGCGAAATCAGCTTGCCAAGTCTGCAAGGTTGGCGTCGAGCAGCGCCTGCTGCTCGACTGGAGCGAGCCCCTCGTCGAGGATGTCGCAGATCACCTCGAAGACCGCGGCGGCGCGGCCGTCTGACGTGGTTTGCCAGATCCGGTCGGATCCCGCGACAGCGATGTCGAGGAGATCTTGGCGGGCGGCGTCAAGCGCGTGCTCCGGGATATCTAGCGCAATGGTGAAGTCACCCAGCCCTTGCCGAGGCAAGTTCGCTTCAGTGGCATAGAGCGCAAAGTTGGCGAAAAACTCCTGCTGGATGCCGGAAGAGACCGCCCGCTCTATGATCTGCAGGATCGGACGCAACAGAGCCTTTGTATCTGTGCTTCCATCCACGGCTTCCAACGTATCCAGCATCACGGTCTGGCCACGAAGGCTCGCAGGGAGGGTCAATTCGAGTCTCACTCTGGTGCATAGCTCGATAGTGCCCCATAGCGTGGTGTAGGAATCCGCGGGCGTCGCCACATGCGACGCTGGCGGTCACCGTCGATCTTCGGAGAAGGTTCGGGTTGCGACACCTGAAACCTGAGACGGAGATGACGATGACCGACGACAGAATGGCTCTGATGGAGCT